>CAZEIM010000041.1:15938-24691 GCA_964512145.1 uncultured Flavobacteriales bacterium
AATGCTCACTCCACATGACCGAATAGATGCACAACTCTGTGAAATTAGGTTCACGACCTAAAAAATTTACAATTGCATTAAATTCTTCCTCTAACAATCCAAGTTCCTTTGCTGTTTCAATAGGGGCTTTTAACGTATTTTGCATTCAGTAGCTTTTAAACAAAAATAGTAAGAGTTTGGAAATAGACACGATGAATTATTAAAATATCTTTTATATCTTAATGATAGATGCTATATATAAATAATCGAACTGAAAAAAATATTAATATCCAACCAAAAATTTTATACATTTTACTTAAATACCTTGGGTTAATATAAGGTTTTATTTTATGTGCTAATAATACTTTTAGGATGTCGGTAGATAAAATCCCCAACAAAACAGAAGCTAAAAAAAGATATTCCATATTTTCGTGTCGTGTATTAGCAATTCCCAGCATACCCAACCAAATAACAAATACAAACGGATTGATTAAATTTACTAAAAACCCCTGAGAAAAATACATGGAGTAATCTTTTGAGTTAAGAATTCTTGATTTTTTTTCAAAGTCAGTTTGAGGAAATACTACATATTTTAATCCCATGAACAAGAGAATGCAAGCACCTGTTAATGACAGCCAAAAAGTATTTTGGTCATTATTCACTACAAAATTCCCACCCAAATAACAAATAGTTGCGCAAAAAATATCGCTAAAAAATATTCCTAATACTACAAATAAACCGGCTTTTACTCCTTTATGCAAGGCCGTTTTAATGAGTGTAAAAAACACCGGACCAATAAAAAGTATGGTGCCTATTCCAATAAAGTATCCTTCAATAAAAGTCATCATTTATTAAGCCTTTTTATTTTTAAAATTAGCATTTCTTTGTTTTTTATGGTTGAGTTGTATCGGCTAAAAATAAAATTAAAATAAAAAATATTGAAAACACGATTAAATGTGAGTTTTTTTGTTTGTAATTATTATTTCTAAAACAAAATAAATAGGCTATAAAAAATAAAAAAAGTATACTTGGAAGAATAATGTCCCAAACATCAAAAGTTCCATTGGTGAATTTAAAATATTGTGACATTTCAAATAATAGCACTATAAACCAGGGAAAAGAAAATAAAGCATGTTTTTTAAGTCCTAAAAAATACATTCCCATTAAAAATGAAATCATCCAGCAAGCAGCTGGGATATTATATTTAAAAACATACGGTATATTTTTGCAAGAAACACAACAGGGGAGGGATAGAAATATATTAAAGAATTTTCGAATATGTGTATAATCTCCTCTACAAAACATATATATAAATAAGCTATACAACAGGGGTAATAAAATTATAATACTATTTTGAATACGTTTGTACAAGAATTAGTTTTATTGTTTAAGCAATTCGGAGAATTTAACAGCTAATGACATGGATACAAAAAAATGGTTATAACTAGGTTGATTGTTTGACCAAAATATTCTATCCTTATTGTTTAGCCAACGAGCTTCCATTCTGCCTAAAAAATTAGAATTTTTTGAATAGTCGATATTCCATGAAAAACCGATGGTAGAAAATGTATTTCCATCATTAACGGGTATTATTATCTGATTATAATCTTGATAATATTCTGCTCGAAAAGACGTTTTGATGGAATTTGAAACGTTTATTTGACTTATGATAACCGGACTAAACCAATTATAATAGGTTGAACTTCTTTTATTTGTTTGTTGAAAACCTACATCCATTCCACACAAAATATTTAGAATTTTATTCAGCCTAAATTGAGCATATAGGTTATTGAAATATCTCATTCTTCTTGTAATATCAGGGTCATCTGTACCAATAAAAGTACTCCAGTTGAAGGTGATATTTTGCTTTGGTTTATATATACATTGGGTTCCAAAACTAGGCAAGGAGTTTCCATTTAATCTCTGAATTCTTTGCCATCCATTTAATATTAATGCTGAAATTTCAAGCTTTGGAGAAGGGATTAAGGTTATTTTTGAACCGGCTAAATAATAGGGTGAATTTTCAGCCAGTAATGATCTGGTTAATGTCCACTGATCAATAGATATTGCACTTTCAAACCCAATATGCGATGGCATAATCCCGGCAGTCAACCAAAGATTATTTTTTTGATTCAAAGCTAACGAAATATTTGCTTCGTGTATAAATTGACTTAGTGTTGATTCGTTTACATAATTATCTTGAACATACGTTCCTGTTCGAATACCAAAGTTTGCTTTTATTTTTTTTTCATCTATACGAAGGCTTAAAAATGCTAGGTTAACATTTACTTCGTTGTGACGATTGTGATTAAATAAAAATGGTTGTCTTGCTATAGTTTTAGGTTTGTTAAAATCATAAACATAATATACATCTAAAAAACCATTTAAGTACATGTTTAGTTTAGTTGTGTCTTTTGTAAGCTGAACATTGGAATAAACTGAATATAATTGAATTATCCATAAAATCATGGTTATTCTTACGATCAGGAATTTCATTTTTTACTTTCAAAAGTAAAATAATCTTTAATAGATAAAAATAAAGTTTGTCTTATAATTTATATTATGTTAAATAGAAGAGTTAAATTTAACTTGTTAACAAAGTTGTATGGATAATTTTTTGGACTATATATAAACAATACTAAATAGTACGTTAATATTGTTTTACAAAATTTAAAATAGTATGAAACGCATAAGATTATGGTGGTTATTTTCAATTCTTATAATAGTTGGAGCTTGTACCAAAGATTATTTTAACTCTGAAAAAATTGAAAAGGCTTTTAAAAATTTGCAGTGGGATCCTGAATTTGCTATCCCATTGGTTTATTCTTCTTATTCCATTGAAGATTTATTAGCTAAAGGAAACACCGGAAATTTAATTCAAGTTGGTTCGGACAAATTAGTTACATTGGTGTACAATAGTGAGTTGATTTCTTTAAGTGCTGAAGATGCTATTGTGTTTAACCCAACACTTTTTAATGTTTCTTTATCATCATCACTTTTTATACCATCGTATTTTGGTTCATCCGTTCAATTTAACTCCAATCAATTTTTTCCATTTGACGGAGGACCCAATAATAAAATTGACAGTGCGGTTTTAAAGTCTGGCTCTGTGCAGTTTAATTTTCAATCTACTTTTTTACATGATGTTACTATACAGTTAACATTTCCGGGTTTAAGCAAAAATGGTGTTACATTAACTGAAAACATTAATTTAAATTATGCAGGCACCACTCCTACTGTTTATAACGGAAATGTTAATATTGAAGGATATACCATGGATTTATCAAAAAATGGTACTTCGTATAATGAATTAGAAATTCAATACAATATTGTTGTAAATGGAAATGGAAATCAAGTAAATATTGGAGATCAAATTTCATGTAATGGTACTCTAGAAAATTTAAAGTTTAGCAGATTGTATGGATATTTAGATGTTTCACCCGTTAATAGTGGTGTAGATTCTCTAGAATTATCTTTATTTAGCATTGCGCAAGGTATTGGGCAATTTAAGTTAGTAAACCCCTCGATAAAATTTACATTTTTAAATTCAATAGGAGTTCCTTTGCAAGCCTCATTTTCTCAAATTATTGGTGTTAATACCAATAGCGGTGTTACGCATGATTTAACTGGTAATTCAGATATCCCTTCCCCCCTACCCATTGTAAGTCCTGATTTAACTCAAATTGGTCAAACACTTTCCGGATCATTTACTCTAGCAAACTCTGGAATAGTTAATTTTATAAACGATCAGCCAAAATTAATAACCTATGCCGTTAATATCGGTACTAAACCCGGAACAACTCAACAATGTTTTGTGTTAGATACCAGTAAATTTAGGGTAAATGCAGAGGTGAGTTTACCATTATATGGTTCGGCCAATATTTTTACCTTGCGAGATACTATTGAATTTTCATTATCCGAAGATTCAGGTACTGGTTCATCTGGAGGCGGAAGTAATGAAGAAGGGGTAAGCTTAGATTTGGTATCGCTTACTTTAAAATCTATTGTGAGTAACCAGTTTCCAATGGATATTGCTATACAAGGATATTTTTTAAATGAAAACAATATAATAGTAGATAGTTTATTAGAAGGTACTAAAATAATTCCTTCGGCACAAGTTGATGCAAATGGAAGATCAACGCTTTTAGGTAAACTAATCATTGAATCATCCTATACTGCTGAACGAGTTAAAAAATTTGAAAACATTCGTAAAATTGTTCTTGTGGCTAAAGCAACTACCTTAAACAATGCTACAACAAATGTTAAAATTTACAGCGATTATCAGTTAGGGGTAAAAATTGGAGTAAAAACTAAATTAACAGCATCTTCAAAATAATAAACATGAAAAAAATTTTATTAACTCAATGTTTGATAGTTATTTATTGTAATGTTTCTTTTTCACAAGACTTTACATTGTATACTTTATCTAATATGCAACAGAGATTTTATGTAAATCCTGCTTTTGTTCCAGAAAGTAATGTGCAAATAGGATTTCCTTTACTTTCCTCATTAAGTTTTCACTTATCAAATAGTGGATTTAAGTATTCTGACTTAATTTTTCCTCAAGGAGATTCTTTAGTGGTTGATTTTGCAAATGCATTATCAAAGTTAAATGCTAAGAATAATCTATTATTTCAAAATAATATTGAGTTATTTACTGCCGGATTTAAAATTAAAAAAAATTATTTTCATTTGGGTGTTCGTGAGCAAATTATGACTCAATTAAATTATCCAAAAGGATTTTTTCAGTTTTTATGGGAAGGAAATGCTCCCAGTGCAGGCGAAGAGTTGCAATTTGGATTTGCTTTAAATATGATGCACTACAGAGAGTTTTCCTTAGGATATTCTAGACAAGTAACCGAAAAATTACAAGTTGGTGGGCAATTTAAATTATTAAAAGGTATGAGTAATATTCATACAGAATTATCGGATATTAGTATTTTAACTAATCCAGACAGCGCATATGATATTACATTGTCTTCCAGTATTTTAATAAACTCATCCGGATTATTTTCTTCAGATACATCTACTTCTTTACCATATAATATTTCTGGGAAGGGAAACAGCGGTTTTGCGATTGATTTAGGAGCTACATATCAATTAAATGATAACATTCAGTTATCGGCCAGTGTCATTAATTTAGGTTCTATTTCATGGACTCATCACGTTAAAAATTTTGCCAGTTCTCAAGAAAAAACATCTTATACATATAATGGACTCCCATTAGGTGTATTTTTTGATGGAGACAGCGCTTTTGACAAAGCTATAGAACAGTTAACAGATAGTATTGAGGCATTACTACAGTTTGACACAACTTCTAATTCATACAAAACATCTTTACCTACCGAAATAAGGTTTGGAGGTGAATATAAAATTACCGAAAATCAGCGAGCTGGAGGTGTTTTATTATTAAGACCATATCAACAAACTATGCTTAGTGGTGTTTCTTTGTATTTTTCAAGCAAGGTTGGCAAATGGTTACATGCTTCCGTTTCTTACAATTATTTTAATAACGCGTGGACAAATATTGGAGTTGGATTTAGAATAAATGGTGGAGCGTTTCAATTTCATGCATTAACAGATAATGTATTAGGAATTATGTTACCCCAACATGCAAAGTTTGTGAATGTAAGAACAGGATTTAATTTTACTTTTGGAGGAGGTCCGAAGAAAAAGGTTAGTTTATCTGAATAATTTTGTTAATTTAATTCTTTGATCTTTAAAAGTATCTTTTCTTTATTTTTTTCTAAAAAAGTGCTCTTACCATAATACGATTCTATTTTTTGTATATCAGCCAATGCTCCAACATAATCTTTAATAATATATTTAAGATTGGCTCTACTTTGTAAAGCTAATTTATGTGATGGTTCATATCCTAATACAATGGTTAAATCTCTAATTGCTTTTTCGTATTCGTTTATTTGGCTGTATGCTAATGCACGATTATAATAAGCATCTTTGTTTTTTAAATCATTAGCTATACATTTGCTAAACGAAATTATCGCACTGTCTGGCTGTTGCAATGAAACGTAAATAAGACCTTTTATATATTGTAATTTTGAAGAATTTGGCTTTAATTTTTCGCCTTGTTTAGCATAATTTAATGCATTGGTATACAACGACATATCATATAACGATACACTAAATGCATAATACGCATAGTATTGATTAGGGTATTCTGAAATCATGTTTGAATATAAGTCGAAATTATTGTTCCATACTTTTATTCTTTGAACAGTTTGAAAAGAAAATATCGAAATAATTAACCCAAAAATCGCGTACTGAATTTTTACGTTTTTTAGTAGAATAAATACTATATATATTAGAAAAAAACTTAGTGGAATTATAGCTAAATAAGCATACCGCTCAGCTGCAATTGTATTTCCAATGGAAACAATTTGTGAAACTAATATTAATGGAATTATAAATAATCCCATCAATAGTATAAAAACATTTTTTTTCTGTTTAAAAGCATAATATACTGCAACCCAAAAACCAATCATAAAAAAAGGAACTAAATAAAAGTAAAATGGTAAAAAAATGCCATTTTTTAAAGGATTAAAATGTATCGCTGAATATTGAATGGGTATAAAAAATTTTGATATATAAAAAAACAATGCGTAAGAAATAATAAAAAATCGATCTAAAATAGTATAGGGTACATCGGGTTGATTAAATGATCCAAATTTTTTAGAAGACCATACTGCCATAATAATCATTACGCATGAAAATAAGAAAAAAGGTGCTTTTCGAATAACAGATGTTATACATGTATTTTTTTTAAAATAATAATCAAATAATACCCAATATAAAGGAATTATTACCGCTGCTGATTTTGAAAAAACAGCCAATATAAATGCGCATGATGATAACACAAAGTATTTTTTATGGTTACTATGTAAATATTGTATGTAATTCCAAATGGAGAATAAAGTAAAAAAGCTATACCAGAGAGTACTTTGTGCCGATTTCCACGCTACTACTTCTACGTGTATAGGATGGATGCCAAATACCAGACAACAAGCATAAATTAAGTTTTTATTATTAGTAAATTTAGATAGTATGAATGCTAATAATATGATGTTCATTAAATGAACTATTAAACTAACTAGATGATATCCTTTTGCGTTTATTGAAAATAAAGCATATTGAACACTATACATAACCCAAGTTATCGGCTGATAATGCCCTTCTTTACTATCAGTAAACATATGCTTTAGGTTAGTTAGGGAGAATTCTTGTATCCAATCATTTTTTAACACAAAACGATTATCATCTAAATTTACAAACCCATTATTAAACATCGGTAAATAAACCAACACAACAATACACAATACCAATGGAAAAACTAATTTTTTAATAAGACGCATCTTGTTATAGAGCTATATTTTTTTTGCATAACAGAAAAGTATCTTCCTTGTTCCAACCAAAATATTCTGCATGATCATTGTTTTTAGCATGATTAATTTCTTCTACTATAAAGCCTTCCGAAATTAATCGTTCTTTTAGTTTAACTAAAGTATATATCCTAACATGATCTTCTTGACCAAAAAGTTTTAATCTTTCCTGAGGAGATTTTTCTTCTTCTGGCGGTTCTTCTATAAATTCTTTACCCCATGGTACTTGAATAAAAACAACCCCTTCATTTTTTAAAACTCTATACAGTTCTTTGATTGCTTGCATATCATTTTTAATATGCTCTAAAACATGGTAACAAATAATAATATCATACGTTTCATTGGGTTCATGAATTGAGCATATATCGTACCTCTTTATGCATGAGTCCGAAAGAAAATCTGAATCCGTATATTGAATATTTGGTAGTTTTTTTAATGTTTTTCGAACATACCGATGTGGCGAGAAATGAAGTATTGAAGAAGTTTTTTGAATGGTTGGATAAAATTTTGTAGAAAAATAATCCCAAAAAACTCTATTTCTCGATAAACTTCCGCAGCATGGACAAATATAATCCTTACTCGATTTTTGAAATATAAAAGATTTTATTTTTTTATCGCATAAATTACAATAATAGTTTTCTCCTCTATAAAAAATATAATATATTAACCATCTAATGTTAAACTCATTTTGGTAAATGAATTTTTTAAACGGTAAATTCAAAAGTATTTTTTTAAAAAATATATACACGTTAAGATTTTACTTTTATAAGCAAGGCTAATCTATATAAATCAAAAATAACTAAGGATGGTTGTTTTGAGTATAAGTTATTTAAAATTTGTTTTTCAAAATATAAAACAGTCTTTTGAAAAACAAATGCTAAATTTATTTTTAATAATATATTATAATACCAAAGGATTTTAATATGGTTTTTAGCTATAGGGTATTTTATATGGATATAGTTTAAATTTATTAAAGCTTGATGTACATTATTTAAAAAAACGGAAGTTTTTTCTAATCCTAAATGTATGGCGGGATTATCAATGTGATAAATAGGAATTTTTAATTCTTCCATTTGATATGAAAAATAAGAATCTTCATATCCATATCCAGAAATATTATGATCAATTTGTATTTTTTCGAATGCAATTTTTGAAATAATAAAATTATTGGTTAGAAATGTTTTATAAGCATTTTTTTTTCTTTCTTTAGCCTCTATTTGTTCTCTGTGAATTCCGTATTTCCAACGTAAAACTTCTTCTGTAGGTGGTTTTTTAGAAAGGTACTTTCTACCCCCATAAACAATACCGTAGGATATAGTGGACAAAAAATTAATATAATTATTAATAAATGTATCTTCTATATCTTGATCGCAATCC
>CAZEIM010000042.1:0-4201 GCA_964512145.1 uncultured Flavobacteriales bacterium
GCAGAAGGAATATTGTCTAAACTCAATTTGTTGCACTAAAGTGGACAAGTCAGGAAGAAAGGCAAGGCTTAAAAATAGGATGTATTGAAGAATGCGCTTACCGTATGGGCTTTATTAATCAGGAACAACTCCAAAAATTAGCACAACCCCTATTAAAAAGTGGGTATGGAGATTATTTGTTGAGGTTGATAAAAAACTAAATATTATTTTAAAAACCTCTTTACTCTCTTATGGCAATAGGGGGTACTCCCTTTTTTTTCGTAGTACTGTTGATGATATTCTTCTGCAGGCCAAAATTTTTCAGCTTTTTTAAGTTTGGTAGCAATTTTATATCCTTTCTTTTCTAAAATTTGAATTAATTTTTCAGAGGTTTTCTTTTCTTCCTCAGTTTGGTAAAATATTACAGACAGGTATTGTTCACCAATATCAGGCCCTTGACCGTCCATTTGAGTTGGATCGTGAATTTCAAAAAATAATTTTGTTAATTCTTCAAAGGAAGTTAGTGTGGGATTATATGTAACCTCTAATGCTTCTATATGTCCGGTATTATGTCGACAAACTTCTTCGTAGGTAGGGTTAAGAGTTCTTCCTCCGGTATATCCTACTTGTGTTTTAATTACCCCAGGAGCATTTTGAAAATAGTATTCAACTCCCCAAAAACATCCTCCAGCAAAAATAGCCTTAAGAGATTCGATGGTATCCGGAATAAAATTTAATGAAATGGAGTTTACGCAATGGCGCGTATTTTTTGAAGTAAACCCTTCCCCTATAAATACATGTCCTAAATGTCCTTTACATGAAGAACAAATTATTTCGGTTCTTTGGCCATCTGCATCTGGAACTCTGGTAACCGCACCCGGTAATTCGTCATCAAAACTAGGCCAACCGCATTGAGCATCAAATTTATCTTTTGATTTGTATAATGGAGCATTACACTGTTTGCAAACATAGGTTCCTTTTTCAGTATGCTGGTAATATTTTCCGGTATAAGGCCTTTCTGTTCCTTTGTGTTTTATAACGTATTCTTCTTCGGTAGTTAATGTATTCCAATTTTTCATAGTCATTTTTGAATTATTATCGGTATTTTGTGAGCATGCCCATGTACTAAAATACAATACACACACATATACTTTAAAAAGATTTTTCATGTACAAAAATACAAATGAAATCCAAAAATGTTTATTTAGCCGATAAACGTACAAAAGGCACGAGCATTTCTTCCATAGAAATCCCCCCGTGTTGAAATGTATTTTTATAATAACTTACATAATGGTTATAATTATTTGGATACGCAAAAAACATATTTTCTTTGGCAAATATGTATTTAGAAGTAACGTTTGTTTTTGGAAGGTATGCTAAAGAAGGGTTTTTTATTTCAAAAACCTCTTTATCATTGTATTGTAAGTTTTTACCTACTTTGTATCGGAGGTTTGTATTGGTATCTTTGTCGCCAATTACTTTACTAGGATGCGTTACATATATTGTTCCGTGGTCTGTAGTAATAAACACCCTTTTTTTTGCTGCAGCAATTTTTTTAAGAAGTTCAAGCAACGGAGAGTGTTGAAACCAACTTAACGTCACCGACCTATACCCAGCTTCGTCTTCTGCTAATTCTTTTATTAATCGGGTATCCGTTCGGGCATGCGAAAGCATATCTACAAAGTTGTATACCACTACATTTAATGCATTATTTAATAAATTATTAAACTGATCGTTCACTTTTTTGCCAAAATCAACGTTCAATACCTTATGATAGGAGGTTTTAATTTCTTTATTATGTCTTTTTAAATTTCGGATGAGTAAATCATGTTCAAATTCATTTTTATTTCCTTCATCATCTTCGTTTAACCATAAATTGGGGTATATTTTTTCTATTTCAGAGGGCATTAATCCTGCAAAAAGTGCATTCCTGGCATATTGTGTGGCTGTAGGTAAAATACTGTGATACAAGCCTTCTTCTTCGATTTTAAACCATTCATTCAATATTGGCTTTAATACTAGCCACTGATCTAATCGTAAATTATCAATCACGATTAAAAATGTAGAATTTTGTGGTGTTAAGTCTGGGAATAATTTTTCTTTCAACAAGCGATGTGACATTATGGGCGCATCTTGAGATTTTGGATTTAACCAGTCGAGGTAATTATTTTCAATATATTTAGCAAAAAGTAAATTGGCTTCTTTTTTTTGAGACGAAAGTATATCGTTCATGCTTTCGTCACTTTTTTCAAGCTCAAGATCCCAAAAGGTCAGTTTTCTGTACAGTTCGTACCAGTCTTGCAATCCAAGTCGACCGTTCATCAGCATCGAGATATTTCTGAATTCTTGCTGGTATTTATGCGTTGACTTTTCTTGTATAAGTCTTTTTTCGTCTAAATTTTTTTTAATGGATAATAATATTTGGTTAGGATTAACCGGTTTAATTAAATAATCCGATATTTTTGAACCAATGGCTTCTTCCATTATTTTTTCTTCCTCACTTTTAGTAATCATAATTACCGGTAGAGCGGGGTGAAACTCTTTAATTTGAGCTAAGGTTTCAAGTCCGGAGTATCCGGGCATATTTTCATCTAAAAACACGATGTCGAAGTTTTTTTTTCCTACCAATTCAACAGCATCAAATCCATTGTTAACAGTATCTACCGTGTATCCTTTATCTTCTAAAAATAAAATATGAGGCTTTAACAATTCAATTTCATCATCAGCCCAAAGAATTTGTATTTTTTCCATTGTGAATATTTAGAATTATATTATTTAATTATTAATAGAAATCAATATACTATACATATAACGGAAACGATTCGTTTTTGTTACATCATTTATTTCTTTTTTGGGCAAAGAAAGAGCTTAATATTTCAGCACATTGTTTTTCGAGAATTCCTGATACAATTTCGGTTTTAGGGTGTAATATTTTAGCATTTAATTCTCCAAATCCATACTTTAAATCGGTGGCTCCAAAAACAATTTTTTTAAACTGAGCCCATTTTATCATTCCGGCACACATGAAACAAGGCTCAAGAGTTATGTATAGGGTGCAATGGTTTAAATATTTTGTGCCAAAAAATTCTACAGCCGCAGTATATGCAATTATTTCTGCATGGGCAGTTACATCGTTTAATTTTTCAGTTTGATTATGTGCTTTAGCAATAATTTTATTTTCGTTTATGATTAATGCTCCAATCGGAACCTCATTTTCTTCCATTCCCTTTTCAGCCTCTTTAAGGGCAATATTCATAAAATATTCATCCGAAAAAACACTATACATGTAACTTAACTGTATTTTTTTCGTTGAAAAATTACTATTTTATTTTTAGATATGTTCTTGAAAAGTGGTGTTTTTTTTCTTGTTATTTTTTTTCTTCAACTATTTATGGCATGTATTCAGCCATATACCGGAAAAGAGTCTGTAAAAAATGAGGCAGAACTAAATATTTTAAAACAATTAGATGCTATTGATCAAAAATATGGAAATCATCATGTGATCACGTTAAGCACACAAAAAACGGTTTCTGAAATTACGCAACAATACAATATTAGCGTTGAAAAATTTTTAGAAGATAATCCACATATAGATCCATACTTACCTGAAGGGACTATAGTACAAGTGCCTGTTAAGGTTTTTGGAGGTATTGAGTTAAAAGTTCATTTAATTAAGTTGGGAGAAAATTTACAATTTTTGGCAAAGTCATACGATACCGAATTAGAACAACTTTTAGTGTATAACCCAGCCATAAATTTTACCATTGAAGAAGGTGAGCAAATTACTATACTTCAGCCTGAATTACCCAAAAGCGTACTACACGAACAAAATAATACTTCTAAGACCAAAATAATGGTTGATAACCAAGATATTCAAAAACAAATACAGGTTTTAAAGAGTAAAAAAATTGAAAATATTAATCATTTTCAAGAAGTGTATCTAAATCAAAAAATTTCGGCCTTAAAATCGGGATCTAGTTTTTCAATATTAGATACATTTTTTTACCAACATCAATTAAAAATAAAAACCTACCAAGATGAAGGTGGATTTCATAAAGTAGCAGGAGTATATTTTACCCCAAACACAATAGCTTTAGAAATATATGGCACATGTTCCTCTGCTGAGGATATTGGAGAAATTAGAAAAATTGTCATTCGAGATAAATCTTTTCAAATGGCTAATGGATTAAGGGTTGGTAATACATTGCAGGATATACAAAAC
>CAZEIM010000042.1:4233-4518 GCA_964512145.1 uncultured Flavobacteriales bacterium
TCTGTTGAGGTAATAAATGATGCAGTTGTTGTATTACCTCCACCCACTGAGCGAACCGCATTAGTGTTAGAGCCATTTAGCTTAGAATGGAAAGAAAATGGCTTATATACACTTTCGGATATTCCCAAAAATGTAAAAATATCCAGTATCCAGCTCTTTTAAAAGCAAGAGTAATATTGTATAATTTTTTATACATTTGTAAATAATCGATAAATTTTATGGTATGATTAGGAGTACTAAAATATGTATTTGGAGTTTTTTTGTCGTTTTTTTGAGCATTTTTAG
>CAZEIM010000042.1:4550-23964 GCA_964512145.1 uncultured Flavobacteriales bacterium
TTGTAAAGATCCTGTACAAGAAACGATTACATTAAAAAACATTGAATTATTGGCAGATGCACCGTATTTTGAAGGGCCAAATTCTTTTCAGGCTAATGTTCAACATGAGTTGGAGAAAATATTGAAAGAAAAGGGTTATACATTAAGCCAAATTAAAAATATACAATTAGATAATGCTACTATTGAAGTTCCCGATACTTTACCAAAGGATTTAATTAGTTCTGTCACTCTACAATTGGTTAGTGATGAAATTGCTATGCAAAAAGTAGCTGTACTTAATCCATTTATTTCGGAGGCTTCAAAAGTTGAGTTACAAGTAGCTCAAGAACAAAAAGATATTGAAAAATATTTTACTAAGGATTATTTTACTGTAGTTTTAGATGCAAATTTTAATAAAGATGTTGAAAATAATCTTCAGTTTTATACCACATTAAATTTTAGTGTTTTTTTAAAATAATTTATTATGAGAACCATGTTTAATAGTATTTCCCGAAATGGATTTTTGGGATTGATTTTTTTAGCGGTATTTTCCTTTGTTTTATCATCTTCGTTTGTTTTAAATGACACAGAAGGAGATCGATTAATGGGCGTTTGGGAGCCAAGTAATGGCAAAGCTAGGGTAAAGATCGAAAAAATTGGCAATAAGTATTTTGGAAAAATTGTTTGGTTGAGAGAGCCGATTGATCCTGTTACCAATGCTCCAAAGGTTGATAAAAACAATCCGGACGAATCTATGAGAACTGTGCCATTAAAAGGCTATCGATTGCTTAAGGACTTTGTATATAGTGGAAATAACGAATGGAAAGATGGCACTATATACGATCCTGAAAATGGAAGTACGTATAGTTGTATTATTAATATGAAAGATGAAAACACCTTAGATATTAGAGGGTTTATAGGTGTTAAAGCTTTAGGTAGAACGGATGTTTGGAAAAGATTAGTGATAAAAAAATGATCCGAGCATTATATTTAAGTATTTTTTATGTAATAGCCTTACCAATGGCTATTTTTTCTCAAGGAAATACAGAAGAAGAAGAGGAAGATTATAGTATGTATGAAAATGTGACATATTCCGATTCTAAAACAAAAGTATTTTGTAACCCCAAAATTTTTGATTTGAGCCCGCAACGATTTATATCGGTTGCTTGGGATGCTCAATTTGCTCATACCATGCAATTATCAGAGCCCGGTTTATATCCTCCCAAAGAATTTTTAGTATACGAAGAAGCAAAACTAAAAAATGTTGGCGGGTTAAGATTATTTGCTAATATTCCCGTTATTTCTAAAAATAGCATTCTTTGGCAAATGGGAGTTAACTACTGGAATGTTCAGTATGCATTTTCAGATATTGTACAACAAAATGCTACAAAAAGCGTATTACAAGAGTTTGATAGAGATTTTCACACTACAGGAATCCATACTACGGTATTTAAACCACTTAATGACAAACAATTTTTGTTGTTTCAAGCATCAGCAGATCTTAGTGGCAATTATACTTTACCAGAGTTTCAATCTTTAAAATATACTAGATATTCGGCAGCATTACTATGGGGTAAAAGGCCTAACGATCGCAAGCAATGGGCAGTAGGTTTAGCAAGAACGTATAGAGTAGGGGAAATGAATTATATTCCGGTTATAATGCATAATTGGACATCTCCTAAAAGAACATGGGGAACTGAGGTATTGTTTCCTGCACGTGCGCATGTGCGAAAAAACTTTAGTTCTAGAAGTTTACTATTAGGAGGATACGAGTTAGAGGGACAAAGTTACAGGCTACAGGGTATATCAACGGATACTGAAAGTATTGAAATACGCAGAGGAGAATTGCGTTTTAGGCTTGAATATCAACGACAAATATGGGGATTTATTTGGGGATCATTTCAAGTAGGATATAGACATAATTACTCATTCAATGCCGATGCATTACAAAATGATGGAAAAGAATTTTTTAGAGGTTTTTTTGGAGATCAACCTTATGCCATGTTAAATACTTTAGGAAACACACCCTATATTAATATTGGCATTCATTTAGTTAGTCCGTAAAAATTATTCGGTAATTTCAAACTGAATATTTAGCTCTTCTCCATTTTCATCCAGTAAAAACAAACGATAGGTACCTTTTTCTGGTTTAACGCTTATTTGATGTTTTCCAGAAGTAGTTCCTAAGTAGGTTTCGTTTAAGTGCCAAAATATTTTTTGATTCGGGTTGCTATGTGACGCTTCCAATACAATGTTAGTTTTGTTTTGATCGAAGTCTTTCGGAATAAAAATTTTGCTTTTATGTTGCGGATAAATAATCGCCATTGATTTTGAATGTAAAGGATTGCAATTGTGTTTATATGGAGGTAATGATGTGTAATTAATGTTTTTTTGCTTGTAAAACCATTCGATATAAGGAGGTAAGACAAACCATTTTACCGGGAATATATTTTCGGTTAATTCACAATCTTGACTTACTCTAAATCCTTTATGGTTAAGATGAATTATTTGATGGTATGGGCATGATTTAGCCTCTAAACACTCTTTTGGAGCCAAAACGGAGTCCGATTTTTCACAATTTTCGGAGAATACGTAACCACTTTTAGAACATATGGATATTTTTTCTAGTTCATCGTATGGAGGTGTAAACCATATATGTTCTAATGGTAAAAAATCGAAACAATCGAACATAATAGGTGCCGAAATATTAACACCGGTTAATCCACTTCTTCCTTCTCCGCTGGCATTTCCTGCCCAAACACCTACCACATATTTTGGAGTTGTAGCAATAGCCCAAGCATCTCTGTGTCCATAACTAGTCCCAGTTTTCCAGGCAATTTTTCGTGATGAAGAAAACATTTCCCAATTTAAATCTTCCTCCGGTCGGTTTACTTTAAGCAAGGCTTCATAGGTACTCCATATAGCAGATGCCTTATATATTTTCGGGTAATTTTCAAGTTCTGATTTGTTAATAGGGACGTTTTTCTTATTTAACCACCGCAGTGGATGTATATCATTAGGATTATATTTTCCATTATATAAGGTATAATTGTTTAATGTTCTTGACAAAGACGCATAAGCTCCGCAAATTTCCCATAAGGTTGACTCGGCACCCCCTAAAATTAAGCTTAAACCATAGTAGTCGGCCGACTGGTTAATGGAATATAATTGAAGTTTTTGGAGTTCAAGTAAAAATTTTTCAATTCCATGTTCTTTTAATAATAACACAGAAGGTACATTTAATGATCGGGCTAGCGCCTGGTATGCTTTTACAGCACCGTAAAATTCATTATTAAAGTTTTTAGGTGTATAACCTTTAAAGTAAGAGGGTACGTCTTCAATAAGCATGGTGGGTAAAATTTCTGCTTCCTGAATACAAGAAGCAAATAAAAAAGGTTTTAATATACTACCTGTACTTCGTTTAGATTGAATAATATCAACATCTTGTCCATGATCTTCATTTGACAACTTAGGAACATTTCCAACATAAGCTATTACATTTCCCGTATTTACCTCACTAATTAAGATGGCTAAATTGTGAATTTTATTTGCTTGATATTTTTTGCCGTATATTTTGGCCAGGTTTACGGCATTTTCTTGTATTGAAGCATCGAGGCTTGTATGGGTAAATTGTCCTTCGTACCCACTTTTTATTAAATGAGCTAATAGGTGAGGGGCATAATTCGGAATAATATGAGGTTTAGTAGGGATTTCTTCTTGAAGAGCCAGCTGATAGGTTAAACTATCGATTACTTGATTCGTGAGTAGTTTTTTTAATAATCTATTTCTTTTTTGAATAAGCAATGAAGCGTTTTTACCCGGAAAAATTAGCGAAGGAGCATTAGGTAATACAGCAAGTGTTGCAGACTGACTCCATGATAATTTTTCGGAAGATACCCCGAAATATCTCCAAGAGGCAGCTTCTAAACCTACTACATTTCCACCAAATGGAGCGTGCGCTGCATATAAATTTAATATTTTACTTTTAGAATAAGCAATTTCTATGAACAAGGTATACAAGGCTTCTTTACTTTTTGACCAAAAACTTCTGCTGTAATTTTTAAGAGCCATTCTTGCTAATTGCATAGAAATTGTGCTGGCTCCACTTTTTGTTTTGCCAGAGGTTGTATTTTGATAGATAGCTCGTAAAACAGAAAATGGGTTAATACCCGGGTGGTAATAAAAATATTCATCTTCAAACAATAAAACACATTGTTTGTATTTTTCGGGTAATGTATCTTGAACTGGGAACCGCCATTGTTCGTCTGATGCAATTTTTACTGCAAGTAATTCGTTGTTTCGATCTAATAATACGGTGCAATATGTTTCGTTGAATACGTTTTTTGGAAAAAACACCTTAATGCAGGCAATAAAAAGGATAATTGCAAGGATTATCAGCGCAACTTTTTTATGCCAAGGTTTCATTTGAGTCGGGCATTAAAAATGAGATGTTTCTCTTCAATCCAGAGTACTTTGCTCGTTCAACAGCAGTATTTTTAAATAATAATTTATATATTTCTTCGGTTAATTCTACCCAATCTTTTTTTGTAAAGCCTAACAATTCCGGTTTTGGTTCAAAAAGAGGTTCCGTATGTTTTTTCGAAAATTTATTCCAAGGGCAAACATCTTGACAGATATCGCATCCAAACATCCAGTTTTCGAATTTACCTTTCATAGTTTGAGGAATTTCGCTTTTTAGCTCTATGGTAAAATATGAGATGCATTTACTTCCATCCACTACATAAGGTTCTGATATTGCATTGGTGGGACAAGCATCTATACATCTTGTGCATGTTCCGCAGTAATCTTTTATGGGACTATCATATACACATTCAATATCGCATATTACTTCGGCTATAAAAAAAAAAGAACCCGAATTTTTATTAATTAAATTAGAATGTTTTCCAATCCATCCTAATCCTGATTTTTTAGCCCAAACCTTATCCATAACTGGTGCAGAATCCACAAAAATTCTCGCGTTAAATACCCCAAGACTTTCTTGAAGCCTATACACAAAATCGGATAGTTTTTTTTTAATTACCTTGTGATAATCAACACCATAAGCATATTTTGATATTTTTGGCGCATCTGTATTATGCTGAGATTCGGGGGTATAATAATTATATAATAATGAAATAACCGATTTAGCTCCATCTACTAATTTTCGAGGATCTAATCTTTTTTCGAAATGATTCTCCATGTATTGCATGGAGCCATGTTTTTGTTCCTTAAGCCATTTTTCTAGTCTAGGTGCTTCTTCTTCTAAATATGAGGCTTTTGAAATACCACAAAAGTTGAAATTGAGGTCTAAAGCCGTTTGCTTAATGATATGCGTGGTTTTTTGCAAACGTTCAAAAGACATATGTTAGAGAATAAATACTTAATTAAAAGTATATGAAAGAGTTTGAAAAAATAAGTGTGTCAAATTTAATTACACACCCAGCCGTTTAGCTCAAACTTTTCGCGTTGATTTTCAAACACTTTACCCTTATTGCATATTTCTTCTGTTTTCACTTCCGATGTATTTACATCCGTATAGGTACAAGTAGTACACTTTTCACAGGAAGTTTGAGTAAATAAAGCAACAATACCTATTAACAATAAATATTTCATATGTTTTTTTACAAATATACATGATTTTTTAAAAAGCCATAAGCATGGTCATGTTGGATTATTAGAATTTAGTAATTCGTTTTATGTCTACTGAGAAAAGCAAACCTAATGTTGTGAAACACACCTAGCTAGAATGTTTTTATTCAATCCAATCTTCTGTATGTCGGTGTTTATTAAGTCCAATAGTTTCAAATTCGTCTTTAAAGCTTGTTTTGATTACGCCTAATTTATTTAGTATTTCATTCATGGTATTTCTTTTAAAATGGCCAACAAAATTTCTTTTGCCATTTTTCCATATTATCCCAACGTGGCCACCTTGACCGCCCAAAAATTCAGATTCAACATATGCCAATTCATGATTTCCTATTAACTGAAGAGTGATTTTTTCGATGTTTTCAGTTAAAAATTTAAATGACAAGATACCGGGAGTTATTATCATTTTGTTCATTTCGTCAAAAAGCTCATCAGTCATAGGAATCATCGATATTTCATGGTTTAAGTCCACCAATTTTGAACTGGTATACTTTACTTGAATACTTGTCAAATAAGTTTTTTTACCGATGAATGCTCTTAAAATATATCCCATTTCGACTTTATTACTATAATCAATTAACTGAGTGATTTATAATAAAAAACCCCCTGAGAAGTTGTTTCTACAGGGGGCATAAAATATTTTATACTTTATTAGTGACTGTGGCCTTCGTGACTATCTTCTTTTTTAGCAGCACAACAAGCTTTAGCACAAGATTTTTTAGCATCACCTGAAGTTGATGCATCTTTTTTACAACAGCTTTTTCCTGATTCTGCACCTGCACATTTCTTTTCTACTTTTTGCTCTGATTTAACTTCTGATGCAGAAGTTTCTTTAGTAGCAGGGGTTTCTTTAGTACTTGAATTTTCTAATTTAACAGTTTCTTCAACTACTTTTTTATCCTGAGCTTTTAATGAATTTGTTCCTAACAAAATACCTAAAAACAAAAACAAACTAACAATACTTAATTTTTTCATAATAACATTTAATTTAATAACAAAAATACTTAATTTAATTTTTAGTAACCAATGCTTTAACGTTAATTTTTCCTAAAGGTTCTCCGTCTTCTGAATAAATTATTATTTGCTTTTCGTTTTTACCGGTTTTATTGGGTTTATAATGTATAATAATTTCTTTTTCTTGGTTTGGCATAAAATCTTTTTTATCCCACTCCACAGAAGTGCATGAACAATCTGCTTGAAAGGTTTTAATAGGTAAAGATTTTGGAGTATTATTTTTTATCACCACTTTTTTTAAATATTCTTTACCAAATAATACTTTATTAAAATCTACTATGGTATCTGATATAGATATTGTTTTTGTTAATCTTAGTTCTTCCGGTTGTTCTATGGGGGTATTTTCAGAAAGAATATCTACCGCTAATATTTCAATTTTTCTTTCTAATGCTGCTTTTTTGCTGTAAATGGAGTTTTTTTTATCATGGATATTATCACTTACGGTTGTATCCGATTTATATTCTCCAAAAGGAATCTTATTAAATACAATTTTAGCGCCATTTTGGGCAGTATGGTTTATATATGGCAATAAAACTCCCTGTTCATATTCTTGCAAATAATTTATTAAACTTGAAATTCTACGAAGAGTTAAATTAACATTATACTCCGATTTAGCTAAAGGGCTGGCGTATCCTTTTACAGTAATTGAAAACTTTGCCCCTTTATCTAGTTCTTGTTTTAGAAGTTGAGTAAATGTTTTTAATTCCTCAACCCCTTTATCAACATAGTAGGTAAAAAAATCATCAATATCATCTTTGGCTTCTTGAATTTGGGATTCATTTAATCCGGCCGAGTACTCTTTTTTGTAGATATCAAGCATTTCGGAGTACTTTTCGTATGATGTCATGTAATTAATTTTAGTAAGAGTATCGTTTGATTTAGGGTTTGGCTCATCGTTATGAAAATACAATATTGGCTTGTGTTTATTTAGAGTTTCCAGAGCTTTTTCAATTTTTAAACTGTCGTTATTTACTATCTCCGGTTCGGGTAAATATTCAAAACTAAATATATCATTACAACAGGTACTTTGGTTTATGGAATAGGATCCCTCTCTGTTGGATGTAAAGTATCCTTTTTTTTCGGTTTCAAAAAATGGATATAAATCATTTGAAGATGAGTTGAGGGGTATGCCTAAATTTTCGGGGTATGAAAATGATTTTAAATCACCACAACTTTTAAAAATATCAAATCCTCCATATCCATGATGCCAATTAGAACTAAAGTATAAACACCCATTATATATATTAAAATGAGGCGTTATTTCTTGATCGGGTGTATTAATGTTTTTACCCGCATTTTTAGGCTGAGAATATGTTTTTCCACCATCTTGAACCATAGTATACCAAATATCCATTCCTCCTTTACCTCCTGGTCGGTTCGAAGAAAAAAATAACACTTCTTTTCCTTTAATCATGGTAATATGAGGTTGTGTTGTGTTATATCCTTCTATATTTACAGGGGCTTCCATTAATACAGGATTTTGCCAACTATTTGAACTATATACGGACAGATATATTGCACAATTTCCTTTAGCATCGCATCTTGAAAAATACATTCTTTGCTTATCCATACTTAGACTAGCATTTGCGTTATCAAATGCGGCATTGTTTATGATTTTAGGCATAGGCTTTTTTATTTGCCATTCTCCTTCTTCATTTACAGCTTCATAAATTTTAATACTGTAATCCTTGTCTAAAATATTTCCGTCTTTATCCAACTCATTGGCCTTTAAAACAGAAAAAAGCATGTTGTTTCCGGTTACATGTACACCAAATTCTGCATGCTCTGAATTTAAGTTTTCGCCTAAATTTTTTATGGCAATAAGGATGCTGTCGTTAAAATTTTTTTCTGCAAAATCGCATGATTTTATTTCATTTTTTGCTTTTCTAAGAAAAAAGGCATCAGCATTTTTATATTCTTTCACAAATTTTGAAAATGAAGCTTTGGCTTCGGAGTATTTTTTTTGTTGTTTTTGCATACTTGCCAACCAAAATACTGATAAGGGAAAAGATTTTACAGAATCTAACCGAATGCTGTTTATGTAATATGTTTCTGCTAATGAATAAAGGTTTTGAAGCCTTAATGATTCAGCATACTTAAATGTATATTCTGCCGATGAGGGATCTAATTCCATTGCTTTATAAAAGGATACTTCTGCTTTTTTATATTCGCCCGACTCTAATGCTTTTTCTCCTAGTATATTCCATTGTTTAGGGTTTTGACCAAACAATAGAGCTGGAAAAATCAATAAAAAAATAAGCTTTACTATTTTATACATCTTTAAATTGGATATTTTACTCCGTCAACCAATCGGTAGCAACTTAATTTATCTCTAAATACCTGAGGTTTTAAAAGAGATGTTTTCATTAACATACGGACACATTCTTGTATCCCTTCAATAATAGAAGGGTGTGGGTGTATCATTTCAGCTAACTCATCAATCCCTTTATTCATTTTAATAAGCAGTGCAACGCCTTGTATAGAGCTAGAAGCATGTGCTCCAATTACACGCATTCCAAGTATTCTCATTTCGTCATCATCACTTACTATTATTTTAATAAAACCTTCCGTAGAACGCATAGCTATAGCTCTAGTAATGACTGAGTAATCAATTTTTGCTACTCTTACAGGTATATTTTTTTCAATACAATATTTTTCGTTTATTCCCACAGAAGCAACCTCGGGTTTTAAAAACATAATGGTTGAAATATTATCGTAGCTTAATCGTTTTGTTTTTTGTTCGAAGATTTTTTCTACCGCATGCCTACCTTCTATTTCTCCCATATTTACTAATGCTATTCTGCCTTTAACATCACCAACTGCGTAAATATTTGGAACATTTGTTTGTGTGTCATCGTCTCCAATATGCACTCCTCTTTTACTCATGCTTACTCCGGCATTTTCCATGCCAATTTGTTCGATATTTGGAACTCTTCCTACAGAGAGTAAGGCCTTTTCAACTTGTATAACCTCTCGTAAGCCATGTGGATACTCAATTTCATACTCAACCATACCATTTTTTATTTCCATTCGAGCCAATTGTGCTAATTGATGTATGGTAACTCCTCTTTTTTCTAAATTTTTAGATACAATTTCAGCGATATCTTGATCCTCAAATGGTAAAATTCGATCGGCTCGATCGATTAAATAAACTTTTGTTTTACCGAAATTGGAAAATATAGTCGCATACTCGCAACCTATAACCCCTGCTCCTAAAATAACCAAACTCTTGGGGAAATCTTGCATATTATGTATTCCATCGCTTGTCATAATTATTTTTTCATCAATAGGAATATTGGGTAAATATCTAGGTCTACTTCCCGTTGCTAAAATAATGTATTTGGTTTTGATGTTTATGATAGAATTATCTTCTTTGGTAATTTGCACATTTGTATTGCTAAGCATTGTGCCCATGCCTCTGATATAGGTAAAATTTGAATTGGTTGTTTCAGTTTGGAGTAGTTTTAAGTGTAAAGAATATTGTATTTTTTTTTCAAATACAGCTTCCTGTACGGTTTTTTGTACTTCTTCCCAGCTTATTTCGTAAGGTGATTTTTGTGTATTTACCACACTGTTAATATGAGCTACTTTTTCGGAAAGTTCCCACATAGTTTTTGATGTTAAGGCTCCATTATAAATTCCAGCCCCACCTAATTTATGTTTTTCTATTAACACTACTTTTTTGCCAAAATCAACGGCACGCATAGCCGCAGCATATCCTGCGGGACCACCTCCAATTACACATAAATCAAACTCTTCGTGAATATTATTCATTTTGCAATCGTATTTAATTTCAAAAATATAAGGAATTATGAAAGATAAAACGTTTCATGGGGTATAATTCTGTTTCTTTTTTAATAATAAGCCGCACACAAATTATAGTTATGGAACAAACTTTTTAGAATATTTGATTTTACGCGTTATGATATTTTTTTTAACAATTTAAAAATGGTGTTGACTATTTCGGGAAAAAAATTAGTTTTGCAAAAAAACTGAAATATGTATTGGACATTAGAATTAGCTTCGTATCTTGAGGATGCTCCTTGGCCTGCTACTAAAGAAGAGTTAATAGATTTTGCCATGAGAACTGGGGCTCCTTTGGAAGTCATTGAAAACTTGCAGGAAATTGAGGACGATGAAGAGGTGTTTGAAAGTATAGAGGAAATTTGGCCAGATTATCCTTCAAAGGAAGATTTCTTTTTTGATGAGGATGAATATTAAAGGTATTCAAGCCTAATATTTATTGCGTTCTCGAAAATTTTGATTCAAATACAAAAATTTTTTCCATGTCGGTATTATCTGTAATGGTTACATCTAAATCTATAAGTTGTCCATTAGATATATCGTATACTAAACCATGCAGATGAGGTTGACTTCTTTTTGTCCAAGCATTTTGAATGATAGAGGTTTTTGCTAAGTTGTATACTTGTTCTATAATATTTAATTCAACAAATTTTCTTCCTTTTTCCTCATAATTTGTTATAGCATCCAATTCATGTTGATGTATTCGATAAACATCTTTTATTTGTCGCAACCAATTATCTAATAATCCAAATTGTCGGTTGCTCATGGCTGCTAGAACACCTCCACAGCCATAATGTCCACAAACGATTACATGTTTAACTTCCAAAACATTTACGGCATAATCTAATACGCTTAACATATTCATATCGGTATGCACAACCATATTAGCAATATTTCGGTGAACAAAAATTTCTCCCGGTTTTGTTCCGGTAATTTCATTAGCAGGAACTCTGCTGTCTGAACAACCAATCCATAAAATTGGGGGTTGTTGACCCTTAGATAATTCAATAAAATAATGGGGGTTTTGTTTAAGTTTTTCTTCTACCCAACGTTTATTTGCCGTAAATATATTTTCATACGATTCTTTCACAGAACATTATTTAGTACTCAAATATACATTTAGAGTACCATCCAAAAAAATTGATAAGCTTTTTGCTTAATTATTTTAGAATATTTAATTAAATATTTTTAAATGAATGTTATGAATAAAATTAAGCATAGAACACAAAACTTTCGAAAAACATGAATATTAAATATTCACTACTTATACAATATTCTGTTTTTTTCTTAAATATTAAAATTTATATTTGCACCCCAAAAAGTAAGAAAATAAGTAATTAATTAAATTATGGAAAATTTTGTATATGTAGTACCTGCCCTTGGGGTGGTTGGATTAATAGCTATGGCATTAAAATCGGCATGGGTTAGTAAGCAAGATCCTGGGGATAAAAATATGCAAGAGCTAGCGGGTCATATTGCTTCGGGAGCTATGGCATTTTTAAAAGCCGAATGGAAAATATTGAGCATTTTTGTCTTGTTTACCGCAATACTTTTAGCATATTCAGGCACTATTGAAGAGGTAAATGGAAAAACAATGCATTCTAGTTGGATAATAGCCATATCCTTTATAATTGGCGCGGTATTTTCTGCGATTGCCGGATATATTGGTATGAACGTTGCAACGAAAGCTAATGTTCGTACCACGCAAGCCGCACGTACAAGTTTAGCCAAAGCATTACGCGTATCTTTTACAGGAGGTGCTGTAATGGGATTAGGAGTTGCAGGGTTGGCGGTGCTTGGTTTAGGAGGGTTGTTTATTGTTTTTTTAAAAATATTTAATGTAGTACAAGTAAACAGTGCCGAAATGAGAACAGCAATTGAGGTTTTAACCGGTTTTTCATTAGGAGCCGAGTCAATTGCTTTATTTGCAAGAGTAGGTGGGGGTATATATACTAAAGCGGCTGATGTTGGTGCAGATTTAGTAGGAAAAGTTGAAGCAGGCATCCCTGAAGATGATGTTAGAAACCCTGCTACCATTGCCGATAATGTAGGAGATAATGTAGGAGATGTAGCTGGTATGGGTGCTGACTTATTTGGGTCGTATGTAGCTACTATTTTAGCTACCATGGTATTGGGACAAGAAATTAATGTTACCGATAATTTTGGAGGTATGTCTCCTATATTATTACCTATGGTAATATGCGGTTTAGGCTTAATATTTTCGATTGTTGGAACATGGTTTGTAAAAATTAAAGATGAAAAAGCGAGTGTTCAAAATGCCTTAAACTTGGGTAATTGGTCATCTATGATATTAACAGTAGTTGCCTCATTTTTTGTTGTACAATGGATGTTACCGGAGACCTTAAATCTTAGAGGGTATGAGTTTTCTAAAATGAATGTGTTTTTTGCGATTATAGTAGGGACTATTGTGGGGGCTATTATGAGTATTGTAACCGAATATTATACCGCCATGGGAAAAGGGCCTGTAAATTCTATCATTCAACAATCATCTACCGGGCATGCAACGAATATTATTGGTGGGCTTTCGGTAGGGATGAAATCAACGGTAATTCCTATTATTACATTAGCAGGCGGAATTATGGCGTCTTATTATTTTGCCGGATTATATGGTGTTGCAATTGCAGCTGCCGGTATGATGGCTACTACCGCCATGCAGTTAGCTATAGATGCATTTGGGCCTATTGCGGACAATGCAGGTGGTATTGCAGAAATGAGCCAACTTCCTTCAGAAGTAAGAGAAAGAACCGATAATTTAGATGCCGTTGGAAACACTACTGCTGCAACAGGTAAAGGGTTTGCAATTGCTTCAGCTGCATTAACATCATTAGCCTTATTTGCTGCATTTGTTGGTATTGCAGGTATTGATGCTATTGATATTTATAAAGCTCCTGTTTTAGCCGGTTTGTTTATTGGAGGTATGATACCATTTATTTTTTCTGCTTTATGTATACAAGCTGTAGGTAAAGCTGCTATGGATATGGTACAGGAGGTTAGAAGACAATTTAGAGAAATACCCGGAATTATGGAGTATAAAGCAAAACCAGAATACGAAAAATGTGTTGAAATATCTACTAAAGCTTCTATACGTGAGATGATGTTACCGGGGGCAATTGCCATTATTGTTCCAGTAATTGTTGGCTTTTTATTTGGCCCTGAGGTATTAGGAGGATTACTTGCAGGCGTTACGGTTTCTGGCGTATTGATGGGTATATTCCAAAGCAATGCTGGAGGTGCTTGGGATAATGCTAAAAAATCCTTTGAAAAAGGAGTGATGATTAATGGTGAAATGTTTTACAAAAAATCAGAACCACATAAAGCATCGGTTACCGGGGATACTGTTGGGGATCCGTTTAAGGATACATCAGGTCCTTCTATGAATATTTTAATTAAACTTATGTCTATTGTTTCTTTGGTGATAGCTCCTTACATTTCAGGGATATCCTCAGACACAAAATCCACACAAACCATCATAATAGAGAGAAGTAAAGTTGAGAATATTGAAGAAGTAGCTGATTCTCCTCTTTCTACCCATGAGCGATCTGATATTTTTTGGACTGGAAAAAAAGTTGGGGGAGAACATACTGGAAAAATAAAGATAAAAGAAAGTCAGTTTTCAAGTTCCAATGGAGAAATTACATCTGCCAAAATTTTGGTTGACATGAATTCTATTACATGTATAGATATTACAGATCCTGAAAAAAACGAAAAATTAATAACTCATTTAAAAAGCGAAGATTTTTTTAGTGTAGAAAAAAATCCAACTGCAAAATTAGAAGTAGCTTCTTTTACTAAAATAGGAGATAATAGTTATAAATGTAAAGCGGTATTAAATATTAAGGGCATTTCAAAAGAACTTGAATTTGATACTAGTATGCAACGATTAAAGGATAATGAAGTTGTATTTGAAGGCAGTTTTTCGTTTGATCGCACTCAGTTTGATATAAAATATAAATCGAAAAACTTTTTTAAAGATGTAGCCGATAGCTTTATACACGATCAAGTGGATTTGGCATTTAAAATATACGCTACCATTTAAGCGTTTATTAGTATTTTTTTCGTTGTAATATTTTATCCCATATCCCTTATTTTATAAATATAAAGGGTTAATTTTAATTTTTTTAAATAAATTAATATATCGATTATGGTTGATATAAGGAAAATAGCCTAATTTTTGTCTATTATGCCCTGTTCTATATTTTGGGTTTCGGGCATTTTTTAATTTAATTTTTATCAACGAGGAAATTGGGTGTAATTTTTTGATAATTCGGGTAGTTTATCATGATGGCTATGGATTAATGCTTCTTTCTTTTTTCTGCTCCATCCCTGTATTTGTTTTTCCCGATAGAATGCTTCGTCTATTCTTGAAAATTCTTCCCAATATACTAATTTAACCGGTAAACGCTTTTTAGTATGATTCGCTCCTTCTCCGTTTTGATGCTGTTCTAAACGAAGTTCCAGATTATTGGTACTACCTGTATAGTAGCTGCCATCGGCACATTCTAATATATACATCCATCCGTTCATGCTTTTATAGTGGTTTATTGTTCATCGGTGGTTTCGACAAGCTCAACCACCATCGGTAGGCTAGTTTCGATAGTTTCGACAAGCTCAACTACCTCAACTGCCTTAACCAGCGCACCGCGTGGACTGAGCTTGTCGAAGTCAACGTATTGTAAACAGGGTTTTATATTTTGTGATTCAGGCATTGTATGAGTAAAAAATTTCTAAAACATATTTGAGTTAACTGTTTTTTCTATAAAATCAATTACAGGATTCATAATATCTTTTGATTCTCGATGCCTCTCTAATTTGTGATTAACATCCCCTTCATCAATATGAGAAACTGCTCTGTTGGCAATAGTTAAGCAGGTAATTAATTTATCTTTTACTTCAAGTGGTATATCATTTTCTGAAAGCTTTTCAATACTGAATTTATTCATTCTGTCTAATATAATTTTATCGTCCTTTCTATTACCATCTAAGTCTCTCAAGGAAGAAGACCCTTGCTTAAGTTTTAAGCCCAATTCTGCCGAGAAAAATCGTATCATTAATATGGATATATCTTTGGAGCATTTATATAAATCACCTAAATTTTTATCCTCTATAGATTCATCGGTTTCGTTTTTAAATCTATTTCTAAAAGTGGTAAGAAGTTCCAGTCTATGAGCAATATGTCTTTCTAAATAATCTTTTTTGGTCATCTTTGAATCCATTATTACTTCTTTTTAGCCTTTTTTATTTTCTCCTTCGTAAACAAATCAGCTGTATATTTTTCGTAGAGTTCAAATAAAAACTCCATGCGGTTGGCATCGCTGGTAAAAGGTTGTGGGCGATAGGCCAAATCCACAGCTTTATCTAAATCATTATGGGCTTTTACCAAAGCCGGAGGCATGGTTAAGGGATCGTACAAATCGGCTAATGAACTGTTAGGAAAACCTTTACGTACATCCAATACTTTTTGTGCTTTTTCTTCGATGGTTTTTATTTGTTTTTCGCTAGGGCTTAAAGGCCAAGGGTAGTTGTTGTAGACAATGTCTTTTGAAAACCTTAACTGATTACCTAACTGACCCCCAACATATCTAAACCAAGAAATAAAGATTTTTGAAGACAATATTCCAAAATGATATAAACTACCTGATGGCATAATTTTCACTAGATTACTAGATAATGTTGTGTTTGAAACATACCCGACTGTGAAATATTTTCTTTTATTAAGTGCAATTTCAGGCATTACTATGTAATCTTTTGACGGGATGTTTTCAACATGGAATTTAGTGGGAAATTCGGCTAATTTTCTTGTTTGTTCACTTTTGCTATTTAATCTAAATTCTTTTACTTGATTCACTCTTTCTAAGACTTTAGGCATATTCTTTAAATCATTCGGACTTATTCTACCTAAATACAAACACCAACGGATTTTATTATTTAAAAATTCATCTCCTCCCAGCCATTTAAAAAAATATTTTTTAGAGTTTGGTTCTTTTTTCTCAAACTCAATCTTCTCATTTTCCTCAAATAAATAATTCCCTCCATCTATTGGTTTATTGCCAATTCCAATCTCAGGGACACTACAAATTGGTTTAGTTCTAGATTTTATCATTAAATCCTTTGCGTCCACCAAATACGGATTGATGTTTTTAGCTTTTATTTCGTGCGCTTCGCCTTTAATATCTTCATACTCAAAAATTCGTTTGTTTTGAGTATCAAAATTGGCAAAACCAATAATTACGCAATATACAGCCGCATTACCTTTGGCCTCGTTGCTCCACTTAAATGTTCTGTGAGCAAAATGTATTTTTATAGCATGTTTTAAAAGCATTTGCCCCCAAAGAATAGCCGTTTGTTCACCTTGTACAATAGAATTGGTTGAAACAAAAGCCACTTTAATTTTTGTGTTTTGGATATATTTGGCTGCTTTTATATACCAACCTGTAACATAATCTAAAACACCTGTGCCATCCGCATTATCAAATAGTTTCACGATTTGGTTACGCTGATTTTGTGTCATTATTTTAGATCCAATAAAAGGCTGATTTCCTATAATAAATGATAGTTCATTTTTAGAAACTACATTTTCCCAGTCGGTTTCCAGTGCATCGGCATGCGTAATATTGGCTGATTTTTTTAAGGGTAAACGCACAAAGTATTGGCCAAACTCATTGCTTATTTGCATATTTACCTGATGATCCATAAGCCACATGGCTACCTCGGCAATACGGGCAGGAAACTCCTCGTATTCAATACCATACATTTGGTCTACATTCAGTAAAATCAATTGGTCTAAATGAGTAACCTGCTGTCCTTTTTGTAAGGTTTTTAATACTTCCAGTTCCAGTAAACGCAGTTCCCGGTAAGTGATGATTAAGAAATTGCCACAGCCACAAGCGGGATCCAAAAACTTTAGGGTGCTTAATTTTTTATGAAATTCTTTGAGTTTGGGTACTGAGCCAACCGAAGCGTCAAACTCTTGCCATAACTCATCTAAAAACAAAGGTTTTATAAGTTTTAATATATTTTTTTCGCTGGTATAATGCGCCCCTAAATTTCTGCGTTCCTTAGGATTCATCACACTTTGAAACATGGAGCCGAAAATAGCTGGTGATATCTTACTCCAATCGATATAACAACAATCGAGCAGGGCTTTTCTCATGTTCGCATCAAAACTTGCCGTAGGCAAATTTTCCTCAAACAGTTTGCCGTTTACATACGGAAAATCATTTAACTGCTCATCTAAATTTTTAAATCGATTTTCTTTGGGGGTATTTAATACCTGAAACAGCTCTTGTAATTTAGAAGCTAAATCGTGCCCATCTTCACCGGTTCGTTGTTCAATATAATCCTGAAACTGTTGTTTTTCAAATATGGTGGTATCCTCGGCAAATAAACAAAATAACAAACGCACCAAATATACCTCCAAGGGATGCCCGGTGTAGCCAATATCTTCCAATCGGTCGTGCAATTTACCCATGAGCTCAGCGGCCTTAATATTGGCCGGATCCTGCTCTTTATATACCTTTTTTTGATACCCGCATATAAAACCAAAGGCGTTTACATGATTTACAAACTCGGGGAGTGTAAATTCTTGGGTGCTTTGTTCTTCGGTATCAAAAAGCCGAAAATTATAAAAATCGCAAACTAGTATGTATTTTGGAAGTTCTTCGGTTTTAAGCCCCTGGCTATAATCTTTGGCTTGCTGAAAGGCTTTATCCAGGTTTTTACCCCGGCTTTTCATTTCAATGAGAATAACTCCTTTCCAGAGTAAATCTATATAACCGTCTGCATCATTAATTTTCTTTACCTTATGTTCAAAGGTTCCAATCTTTTTTCTAGGAACGCCAAATACTTCAAAAAATGCATCTAAAAAGGGTTTGGCATCGGCTTCTTCGTTTGAGGTATCAGCCCATTCTTTAGAAAACTTAACTGCTCTGTCTTTAATCTCGTTCCAGCTTAAGGCCATGTTGTTTTTATAAACTTTTTACAAATTTAATCATTAACAGCTTTTGCTGTTAAAAAAAACTAGAAGTGGCCTTTGGCTCTTTTATAAAATTTAACCTATTCGGGCATTGTGAGGCTTATAAATGTCCTTGCACAATCGAAAAGGCAAGTCAATAGGTTGAAATTTTCAAAATTATTTATGATAAAAAATACCGCTCTGATTTTGATCAAGAAATTAACAAAATCAAAACAATAAAATTACTATTTTGTAAAAGATAGTTTAGAGTAAAATGAATATTTATAGTTTTATTTGATCATTAGAACTAATTATGAGTAAAACAGCAGAAGCGTTTTAATTTTTGGTATTTATTTAGGCCTTATTGGACTAATGCTTTTACTAATTCCCAATGTGTTAATCACTCCTTTTGGTATACAATCAACTAACGAAGTATGGATAAGGCTTTCGGGGATTTTACTAATGGCTCTTTCTGTTTACTATATTCTTGGAGCTAAGTATGAAATTGTAGTTATAATGAAAGCAACGGCTTTTATTCGCCTTACAATCATTTTTTTCTTTACTGCCTTTGCTATTCTTGATATGACCTCTCCGAATATTATAATTTTTTCAGTTTTTGACTTCGCAGGAGGTACGTGGACGCTTTTAATGTTAAAAAATGAAGGGCACTTTAATCGTAATAAATGAAAGGATTCATTATCATTAAAGAACTAAACTAATGCTGAAACTCTAACAAAAAATTGAATATTTTTATAAAACCCTAAAACAAATTTTTTAAACTATTCATTCAATAGTTGTATCATTAAGAACAAACACGTTTTCTAATATTTAATAAATATCAAAACAATAAAACAAAATCGACTTCTATTAGGTTTATTAAACTATTCTCGTTAATAACTTTTTTATAGTTCAATATACAAGAATAACATATAGTCTTATCTTAGCATAAAAAAAATTATGATAAATGGAGATTTTTTTTTCAATAAAATTTAAATGAAA
>CAZEIM010000043.1:0-15228 GCA_964512145.1 uncultured Flavobacteriales bacterium
TAAAACTTTCTTTTTCATAGTATTCTGTACAAAATTAATGAATAATTAAAGGGTACATATTAATTAAATATTAAATTATATACTTTTAATTGTTTATAAATTCCTAGTATTAATTTTATTAGCAATAATATCATCGTATTAAATGTACAGTGCCCGAAAAGTCTTTATTTTTAAATAGAACATGGTAATAGTATATGCCATCCTCCATTTCTTGACCATTCTTATTTTTTCCATCCCAGGCAGTGTTCAAGTTGTTTGATTCAAAAACTAATTTTCCCCATCGATTATATACTTTTAGTTCTGTACAATTTTTTAATAATTCGTGTTGATCGATGGTGAATTTTTCATTCATATTGTCGTTATTGGGCGTAAAAACATTGGGTATTATGAGTTCATAATATTGAAAAAAATCAGCAATGGAGTCAGATATTGTTATTTTGTTTTTACATCCAAGGTCATTTGTAGCTTCTAATACTAAGATATAACTTGATTCAAAAGGAAATAAATATTCTAAATTTTTACTTATAAACGTTATTGTGTCGTTAATTGTCCACTCAAAACTACTTGCGTTGGAAGAGTTATTGGTAAATAGAATCAAAGCAGAATCGCAGGTTACTTGTATTGTTTTGTTAAATGTTATTTGAGGCACCGGTAACACATTCATATTTACTTGTGTGGTGTCTTGGCATCCATTGGCATCAGTTACCGTAACAGAATAAATTCCGGCTGGAATATTTGTGTTACAAACTGATGTAACATTGTTACTCCAATTATATTGATAAGGTGCTTGTCCTCCGGTAGGATTTAAACAAATTTGTCCGGTACTGTCACCACAGTCTTGCGCTACAATGGTCTCGTTTAGTTCAATAGGTATATATTGATTGTTTATTGAATACGAATCGGTGGAATTACATCCATGAACATCGGTTATTGTTACTTGATAATTTCCGGAAGATACATTACTTATGCATGAATCCGTTTCTCCGTTACTCCAATTATATTGATAAGGATATTGTCCTCCTAAAGGACTTACACATATTTTTCCGTTGCCTTGAGAACAAGTTTCATCGGTAATATTTGTCGTTATATTTTCTGTTTGACAGGATATTGTTATATCAGAAAATGTAATAAACTCATCAGCTGCCCAGGTTAGTGTATATACGTTTATGGAAGCATTATTGCTTCCATTGGCACAATAGGTGAAATCAAAAGTAGCATTTTGCACATTATTTCCTGATCCTACTAATTCTGAACTTACAACGTTTCCGTCAATTAAAAATTCTACGTAAAAAAAGTCCCAACAACCATTGCAATCTGTAGATAGATTTAAAGGATCACCGGTACATGCCCCACATTCATTATTCGATTCCATATTTCCGGATCCCGGCCAAGGCAAACTACTGGAATAGTTTATGCTAAATTTTATGGATGAGCAGGAATTAATATTTACCGGTCCATACGAATCAAACGTAACCGCATCTGTGTTATTGTAGGTTTTTCCAGTATCAGATAATAAAATTTGAGAAAATAGTGAAGGACTAAAATAAAGTAAAGAGACACATAAATTCGCTAAAACTTTCTTTTTAAAAGTATTCATTTGCGCAAATTTAGTAAATAATTAGGGGGCATGTATTAAATTAACATTAAGTTAAATATTTTATAAAATAGCCTTTGTATAGAAATTATACACTCATACATCTATATTTGCTTTACATTATTTGATAAATTATTGTTTTATGTTGTTTGCTTTTTTTTCTAAAAATTTCCTTAAGTATTTAATCGTTTTATCGATCATATTTTCTCCTGTATATTTTTTTGGTGAAGAAGGAATGTGGATTCCTTTTGAAATGGATACGAATGCTATGAAGCGTTTTGGATTAGAAATTCCATTTGCCCAATTGTACTCAATTGAGCAAGAAAGTATAAAAGATGCCGTAGTATTATTTGGAGGAGGTTGTACCGGTGAAATTATCTCTTCACAGGGTTTATTGTTAACCAATCATCATTGTGGCTATTATTTTGTGGCCTCAGCCAGCGATACAATTAATAACTACTTGAAAAATGGTTTTTGGGCAAACTCTTTAGAGCAAGAAATACCCATGCCCGGACTTAAGGTATCTAAAATTGTTCAATATATTAATATTACAAATCGCGTGTATAATAAAACCGAAAATATTATAAGCAATGAATTGAAGAAGGATTCTCTTATTGCTAATCATTTAAAATTTATATTGGATAGCGTTCAAGCTAAATCGAGCAATCAGTTTGTGGTAAAAACAACGTTTAATGCTTCACAGTTTTATTTACTTGAATTACAAGTATTTAAAGATGTTCGTTTAGTAGGAGTACCTCCTGTAAATATTGGAAATTTTGGTGGTGATTATGATAATTGGTTATGGCCTAGGCATAATGCAGATTTTGCTGTTTTTAGAATATATGCCGGAGAAGACAATAAACCCGCTACGTATTCAAAAAACAATAAACCTTATGTAAGTAATACATTTTTAAAAATTAATATATCCGGGGTACAAGAAAATGACTTTTCTATGGTGTATGGATTTCCGGGCAGTACTATTCCTTATTTAAGTTCGTTTGGTTTAGAAAGTGATGTGAAATATTCAATTCCTATGCAAATAAAAATTAGGGAGAAACATCTAAATGTATTAAAAAAATACATGGAAAATAATGAGCAATATATGTTGTTATATACAGCACATAGCAATAAAATTAGCAATTATTATAAAAAAATGGAAGGACAGCTCATTGGGTTAAAGTATTTTGATGTGTTAAGTAAAAAGAAATCAATAGAAAATGATATGTTACAAACTTTTTCATCGGAATTTGATGTTTTAATAACAAACATGGATAAAACATATGCTCAGTACAATCAAAACATTTTAGAGAATGTTTTTTATACCGAAGGCTTGCAAATGCTTTCATTGTATAAAATTTTCAGACAATTTGATAAGTATAAAACAATCGGTAATTTAAACGATTCATCGTTTGCAAAAATGTTCTCAGATGTTTATACTTTATTGATGTCCAATAAAATAATATCTATAGAAAAGGATATTTTACATACTTTTTTAACGCAATACTTACACTCTTTCCCTACACGACGCAATACTTTTCTGAGTGTGATAGTGATTTAAAAAATCAACAAATTCAATATATTAATACTAAATATGGTAGCCTACAATTATTTATTGACGCATTGTACAGCCACAGTATATTTTTAAACAGTCAATTTCTTTCCAGTAAATCGTTTAAAAAATGGAAAAAGCTTCTTGAAAAGGATCCTATTTGGAATTACTATAACGTATGTATGAATGATGACAGAAGAAATTATATGAATATGATGGATGAAATGGAACAATTAATTCAGGCATACGAACGTAGATACTTAGATTTTTATAAAAAGCACCACGATAAAAACGAAAAAGTTTTATACCCTGAAGCGAACGGAAGTTTACGAATAACGTATGGAAATGTTAAGCCCTATATGAGTTATTCGGGCGAAAAATATCCTTATTTTACCACCTCTCACAGCATGACGGAAAAGTACCGGTCAAACCCGTCTATTCAAGAGTATAAAATCCCGGATGATTTTTTACATGTGTTTACAAAAGAACATTTTGGTAAATATGCAAAAAACGACACGTTGGTATTGTGTTATATAGCATCTAATCATACCACAGGTGGAAATTCAGGCAGTCCTGTTTTAAACAGTAGGGGGGAGCTTATTGGAATAAATTTTGACAGAAGTTGGGAAAGCACTATGAGTGATTACTATTACTCATCGGATGTGTGTAGAAATATTTTTGCCAGCACCAATTATATTTTATTTATTATTGATAAGTACGCGAAGTGTGAGCATATTATGAAAGAGTTGGACATTATTGAACCATAAGCATGCAACAAGTTTTTGCTAAAAACTTTAAAGAACAACCCGTTTTACTGGATGATCAGGAAATACGTCACATACACAAAGTTTTACGCAAAAAGCTGGGAGATGTTATTTTTGTAACGGATGGAAATGGCACATTGTATGAAGCTGAAATATTAAGCATAACAACGACAGAAGTATTATGCAGTGTGAAAAATGAAACATTTTTTCCAAAAAACAAACCTTTCATTCATATTGCGATTGCTCCCACTAAAAACATGGATAAAATAGAGTGGTTTTTAGAAAAAGCTTCGGAAATGGGGGTTGACGAAATAAGTTTTGTGATTTGTAAAAACTCCGAGAGGAAAGATGTAAAAAATTATGACCGATTAGATAAAATTTTAATTGCCGCTTGTAAACAAAGTAAAAATTACCATTTACCCATTCTTCATACACATAAACCATTCAAAGATTTTATAAAAGCTATTTCTGTTCAAGAAAATCAAAAGTATATCGCCTATTGTTCAGCCAATACTTTTGATAGTATAAAAATTACGGCAACAGATTCTATCCTCTTAATTGGACCGGAAGGGGATTTTTCTCCAGAAGAAATAGATCTTGCTCAAAAAAGCGGTTTTCAAAGTATTTCCTTAGGAAAGCATATATTACGCACAGAAACGGCCGGAATATTTATAGCCAGCATGTTTTATTATAATAAATCGTCTAGATAGTTTCTGGTAATGTATACGTTCTGCCCTTATTTACTCTTTGTAAATATTGCAAAAGAGGGCTGAAATATTCTAACATTGGCTTGGCGCTAATTTCTTCTCCTAGGTTTTCTTTTAATAACTCTCTCCAGTCTTTACTGGCTCCGGGATACATTAGTTTTTTTAAAAAATCCCCCACTTCTTTATTTCCCCAGTAGTTGGTAGCATGTGGATTCTGTTTTAAAATATTTTTTGTTTTTTGTTCGTGAAATTGGGACAACAAGATAGTTGAAAGTGCGTAATCGTAATATTGAGCCGGGTCATTATTTATATGTGTTTTAGTGGCCGCATCGCAATATTCTTCGCCTCGCTTATCAGCCGGAGCAATCCCTTGATATTTTTCTACCAATCTCCACCAAGCTTGGTTGTATTGATTTTCTGGCAAGTTGTTGGCGTATAACTCATACTCAAATTCAGTCATTACGCCTGCTGACCAAGGAATTAATACCACATAATTTAAGGCCTCTTTTAAAAGCATCATGGTGTCGTTGGTGGTAAGGTTAGGCTCAATGAGTTTAAGCTCTTCTAAAAATGGTTTTTGTAAAGAGGCTAAACCAATAAGGGTACCCATAGCTTCATGAAATGCTCTGTTCGCCCCGCTTCTCAAAATAACCGGAACATCCGCGTTTGCGTATGTTAAGTAATAATATATATGGCCTAACTCATGTAGCGTAGTTTCCCACCACTCCGTATTTGGCTCAATACTCATTAAAGATCGTACATCTTGATCATTATCCATATGCCAAGCCGAAGCGTGGTTGTTTTTTTTATAATCAGCAGCTTTAGGCAATGGATATAAACTTGATTTTTCATAAAAACTCTTTGGAAGTGAATCGAAGCCTAAACTAACATAAAATGCTTCACCTTGTTGTACAATCCATTCAGCTCCTTTACTTTGTAATGTTTCATCTAAATTTAAACCCTTCACTTCAACCAAACTTGTCCAGTCTTGCGCCCAACGATTTGGTATCCAGTGAGCCGGAATTAAATCAGGTACCGGTTTTTTGTATTTTTTTGCCAATTCATATCTTGTCCATGTATGTATTTCTCTGTATAGAGGCCATATTTCACGAACCATGTTTTGACAAATTTCCAGCATTTCTTGATCCGATAAACCATATTCAGCCGTTTGATAGTCGAAATAATTTTTATAATTTAATGCCTGTACGGAAGTATTTCTGAGGGATTGAAGTTCAGCTAATCCCGGTTTTAAATTTTTACCTACCTCTTTGCTTATATTCCATACACTTAATCGTTCACTCATATTGGTAGAAGCGTTTAAGATACTGTCAATTTCATTGGTACTTAACGTGTCGTTTTGATACACATAATTAAATCCAAAAAGTTTTTTAGTTTGTTCGTTGTTTGCTTTTATTAGTTTTTGAACAATTTCTTTAGCTGTTTCCGGACTGTTTCCGGCAATATATAAAATAGTTTGTAATTGTTTTATTTGCACTGTGTTTAGCAAATCTTTCTTTTCTAAATATTTTTTGGCCATTTCAATATTTTCAATACTTCCAGTAAAACGAACCATTTGTGCTTCTTTTTCTTCGGCAATTGTAGAAGTAATAGTATCTCCTTCTTTAATAAAAGTATTTAATTTCCAAGCGGCTTCGGCTGATTCAATAAGTAATTCACGATATTTTTTATTATAATTCGATAAATAGTCATTCACTTCTTGAATAAATTTATCGTTTTCAGAAATATTAGGACCACCACAAGAAATAAAAAATCCAAGTAGTATTCCAACGATCATAAACTTTTGTTGCATAATCTTGTTTAAATTTGAGCCAAAAATAAATAAATATTTTGTGTTTGAACTAGCTCAGCAATATTATAAGTCAGGAAATTTTGAACATAGTATTGATATTTATACAACATTAATAACTCAAGAACCCCATAATGTTGAACTGTATTATCAGCGAGCTTTATGCTTTGTGCATTTAAAAAAATATTCTAATGCCTTAGAAGATTTAACTATGACAATAGAACTTGAGCCTCATCATCCGTTTAGGTATAGTAGTAGGGCATACGTAAAAGCTAGTATGGGAAATGTTTTGGGTGCTATTGATGATTATAAAATGGCCATTTGTTTAGATCCAGATGATGCTATTGCGCACAATAACTTAGGATTGCTTGAGGAACAGTTGGGCAGAATGAGTGAAGCCAAAAAATTATTTCGTAAAGCAGATATGTTAGCTGGGGTTAAATCAATATCGCATATTTCTGAACAGGAACCTAAGATTTCTGAAAAATTTACCTTTAAACATTATTTACATACCATTTCTGAAGTTTTTTCATCTAAAACTACTTTTTTTGAGTTTTGTCGTTTTATTTTTACCAAAAATAAATTGAATAAGTAGTTTATTTAGCCTTATAATTACTTAGTCGTTTATTGAAATACAAAAAATTCATGAAAAGCCCTTTTTTAAGAAAAGTTAGTGAAGAAATTTTCGCGCTGCATCCTCAAAATCTACATTCGTTGTGTTTTGTTGTTCCTAGCAAACGGTCTATTCTTTTTTTAAAAAATCACTTGCAACAAGTATACTCAAAAGAAATATTACTTCCTGAATTTTTAACCATTGAAGAATTTGCTTCTACGTTAACCGAAATAAATTTAGCCGATCCCACCGACTTATTGTTTAATTTTTATGATGCTTACATACAAGTGTATGGAGAAAATGCTGAAGAATTTGATGCTTTTAATCGTTGGGCATTAACCCTGTTAAAAGATTTTAACGATATAGATGCACATGCTTTAGACGAAAAAGATTTTTTTAAATATATCATACATTATTTTACCATACAGCAGTGGGATCCTTCTGGAAATGAATTAACCGATTTTCAGAAACGATATTTACATTTTTGGGAAACCATACCTCAATTATACCAAGCTTTAAAGCTAAAAATGACTCAGGAAAGCTATGGATATCGAGGACATATTTTTAAAGTACTAGCTGATAAAATACAACACAACGATGATTTAGTTTTTTTGAAAGCAAAAAAATGGAATAAGATATATTTTGTTGGTTTTAATGCACTTACCGATTCTGAAACACAAATTATTGAGCAGTTCTGTAAACAAGATATTTCAAAGGTTTTTTTAGATGCTGATGAGTATTATTTGAATAATCATGAACATGAAGCAGGCCTTTTTTTACGTAAACTGTTGCAAAAAGATATTTGGAAAAACAATGCCTTTGTTTACAATCAAAAACAGTTTTTAAATAACAAGGATATTTTTTTACATCCCAGTTCAGGTGTAATTTCTCAGGTAAAATCCATTGGAAGTGAAATTCTTTTAAAAGATATTGATCTAAAGAATACAGCGATCGTATTAGCCGATGAAAACATGTTGCTGCCCCTGCTTAATTCTTTGCCCAAATCTATTTCTAATATAAATATTACGCTTGGGTACCCCTTAAAAAACACCTATTTATATCAGGTATTTGTTTCCTATTTTGAAATGCAATGGTTTAAACATAAAGAAAGGTATTGGTATTATAAACAAGTGATTAGTTTTTTAAAGAGCATACAATCGTATGTGCAAGATTCTGATAAAAGCATTATTAAAACTATTCTTCACCGAATAACAGCAGAAAATATGGTGCGTTTATATCCCATGTTTTTTCAAGAATATAGTTTTTCAGATGGGATTTTAAAAAACAGCTTTTCTAAAAATTTATCCAACCCTTTGACGGAATTACCTTTGTTAATGCAAGATATTGAACACATTAAATCTAACATAGATGCTACTCCTGAGGGTATTATTAAATCGATTGATTTAGAAACTTTGTTTCAATTTGAAAAAATAATTCAGCAAATTTTGTGGTATGCTCAAAAATATTCTTTTTCTAATGATTGGAAAATAATAACGCGTTTATTTGAGCAAATGGCTAGAAATAAAACCTTGCCATTTATAGGAGAACCATTGGGAGGATTGCAAGTTATGGGTATGTTGGAAACAAGATTGTTGGATTTTAAAAATATCTATTTGGTATCGGCAAACGAGGGAATTTTACCCAAAGATTCATTCGAAAATTCTTTTATTCCTTTTGAAATTAAAAGATATTTTAAATTACATACCTATTTAGAAAAAGACGCCATTTTTAGCTATCATTTTTATCGATTGCTTCAATATCCCGAACATACTCACATTTATTATAATATTAACGCATCCGATGAACAAGGAAAATCCGAACCAAGCCGGTATTTAGTACAGCTGAAGTATGAGCTAAATAAGTATAATGCTAAGGCAAATATCCAAGAAATTACAGAGCCGGAAGTTGATTTTTCGGCCGGAATTGGAAAGCCGTTAATATTGGAAAAAAACGATCAAATACTTTCTCATATAAAATCGTATTTACAAAAGGGTATTTCATTTACTGCATTTAATACATTTTTAGCATGTCCACTCGATTTTTACAATAAGTATGTTTTAGGTATTCGCGAAGAAAAAGAGGTGGAAGAAGATATGGAGGATAATACCCTGGGAAGTATTATACATCATGTATTAGAAAAACTATATACACCGTATATTGGCCAAGTACTTAAAATATCGGATTTTGATACAATGTTGCAAAAACTGGAACAACAAATAGTGCTTTCATGCGAACAGCATCAGCAAAATATTACATCAGAGCACGGTAAGGCATATTTACATGTTGCATTAATACAAGAAGTGGTAAGCCGTTTTTTATATGTAGAAAAGCAGTTTATTTCAGAGCTTACTCACGATTACGTGGTTGATTCTTTAGAATTTAAAACTGAAAAAACATTATTGATACAAAATATACCCGTTAAGTTTTATGGAGTTATTGATAGAATAGATAGAGTAGGGGACTTGTACAGACTAATAGATTATAAAACGGGTTATTACAACGCTTCCGATACAAAATTAAAACATATGGAAGATTTGTGGAGTGAAAATGTACATAAAAAATCCAAAGCCATTCAGCTGTTGTTTTATTTATTTTTATTGGAAGATGAAAAGCCTTTTGTTCAAAAACAAGCCGGAATTTTTTATTTAAAAAAATTAAGCGAAGGGTTGGTTTCTCTACAAATTTCAAAAAGCTCAGAATATTTGCCCGAATGGATTTTAACGTTTGAAGAATTTTTACAACAACATATCTCCAACATGCTTAACCCTAATATACCCTTGTCGCATAAAGAAACATCATCCTATTGTTTGTTGTGTGAGGGGTAACATTAAGGATAAATGGTTTAAATTTATAGGTTCATTTTTTTATTCATCATATCCAAATAATACAAAGCTTCTGAGTTATGAGGTTCTTCTCTTAACGCTTTTTCAAAAGCCAATCGGGCTTTGGTATATTTTTTTTCTAATAAATATATTTTTCCTAAACTTACCAAAGCAGGTACATAATTGGGTTCTTTTTTTAACCCTACATATAATACTTCTCTGGCCTGGTTTACGTTGTGGAGCTCAATATAAACGTGAGCTAGGTTCACATAGGCTTCGGTAAATAATGAGTCTAATTCAAGACATTTTTTTAAATCGAGACGGGCTTGTTGTAAATCTCCGGATTTTTTATGCAACAATGCTCTATTGTTGTATGCTTGTGGTGTATTAGGAAAAATATCTAAACAGGTATTTAGTGTTTGTATAGCTTCCTTACTATTTCCCATTTTTTTTTCGGCTTCTGCTTTTTTAATGTACCCTAAATACATAGGGTGTATATGTGTACTGGTTTTGTAATCTTGAATGGCCAAATTGTATTGTTTTGTTGTTTCATAGGCATCTCCTCGGTTTAAATAAGCAACCCAAAAATCAGGGTAATGTTGTAAGGTGTTTGTCCACATTTGAATACTGTTTTCCCAGCTTTTACTGTACGTAAAGGTTTTAACAGTAAAAAATGCACATAATATAACCAACAGAGCATATGTACTATATTTTGGGATGTGCGTATTTTTTAATATAATCCCTACTATAATGTACAATCCAATATAAGGAAAGTAGGCGTACCGATCGGCATATACAGGCATGCCTACCGGATATAGTTGCAAAACGGGTAATAGACTTATCAAAAAAATACAAAGTCCAAGAAACGCTAAAGTTGACCTTCGGTAAAGTATAATCAAGCCAATACATAAAACAGGATAAATCCCATAGTACAATTCACTTATATGTTCGGGGTATGGATGAATATTGGAGAGCGTATGTGGGTATATAAACTTTACCATATATTGAGTTAATCCATAGGCTACATAACGAATTTGTAATCCAAAAGGATGGTTTAGCTCTATTAATTGTATGCTATTTGTTTTTTGGGCTTTTATAGCTAGTATTCCGTAATACATCGATAATACTAATAATCCTAAAATCAACATATTTAATATATTGATTTTTAATTTTATATGATTTTTATATAAAGTAAAAATTAAAGTTATTAAGGGCAATACTACAAAACTCGCTTTACTTAATATACTCATCCAGGCAAACAAAAATGAAATGAACAGCCAGGCCTTTTTATTTTTATGGATACCATTAAGCCATGTTATAATATGCAAAAAAGCAAATAAGGTAGCTAACAAATCTTTTCTGTCCGAGATCCATAGTACGTTTTCCGTATGCATGGGATGTATTAAAAATAGTAAGGATAATATAAAACTTGTACTTTTTTTGTTGAGTAATTTATAGAATATAAAATATATACAAATTCCATTTAGCATATGAAGTACTACATTATGAATATGATAAGCAGTTGAGTGTGTGTTAAAAAATTGAAAATCAACCCAATAACTCATTACGGTTAAAGGATGATAATTTCCCATTACAAAGGTGTTTGAATTAATAACTTCAATGAAAAACTCCTTTAAAGGAAGTTTTAATAAACGATTTTGCAAGATATAAAATGAATCATCCCAATTTAAAAATTCTGCTTTCCAAATTGATTGATATAGCAACCAAGGAGTTATTAGCCATATTAAAATTGCTAACACTTCTATCCAAAAGCTTTTTAGGAACAATATATTTTTTATTTTTACCAAAATTTAAACTATGCAAGTTTCAGAAGCGAAGATATTAAATCTAAAAACAATGTTGAGCAATTTAGAAATTGATGCTGAATTCAATGTTGGAATTAGTACAGGAAGTCAATGGTTGCAGGGAAATGCAGGCGTATTAACATCCTATTCTCCGGTAGATGGAAACTTAATTTCATCGGTAGGGGTTTGCTCACAAGCAGAGTATGAGCAAGTTATGGGAGTTGCATTGGAGGCATTTAAGCAATGGAGACTATGGCCAGCTCCTAAAAGAGGTGAAGTTGTTCGTCAAATAGGCGATGAATTAAGAAAATACAAAACCGATTTAGGGACTTTGGTTTCTTATGAAATGGGAAAATCTTTACAAGAGGGTATGGGGGAAGTTCAAGAGATGATTGATATTTGTGATTTTGCTGTAGGCTTATCCAGACAGTTGTATGGATTAACCATGCATTCGGAACGTCCTAACCACCGAATGTATGAACAGTATCATCCATTAGGTATTGTGGGTATTATTTCTGCTTTTAATTTTCCGGTAGCTGTATGGGCTTGGAATACTATGCTGGCATGGGTTTGTGGAGATGTTTGTGTATGGAAACCTTCTGAAAAAACCCCTTTATGTTCTATCGCTTGTCAAAAAATTATTCAACGTGTATTTGAAAAAAATCAAGTACCTGAAGGTGTTTCTTGTGTTATAAATGGCGATTATAAAGTAGGGGAGTACATGACAAATGATCATAGAATTCCCTTAATTTCTGCTACTGGTAGTACTCGTATGGGAAAAATAGTGGGTGCAAAAGTAGCTGAACGTTTAGGAAAAACATTGTTGGAATTAGGGGGTAATAATGCCGTAATTATTACAGAAGATGCCGACATTAATATGGCAGTAATTGCTTGTACATTTGGTGCCGTTGGAACAGCCGGACAGCGTTGTACCACAACTCGCAGGCTTATCATTCATCATTCTATATATAATACATTTATTGAACGAATTAAACAGGCGTATGCTCAGTTAAAAATAGGAAACCCCTTACATGTTACAAATCATGTTGGACCTTTAATTGATAAAGATGCCGTACATAATTACTTAAATACGTTAAAAGAAGTAGTAGAGGAAGGAGGAAAAATGGTTGTAGAAGGGGGAGTTTTAACCGGTGAAGAATACCAATCGGGTTGTTATGTTAAGCCATGTGTAGTGGAGGTTGAAAATCATTTTCAGGCTGTACAAAAAGAAACGTTTGCACCCATATTGTATGTTATGAAATATTCATCAATAGAAGAAGCGGTTAATATTCAAAATGGAGTTGTTCAGGGACTTTCATCAGCCATATTAACCAATAATTTACGGTATGCAGAATACTTTTTATCTACTCAAGGTTCTGATTGTGGAATTGCCAATGTAAATATAGGTACTTCGGGTGCAGAAATTGGAGGAGCTTTTGGTGGAGAAAAAGAAACCGGTGGAGGAAGAGAATCAGGATCGGATGCCTGGAAAATATATATGCGCAGACAAACCAACACCATTAATTATGGAACCACTTTGCCTTTGGCACAGGGAATAAAATTTGAGATTTAATTATTTTAAATACATTGAAACCAATATATTGGTATTTCATTTTTTGGCTTTCTGTTTCATTCATCGCTGATTATTACGATTACCTGAGAGCTTTTGGCTTTCCTCCTTATGGTAATCATCATTGGAGGCAATCCGATGGGGTATCCATGGCTATGAATTATTATTACGAAGATTTACCTTTTTTAGAACCCGCCATGCATTTTTATGGTGAGCAACCTGAAGGAAAAGGAGTATCCGAATTTGTTCTTTTATACTATGTAAATGCCTTGATATGGAAATTGGTAGGTTTTCAGTTTATGTCGTTTCGAATTTTAAATACCCTTTTGATGTTTTTGGGTTTATTTTACTTATTTAAACTGTTTTACTTTTTTTTAAAAAACTATTTTTTTTCTCTACTAGGTACCTTGCTCATTTTTACCTCTCCAGTGCTTGTTTTTTACGGCAATAATTTTATGGTAAATGTACCCGCTTTTAGTTTTATGATTATAGGGTGGTATTATTTAGCCAAATATATTCAGAAACATAATTTTCGTTGGTTGCTTGTAAGCTCTATTGCCTTTTCTTTAGGTATGATGTTTAGAATTACCATGTTTGTTGCCTTAATGCCTATTTTAGGAGCTTGGTTTTTATCTTTATCTAAATACAAAATCTTTTCGTTTCAAGTTCCTCATTTTTCAAGATTTTTGGTACTTATTTTTGTTGTAATCATTCCTCTTTTATTTACCTGGGCTTGGTATTCTTATGCTTTGCATTACAACGAAATTCATCATACTCGTTATTTTTTAACCAACATTAAACCTATTTGGAATTCAACACGTATTGAAGCCGTTTGGTTAAATTTTGTGGAAGTAATAGTGTATCAATTAAACAATAGAATTTTTGTTCTTATTCAGTTTATTTTACCCATATTTTTTTTGATTTTTCACAAAAAACTCAAAAAAGAATTTTTATACATACTATGTTTTTTTCTTGTAAATATTCTCTTGTATTTTGCTTTGTGGTACGACCAGTTTGAACATCACGATTATTACTTGATAGAATTTAATTTTCTTATCATTTTAAATTTAATACTATTATTTAAATTATGTTTATCCCTAAACGTACAAAAAATATGGCTTTATTCTTTGAATGGATTTATCACACTTCTTGTACTGGTATTAATTTTTCGATGCAGTTTACATCAAAAAATAAAATACAATTATTATATAGTGCCTGAAAAATTTCATGCCTTTATTCCCCAAAAAATTGATGATCATTTTGCTTGGGTAGAGTATTTTGATAAAAAAATGTACAAAGGCTTATGGGATATTACGCCATATCTTAGAGAATTAGGCATACGAAGAACCGATACGGTTGCTTGCTTTTTAGATAATTCTCCAAATTTAACTTTAATTTTAATGGATGTTAAAGGATATACTACCAGATATATCGATTATAACTCTCCTAAAGAATATATACAGGCATTTAAAGATAAAACTGTACAATATTTAGTGGTTTTGTATGATGAGTGGTTAGATGAAAAAGGCTTAAGAGAATTTGTTATAAATAAACGTATTGGTGAATATAAGAATGTTGCTATCTATAAATTGTAATTTCTATGTATTTTTTAGAATTGTATAGCATTTGTTTACAAATCGATTTTGATTTATATGATATATTCCTTAAATTAATTTTTTTTAAAAAAAATGTTATAGTAGATTGCATGAATTCATGAAAAATTTGAATATATATATCGTATTTGTTTGTGCATGGATGCATGGGTATTTATATTCCGAAACTGGCGAAACAGATAAAGAAAATTCGGCAACTAAAGACACGTTAAGGGCTGTAGTTTATTATGAAAGCAACAAGCCGGTAACTGAATACTCTGGTGTAAATCAACTTTCGTTTTACGAATCTTTATCAAATGTTGATAATATTATTTATACGATTGATTCTCTCTTAGAATTGGATGAAATTCCGTATCCTTTGCTTAATATTTTATATGCAAAAAT
>CAZEIM010000043.1:15255-23869 GCA_964512145.1 uncultured Flavobacteriales bacterium
AAACGATTAAATAGCGCGCAAGAACAATATCCCGCTTTTGATATTTACGGAGATATTTGGGAAAATAAAACAGCTAATCCCTATCAACAATATGGATTGTTAGGCGACTCATCGGTACAAATTTCTTTGTGTAAACCATCCGAAAATTTCACCATCCCTTTTTCGGGTTTAGTAACTTCAAAATATGGTTGGAGAGAAGGAAAAATGCATAAGGGAATTGATATTGATTTACGTGTTATGGATCCGGTACTTGCCGCCTTCGATGGCAAAGTTAGAGTTGCCCGATACTACGGTGGATTTGGTCGAGTAGTAATAATTAGACATAATAATGGACTGGAAACTATTTATGCTCATTTGCATAAAATTAAAGTAAAGCCCGACCAAATAGTTAAATCGGGAGAAGTTATTGGTTACGGAGGAAGCTCAGGGCATTCTTCCGGAAGTCATTTGCATTTTGAATGTCGTTTTTTGGGTGAAGCCATTAATCCGCAAATGTTTATTTCTTTTGAAGAACAAAAATTAACGGCCGATACAATCGTTATTAAAAAAAATAAGCAAGGATTGACTTGTTTTCCGAGTAATGCGGAATTTCATATCGTACAAAAAGGCGATTACTTGTATAAAATTGCCGAACAGTACGGAACCAGTATTGAACAGTTATGTAAATTAAATGGAATACGAAAAAATAAGGTATTAAAAGTAGGGGAGAGCCTTCGAATTATTTAATTTTTCTTCTTGCCAGTAATAAGTTTTGCTTATTTTGTCCCCATCGGTATCCTATATCAAATGGTAACTCTTCTATATTATTATCTTTACGGTATGCTTCTTCTAGTTTTGGTTCATAAATGTGCTTAAAATCTTTAATGGGTGGGTAATACTTTCCATACAAGTTAATGTCCCAAATACTATCCAGGAATACATGATAAGGTAAACCGGAGTCATCTTGAAGTATTAATGTAGCATGATTCATTATTCTTTCTCGAATGCATGAAAAATGAGCATAATGCAATAAATAGGATGCCGATTTTAAATAGCAATAAAATGGAGGTAAACGATCTACATATTTCAAAAACGATGAGTCTTTCTGCTGCTTTTCATTGGACATATCTAAACTAAAGTAATAGAGTTTTTTAGGACTTTTTTTAATGGTATCTTCAAATTGTATTTCTATACCTTTTACTAGATTTGTCATAATATTTGGATTGCTAAATCTTACTGTACCTTCATTTTCAATTTCAATAGGTTTAATACTTATAATGTTAAATCCGGCAAATTTTAAAGAAATACAAAGCACAGGAAGCACGCCAATGCTTTTGTTTTTTCTTAGGCTTTCGTCCATGTGTTTGGTAATAAAATAACTTCGCTTAAATACATCTTTAAGCGATTCAAGTAAAACGGTTTGATATTCTATAACCTCTTGCGTGTTTAGAGAATGTATATCCGGAAGATATCCTATTGGCTCTAAGGCCGATAATACATAAGTATTTGCTTTGGGAAAAAAACTAAATACATGAAAAAAATCGGGTCCTGAAAATGGATAAAATACGCATCCCGTGTCACCATTCTCTGGCATTTCTTTTTGAGTCCATGCTTGTATTTCGTAAAATTTTTGGTTAAACTGTTTTTCATATTGTGTAAAAGGTTGTTTATTTAACTGGTATGCACTATCCGTAAAAACTTCATTTTTTTTATGGGCTAAAAAAGAGGCTAAATAATCGTACAATGTATCGTTAGATAAGACTTTTTTGCTACTATCCGAAAATAATTTAGGTACATTACTTAGCGCAGTATCTTTTACATGTTCCAATGGATATTCGTTTGGAAAATAAGGCTGTATATATGAAACGATTTTATTTTTTATTCGAGTACAGGAAGACAAAAAAACGAATAAAAAAATAACCGATAATTTTATGGTATTCATCTACAGAAAGTAATAAATGAATTATTTATAAGCCAACAAACTAAAACATAATACATTATTTACCCATTAAAATTCGATTATATTTCATGTTATTACCTGGGTTTAATTTTTTTAGTAATTCAACGGCTTTAACTTTTTCTTCCTGAGGTGCATTTTTATATAAATTCGTGAGTTCATCGGCTTTGGCATAAAAAAACAATTGTATACTGTATACATTTGGTTTAGTTTGATGAATAACCTCTAACTTTTTGAGGGCTTCGGTAACCTTTGAAATTCCCTGGTTATAATTTTCGTACATAGTATCAAAACCTTCTCTATGATACACATACACACATTCTCGTAAAGGTTTATAAAATTGATCCAACAAATTGGTTACATACCAACCTCTGGATTGTTGACGTCCGGGTTCAGTTTTCCAACCTTCATTTTTATTGGCGGTAATGGCTAAATTGACTACGTTTAAAGCTTTTTCGTAAAAAGGTGTTCCGCCTAATGGTGAAAAAGAGTCATAATCCGTACCTAAAATCATATAAGCGTAAAATGCCAGTATAGAGGTTAGTTCACCGGTATATGTGTTTTCAGTAAATACAATGGGGTCGAATTGATTATAATATATATTTATGCCTTCATCGGAATGTAGAATGGTGGTGCTATTGTACGAGGTATTAAATACAGGTCTTCGGGCTTGTATTTGAATATTTACTTTAAAATCGTTATTACCTAATCGTTGAGTTATATTTAAAAAAATGCTACAATCTATTCTTTCACTGGCTTCAAATCGGTCTTCAGTCCATTTTGTACTATTCATAAAATCGGTTATAGATTTTTCCATTTCAGTAAAAATAGTTTTGTCCGACTGAACTTCAACGGTTGATACTTTTACGGCACAATTTAACTCCTGTGCGTATATTTGTAAACCACTAAGAATACATGTTACGTAAAAAAGGTATTTCATAAGATAATGTACTTAACGAATTATTAAACAAAATATTTTACCCATAATTAAGGTATATGGTAATTGGGAAATATAATAACGTACCAATAACTAATCCCCTGGCTAATCTACTTATATTTAGTTGTAATGCGGCAAAAAATAAAATCCCGTTAAATAATAATGAAATAGAGAATATTGAGCCCTGAATGGGTTTGTATACCCAAAACAGATTAAAAAACTGAACAAAATACATGTGATTAAAAAACAGGATGTAATATATCCAAAAACCAATAATTGGACCAATTAAACCAATTACAAATCCTACCCAGCCTTTATTTAATTTATATTTTATAGATTCCATGTTTCAAAAAATGGAAATGCAGCGTGTGCAGTTAAATCGTAATGCACCGGAACAACCGTTACATAATTATTTTTTAAATACGCAATATCTGTATCATCCGAAGTATCGTATAATTTAAACTTACCGGTTAACCAAAAATATTTTTTATTACTGGGGTCGGTTCGTTCATCAAATTCTTCTACCCAATTTCCATTTGCTTGGCGACAAAATTTCACGCCTTTTATCATATTTTCCGAAACATTCGGTATGTTAACATTTAAACATAAATGAGGAGGAAGTCCGAATTGTAATATTTTTTCGCAAATATTTTTCACATATTTTTTAGAGGGCTCAAAATTTGCATCAATAGAATGATCTAACAGAGAAAATCCAACGGAAGGGATGTTTTCTAAGGCACCTTCCATAGCAGCCGACATAGTTCCGGAATAAATAACGTTTATGGAACTGTTGGCTCCATGGTTTATACCCGAAACAATTAAATCGGGTTTACGGGGAACAATTTTATTTATGGCTAATTTCATACAATCTACCGGAGTTCCATCGCAGGCATAGGCTTCTACATCGGAAATGTTATATTTTTCGTAACGCAATGGTGCATTTATGGTTATGGCCATTCCTTTTCCGGATTGAGGTTTGTCGGGTGCCACAACTATAACCTCTCCCAGTGGTTTTACCACATCAATTAAGGCTTGTATTCCCGGAGCAAATATTCCATCATCGTTGCAAACAAGTATTAGAGGTTTTTTTTTCATCGGTTCATTATTTTCATGTTAATTTCAATCCATCAAAAATATTGTTTATTTTTTATCTGTTCTTATTTTAAGTGTACAATATTAATCAACAAATCTATTACTTTTGCCTTTAGTTCCTAATAATGATTTTACAAAATTTACAAGTTCAATATTTTAAAAATTATAAGGATGTAAATATACATTTTGATCCTCGGATAAACATTATTACCGGAGATAATGGAGCCGGAAAAACAAATGTTTTAGATGCTATTCACTACTTGTCTTTTACCAAAAGTTTTTTAAATCATTCAGATACGCTCAATATTAATTATTTGGCTGATTATTTTTCTGTATATGGTAAATATTTTATGGATTCTGATGAAGCCAATGTTTTAATATATTTTCATAAACACGAAAAGAAAATTATTAAAAAAAATTCCATAGCTTACGATAAAATTTCTGAACATATTGGTTTAATTCCCTTAATTATTATTTCTCCGGTTGATTCGGATATTATTTGGGAGGGATCTGAGTTTAGAAGAAAATTAGTGGATTTTGTATTAAGCCAAACCGATAAAAATTATCTGCATCATATTATTCGCTATAATAGAGCTTTGATTCAAAGAAATAATGCCATTAAACAAGTGGCCAAAAACAAGAATTTTGGCACAGAAGCTATTGAATTATGGAATGAACCCTTGGTTTTGTCTGGAAAATATATTTTTGAACAAAGAAAAAGGTTGATAGAATACATTAAACCCGTCATGAATTCATTGTATGCACATGTATCAGGAAGTAAAGAGAATATTGATATAGAGTATCAAACCAATGTATCGTATGATCATTATTTAGAGCAGCTTTTTGAAAAAGTTCAGGATGATTTATATAAAGAATTTACAACTATTGGGGTGCATAAGGATGATGTGGTTTTTTATATGAATGAACAAGTATTAAAAAGATTCGCATCACAAGGTCAACAAAAAACTTTTATAATTTCATTAAAGTTGGCGTTTTATGAATATATTGTAGCGTATACTCAAAAACATCCACTTTTATTGTTGGATGATATAACCGATAAATTAGATGAGGGGAGGTTAAATAATCTTTTTACACATTTAAAAACCATGCAAAACACCCAAATTTTTATTACCGATACGAGTATAGAAAAATTACAAAAGCATCTTTTTAAAACCAATCAATCCTTCACGCATTTTATCGTTAAAGAAAATAATATATGGCTCGAAAATCAAACGAACAAAGTTTAAAAGATGTATTGCATGATTTTTTTCATCAATCTAAAAAATTGAGAGATGGGTATATACGCCATAAAATTTTCTCGGCTTGGAAAGAAATTGTGGGCGTTCAAATATCTTCTAAAACCGTGGATATTTGGTATTCGGATAAAAAGCTGTATGTTTCTATTGAGTCGTCTGTTTTTAAACATGAATTACATTTTAGAAAAGAAGACATGATAAAAGCAATAAATGAATATTTACAAGAAGATTATGTTGAAGAAATAATGATTAAATAATATGAATATTGGAATAATTTTAGAAGGTAAAGTACCTCCCGATAAAAGGGTGGCGTTAAGTCCTCAACAATGTGTTGAAATTGAGCAAAAATATCCTTTTATAACCTGTTGGGTCCAAAAAAGTAGTATTCGTTGTTTTTCTGATGCAGAATATTCCGAAAAGGGAATTCATGTGGTAAACGATCTTTCTAAGTGTGATGTGTTACTTGGAATAAAGGAAGTTCCGGTAAATATGTTAATGGAAAATAAACATTATTTCTTTTTTTCACATACTATTAAAAAACAAGCGTATAATAAGAAATTATTGCAAACAATTTTGCGAAAAAACATTACACTAACCGATTATGAGTGTATTACAGATGATGAAGCTAAGAGACTAATTGGTTTTGGAAAATATGCCGGAATTGTTGGTGCGTACAACGGATTTTTAACCTATGGTAAAAAAAACAATGTATTTAACTTAAAATATGCTTTCGAATGTTTTGATAAAATAGAAATGTTGGCTGAGTTGAAAAAGGTACAAATGTTAATTCCTAAAAAAATGCTCATTACCGGTGATGGAAGAGTTAGTTCGGGAGTTCGTGAAATATTGGAATATTTAAATGTACAGGAAGTCAGCTTACATGAATTTACATCTCAAACGTTCGATGTTCCTGTGTTTAGCATGTTGGTTCTTCAAGATTATATGAGACATAAAATAACGAATACGTTTCATAAAGAAGATTATTATCGTAATCCTATGGATTATATTTCAATTATGGGCAACTATGTACAACATGCCGACATACTTTTTACCGGCCATGTTTGGAAAAAAGGAAATCCGGTTTTATTATCTAACGATTTTTTTAAAAATAGACAAAACAGATGCCGGGTAGTGGCTGATATTACCTGCGATATTGGTGAGCCTATTGCATGTACTATAAGGCCTTGTACCATTGGAGATCCATTTTATTATTACAATCCTTATATACAAAATGAAACATTAAACCTTGAGGAAGATTCGATTGCTGTTATGTCTGTCGATAATTTACCCTGTGAATTACCTAAGGATGCTTCGGTTGATTTTGGAAATGAATTTATTCAACATATACTTCCTGAACTTGTTAAACCGACTTCTAATATAATAGAAAGAGCAACCATAACTAAAAATGGTCGCTTAACCGCTAAATACCAATATTTAAGTGATTTTGTATCAGAATAAAAGTATCGAGTATTAACTAAATTTTATTCTTGTTGAAGCAGTGAAATTATTTTATATATAGCCGATTCATTTTCGGATAAATGCATAGATTTTAATATTTTACCTTTTTCTTTTTGAGTAAGATGCCAACTTAATGAAATTTTATCCGATTCTAAATTATGCAATTGAAGTTTAATAACCTGAACGTTTACTTTTAATTTTGTATTTAATAAACCCACTTGATTATCCTGAATGTAATTATGTGGTACTGTAACATTTTGAAATATGGCGCTTAATGGAGATACCTCTGAGTTAAAATCTGGTAAAAATCCTTCTGGACCAATTTCATTTTTAAATTTATCTCTTAATTGTAGTACTATAACACCGCTCGTATTTTCTGCTAACCAGTCTTCGAAGTGTTGTATGTAATTTAAGGTTGATTCTAACCCGAAATTGTCTCGCAAGCCTGCATCTAATACTTCAATCATAGGTTCCGTAGGAAGCGCAACGTCTGGTAAAATGTAAGGGAATGTTCCATTCATACGTAGTGCGGTAACAAAATTTAATTTATAGGCATCGTGTTTTTTAAACAATTTGGTAAATTCAATATTGTCGGCACTATATTCATTTTCAATTTTTCCTTTAGATTTAGTCTTTTGCATCATAAAACCAATAGGTTGAGCCGAAATTTGTAATTTTCGAACATCATTTACGATAGTAGGTGAAAAAAACATCATGGGAATTTCGGCATTTGCTTCTGGAGCCATATAATCGTACAAGGTTTTATTTAATATGTTTTCGGTATTTTTATTAAATTGTTTTTCAAAAGCATAAGCTCTGTCTTTAATAATATTGTTTTTATTAAAATATTTATCGAAACTAAAAAGTATATCATGTACAGCAATTGAAAACCCGATAGGATTTAGTAAATCTTTAGAAATATTGTCGATATATTTTTGAGAAGCTATGTGTAAAGAAGGATTTTTTTGTTTTTGATGATAGAGTTCTCGATAATATGCTGCGCCAAACATACCCCCAGAAGCACCCGTAATAAGGTGAATTTTATTTGAAAAGTCGTTTCCTATAAAACTGTCTAAATAGGCCAACGAGTAAAAACTCCACATGGCTGATCTTAAACCGCCTCCGCTACAATTAATAAATATTATTTTTGGTTTTCTACCGCTTTGGTAGGTGTTTTTTTCTTTCCATTTTTGTAAAATCCCTAAATGATGAAAATAGTCTTTTTTAGCGGTTGTAGTATCTTTAAGTAATGAATAAATGTTTTTTTGATTGTATTTTGCAGGTGCACCTGAATATTTTAATCCGTTTGCTTTATTTTGATACAAAATATTTTTAGATGAAAAGGCACTAAATATGATAAGAAGTAAAATAATAATAAAACTTGCCCAGTGTTTAAACCAAGAATATATTGCACTAAAAATCATTAAAATCATAGAAAACAATAAAATAATACTGGCGCCTGCAGGAATTTGAAACTCATCTATATCTCTAAATATTCCCAGTGCCACAATGGTAACAATAACCAAAAATTCAAACACAGATGCGTTAATGTGATTTTGTGCATACACCACACTTAAAATACTTCTATCGTAATGTTTACTTTCTCTAGCCCAAGAAACTTTAAAAAATCCGGTTAAATAGGTGTCAACATAAAATTCACCATCTCTAAATAAATGTCTGTTTAAGGTATTAAAACGCATAATAATACCCTGAGCCAAACTTCTTGATTTTTTATGTGCATTTTGTCCTTCAGTTAAGTGAAGTAATTCAAATATGCTTTTATTCGTGGAAAAAAAATAACTTAATGATATAACTATAAAGAGTACGTTACCTACAATAAATCCCAAAACATGAATAAATACTGCTGTATTTGATTCAAGTTGCATTTCCAATTGAAAAAAAATGAGCTTATATATATAAATTAAAAAAAAGGCC
>CAZEIM010000044.1:0-12851 GCA_964512145.1 uncultured Flavobacteriales bacterium
TAGTAACTGTTGGCGATACCACTAACGGATTGCTGGTAGATAATGGAGCCCCTGTTCCGGATGGGTTTGTGTACCATTGCACGGAAGTACCTGGAGGTAAGGACACATTCAATGATGCTGATTGTCCTTGACAAATTGTATAAGAAGTTAATCCTGTTGGGGCATTAGGAATTGATAAAACATTTATAGTTGTTGATAAACATACTGAATATCCACAGCTATTTTGAGTGGCAACATAATATGTTGTGGTAGATGTTGGGGAAACATTTATGGAGCTAGTATTGGATGCTATTATGGTGCCACCACAGCTTCCAGTAAACCAATAATATGGTCCAGAACCACCTGAAGCTGTTATTGTAACAGAACTTCCAATACAAATTGAATTGCTACTAGCAGAAATGTTTGTAGGAGCAGGGGGTGGGGGACAATATGTAGTTACAAAACAATAAAAATTAGAGGCTCTATTTCCATTCTCTATACGCACATAGTATGCTAAATCCATAGTAGGGCTAACGGGTAAAACAGCAGGGTTTCCCGAAAATACCTCTTGCCCATATATATTATACCATTTATACGTACCTCCACTACCTCCAACTGCCGTAACTGTTGCTGTTGGACCCGTAGAACTTGTTCCGATAACGGATGTTACTGCGGGCAGAGGAGTTGTAGTAGCAGATTGAAGCTCATAAGCCCCCATATCAACAGTTGTATTAAATATTCTAGCAGAAGATTTTAGGTCTAAGGGAAAAACTCCAGTATTATTTCCAATATTTATACCTGGAGAAGAAGACATAAAATCTGTATTTCCATTTTTTATTATCAAATGAGGTTCTTGACTAATATTTGATGGAATAGGAAATGGATATCCTGAAACTTGTGCGTTTGTGTGCGAAATATTTACTTCAAAATTTTGATTTCCAGATATACTTACATATGCACATTGATTCCATACCGTACTATTTTTAACGTTGTAAATATGATTAGTATTACAACCCATGCTAGCACCCATAACTAAATTAGATAGAATTGAATAAGTTATCCCCCCCTTTGCAAGTGTATACATAGTGTTCTCTTCAAAATTTAAAGTAATTCTAGGTGAACAGTTAACAGTAACAACACCTGTATTAAAAAAAGATGATCCTTTAATCAGTACTGTGTAGTCTGGCCTCACAATATTTTCTGTATTTCCTAAATGAATAAATTTTATTCTATTTACATTTTGATCTTCTTCGAAAAAGTTTGTAAACTTACAAAACGTAATTTCTGCTTGAAAGTTTATCGCCATTGGATTCATTAGATGAAAACTTCCGTTATTTTTATTTCCAAATAATTCACATTGATTAAATATTACATTTTGTGATAATACACCTAAGGAAACATTTTCAACATTATTGATCCAAAATACAGCCGCTGAAGTTGCACCAGAATTATAATAAAAATCCTCTAAAAATAAATTTTTAAAAGTTGGGGTTACTTGATAATTAAAAATTGCTGCAGACATTGCATGCACAGGATTAATTTCTAAGCTTATATCATAATATGCATTCCTTAAATAAAATCCATCTAACACCGCGGTATTCGTTAATCCGTTATTATAATTACGAATTAATGTTATAGAGTTATCTGTATTTAATCCGACTACTCCAATATCTCCCGACAAAATAGTTTGATTTAACTTCCAGTTCCTTTGGCTTAACAAAGTTTCTGTACCAACAAATCCACCATATATTTCTACTCCATTTTTCATAGCAAATGAAATAGTTCTATCATTTGTATTGGTAGGTTTGTAAGTACCTGCCGCAACCCATATTTGATCTCCTGCGTTAGAAAGATTTATGGCATTTTGTAAATTTGTATAAGCATTAGCCCAGCTGCTACCATTATTTAAACCAGTAGCATTCCATCTTACATATCTTACAGCTCCATAAGATTCAAAAAACAAAAATAAGATTAGGGCAATAAGAGAAAGTATTTTTTTAGTCATATAAGTTTAATTTATGCATAACATTACAATGTCTTACGTAAATAAAAGCGTAAAGTTCTGTCTAGTCAAATAATTAACTAAAATTTAATAACTGGATATTTTATTTTATACTACTGATATCATAAAATATTAAAAATTATATTTCAAAACGTATAAGATAATTTTATATAATTGTTAAACACATTTTCTATGAAAATAAATATACTTATTCTCGCATCTTTTATTTTTACAAAATATTTAAGCGCTTGTATTAACGCTGAAATTCCCCAAATAGGTTATACAGATAGTATTATTTGTGATGGGGAAGTAGTTTTTTTATATATTGAATCTGGTAATTTAAATGACGCAACTGATTGGTATTGGTATGATACTAGCTGCGGTTTAAATTTAATCGGTTCAGGGAGTGGAATTTTTGTTAATCCTTCAGTTACATCTACGTATTATGTTCGCGGAGAAGGTGGTTGTACATCTCCCGGAGCCTGCAATTCATTTACTGTTATTGTTCATGAACTTCCTAACCCAACAATTCATGGAGTTGACACTATTTGTTCTGGTCAAACTGCTAATATTTATATTTCAGGGTCATATGAATATATTTGGTCTACGGGTCAAACGGATAGTGCAATATCATTAAATCCAACAATAACAACTACATACAATGTTTATTTAACAGATACCAACACACAATGTGACAATACTATATTTTTTGACATTCATGTTGCGGGAGAAATTCAAGTAAGTATTTTTGGAAATCAACTATTATGCTCTGGAGATACTGCTCAATTAAGCACACCAAATATTGGTAGTTATATTTGGTCAACCGGAGAAACAACACAAAGTATTTTAATTCAACCTTTTACTGATACCTCATATTCTGTTTCGGTAACTGACTCTAATAATTGTTCAGGATACGCTTCAATTGATGTTCTAGTTAATCCTATACCTACCGTATTTATTTCAGGAAATGACACCATTTGTAAAAATGATTTTACAAATTTACTTGCTTTAGGTACCAACAACTTTTTGTGGTCAACAGGAGCACAAAGTCAAAGTATTAATGTTTCTCCAACAACAAACACGTATTATTATGTTACGATTACTGATGATAACAATTGCTCAAATATGGATTCTATATTTATTGTAGTTAAAGAATTACCTCAGATAACTGTAAGTAACGACATAGAGATATGTTATGGCGAGTCAACGACAATATTAGCTTTAGGAACTAATCAATATATTTGGTCGAATGGTTCCACATCAAGTTTAGTATTAGTTTCACCTACAAGTAGCACACAGTATTATGTAACAGGAACAGATATTACTACTAATTGTAGTGTTGTAGATTCTGTTTTAATAACGGTTAATTTATTGCCAAATATTCAAATTACCGGACCAAGCGTAGTATGCTCTGTAACTGATTTTGCTTTAAATGCCAGTGGAGGGGATACATACATTTGGTCAAATGGTGAAACCGGAAATAGTATTTTGGCGAATTCGCTTGATGGGTCAATATTTTATGTAACAGGCACTGATATTAATGGATGCTTGAGTTCGGATTCTATTCAGGTTTCATATCTAAATGGGCCTCCGTTGTTTTTTTCTGGATTGACCAGCGTTTGTGAAAATCAACCTACGGTAATTAATGTTTCTGGTGCGGATGAATATGTTTGGTATAATGGAGATATTTCTGAAAATACAACTATAATTACCTCTACTAGTTCTTACTTTTGGGTTATAGGAAAAGATATTATTTCAGGGTGCAATACTATAGACTCAGTATTTATAGATATTACACCAAACCCATTAGTGAATATTTTAGGAGATAGTGAAATATGCAACGGAGATTCTTTACTTTTGGTTGCTACTGGTGCTGATCAATATAATTGGTCTAATGGATCGGTAAAAGATAGTACAACTGTTTTTCCAACATCAAACACTCAAATAATTCTTTTTGGAATTGATACAATTTCGGGTTGTTATACCTTTGATACATTAAATATTGAAGTTGGACCTGTCCCTTCTGTATTAATTACCGTTTTAAAAGACACCACTTGTTTTGACGCAGAAAACATTTCTTTGTATGGAACACCAATAGGAGGCGTATATACAGGAAACGGAGTGTTTGGCAGTACATTTATCCCTGCGGCTGCAGATACAGGAATTCATACGATAACATACACGTATACCAATAGTTATAATTGTAGTAGTACTTATGCTATAAATATAGTTGTTGAATCATGTGTTGGGGTTGAAGAAATTAATGAATTCAGTAATTTAATCAATATTTTTCCTAACCCAGCAAGTGATTATATTAACATAGTTTCTGAAATAAATAATTTTAAAGCAAAGATTTATAATATCTCAGGTCAATTAATGCATAATATGATATTTGAAAACTCTATGAGTAAAACTCTAGATATTTCAAAATTACCTTCTGGAGTATATTTTATACAATTTGAATATGAAAATTCTTTTCATTCAAAAAGGGTTGAAATAATTCACTAAATACATTCTCAAATAATGATATAAAGTGTTGATAAGAATGCTATTATTTTATCATATTTTACCCTATATATTTTATCTTTGTTTTTCTAAATAAATTGAATTACAATGTCAGAAGATTTAAAAGTAGCAGCTAGTAATTATTCAGCAGATAGTATTCAGGCACTAGAAGGCATGGAGCATGTTAGGATGCGCCCATCTATGTATATTGGAGATATCGGAACAAGAGGATTGCATCATTTAGTTTATGAAGTAGTTGATAATTCTATTGATGAGGCATTAGCTGGGTACTGTAATAAAATAGATGTTTGGATACATACTGATAACTCTGTTACCGTAAAGGATAATGGTAGAGGTATTCCTGTTGATATACATAAAAAAGAAGGAGTTTCTGCTCTACAAGTAGTTATGACAAAAATTGGAGCAGGAGGTAAATTTGACAAAGGTACATACAAAGTATCCGGAGGATTACATGGTGTTGGGGTTTCTTGTGTAAACGCTTTATCTACACATTTAAAAGCTGAAGTGCATAGAGAAGGGAAAGTTTGGCAACAAGAGTATTCTATAGGAAAACCTTTGTATCCTGCTAAAGAAGTAGGGGTAACAGAAGAGAGAGGAACTATTGTAACATTTACTCCTGATGCAAGTATTTTTGAAACTACCATTTACAACTACGATACTCTTGCTGCTCGTATGCGAGAGTTATCTTTCTTAAATAAAGGGATTACAATAACAATAACTGATGAGCGTGAAAAAGATGATCAAGGAAATTTTAAGTCTGAAACATTTTTTTCTGAAGAAGGGTTATCAGAATTCGTTCGCTTAATTGATGCAACACGTCAACCAATTATTGAAAGTATTATACACATTGAAGGAGAGAGAGAGGGGATTCCGGTAGAGGTAGCTATGATATACAATGATTCTTATTCGGAAAATATTTTTTCTTATGTTAATAACATAAATACCTCTGAAGGAGGGACTCATTTGGCCGGATTTAGGAGAGGACTTACAACTACCCTTAAAAAGTATTCTGACGAAAGCGGGTTACTTTCTAAACTAAAATTTGATATATCTCCGGATGATTTTAGAGAGGGTTTAACTGCTGTTATTTCTGTAAAAGTTGCTCATCCTCAATTTGAAGGTCAAACAAAAACAAAACTAGGCAATAGGGAAGTAACAGCAGCCGTTAGTCAAGCGGTTACCGAAATGCTTACAAATTATTTAGAAGAACACCCCAACGATGCAAAAAAAATAGTAAGCAAAGTAATTATTGCGGCTCAAGCAAGACACGCAGCCAAAAAAGCGCGTGAAATGGTTCAAAGAAAAGGAGTATTAACGGGAGGAGGATTACCTGGTAAGTTATCTGATTGCTCAGAGCGAAGCCCAGAAAAATGTGAAATATACTTAGTAGAGGGGGACTCTGCTGGTGGAACTGCAAAACAAGGAAGAGATAGGCATTTTCAAGCCATTTTACCCTTAAGGGGTAAAATTTTAAATGTAGAAAAAGCCATGCAATATAAAATTTTTGAAAACGATGAGATAAAAAATATTTATACAGCACTAGGAATATCAGTAGGTACAGAAGAAGATGAACGAGCTTTAAATCTAGAAAAATTAAGATATCATAAAGTAATTATTATGTGTGATGCCGATGTTGACGGTAGCCATATAACTACATTAATTTTAACATTCTTTTTCCGTCATATGCAGGATTTAGTTCAAAAAGGTCATATTTATATAGCAACCCCACCTTTGTATTTAGTTAAAAAAGGTAGAGAAGAGGTTTATGCTTGGAATGATAAAGAAAGGGATGCTGCTGTAGAAAAATTAAAAGGTAGCGGAAAGGACAGCTCAGTAAATATACAAAGATATAAAGGTTTAGGAGAAATGAATGCGGAACAATTATGGTCTACTACCATGAATCCAGATACAAGAACTTTAAGGCAAGTTACTATTGATAATGCAGCTGAAGCAGATAGAATTTTTTCTATGCTTATGGGGGATGATGTGCCCCCTCGCAGGGAATTCATTGAAAAAAATGCAAAATACGCAAGAATTGACGTATAATCGCATTTACAAGGTTGTTTTAGGTATTATTTTAAATGTACGATTATTTTTTGTTGATTTTGGTTAGGTTCATACTTTAGCCCTAGCTTCTTAATATATCTAATATATAAGTTGTTTTTAATATCAGATTTATTATTACTGCCACCCATGCCAATAAACTCTAAAGTTTTAACATAATCTTTTTTTGCTATAAATTGTTGAATAATTTGTACAATGGTATTCATAACTGAATACATTTCCCCTTTATTGGTCTCAACATATTCGTTTTCTTTAAACTCATCATTTATTACACCAAAAACAACATTATATGAAAAAATTGTATCTTGTTTTTTAGCGAATGACACCTCGTATGAGGTGTTTTTTTCTGTTGTAAAATAATATTTTTCTATACCTGGGAACGCAGATTTGGTATAATTATATATTTTCATTTATCGTAAGTCAACTACTTCGTCTGCTTGTTTAATATCAAAAACAAATTCCGAATCGTTTGCCTCAACAGTAGTTTTGTTGCTTAAAGTATATGTGTACTTATTCCCATCTTTAGCTAATATTTTTGCTTGATATAAATCGTTTTTTATTTTATCGATGTAAAGTAAAATAGTATGATAGCTTTTTTTATTAACATTTTCAGGGAATAGTTTTACTACATGGTAATCCGTTGAATTAATTTTCTCAGTACCTACGTATTTATATTTAAACCCTTTTTCATGCATAGTAAATATTTTAGATGGTTCAATTAACTCTTCTTCATCCGAGGAAGTCGCGTTATCTATCTGAACTTCTTTAGCACTTTTTAAAAATGTCCAACGAGTTTTAGCGTCTGAAACAACTGTAATTTTTTCCATATCCACCTTAAATTTATTGCCTTTTAAAATTAACGTACCTTTTTGAGTTTCATTAATTTTTTGATCCTTGTTTTCTAAATTAAAAGAAAAGGATACCTTAATAGGCTTAATACTAGGTTTATTATTTGCACTTAATTTATCTAAAAGTTCTTTTGCTTTTTCATCTTTTACTTCTGAAGTTTCATTCGATTGTTGAGTATAAGCATAAACATTACACATAAAAAATATACATGTCCATAAAAAATATATTTTAGTCATTTTTTTATCATTAAAAATTTTCATAACACTAATTTACTTTAAATTATTCAAATATTGTTCCAAACTATTTTCATCCGGTAAAAGCACTTGTCGTGCTTTACTCCCCTCAAATGGGCCAATAATACCAGCTGCTTCTAATTGATCAACCAATCGCCCTGCTCGATTATAACCCAACTTAAGTTTTCTTTGCAATAAAGAGGCAGAGCCTTGTTGATGATTTACTACTATTCTGGCCGCTTCATCAAATAAGGCATCTCTTTCTTCCATAGAAAATGCTTCTTTTTCATCTGCTGAAGATTCATCAATATATTCAGGTAGTAGAAAAGCATCCGGATAACCTCTTTGATTTCCAATATATTCGGTAATTCTTTCTACTTCAGGTGTATCTACAAATGCACATTGAATTCTAATGATATCATTTCCTGATGATAGCAACATATCTCCTTTGCCAATTAATTGGTCAGCTCCACCTGCATCAAGTATGGTTCTTGAATCGACCTTTGATGTTACTCTAAAAGCTATTCGAGAAGGAAAATTAGCTTTAATAATACCCGTAATAATATTTACTGATGGCCTTTGTGTAGCAATAATAAGGTGTATACCAATTGCTCTAGCTAACTGGGCTAAGCGTGCAATAGGTGTTTCTACTTCCTTTCCAGCGGTCATTATTAAATCAGCAAATTCATCAATAACTAGTACTATATAAGGCAAAAATTTATGTCCTTGTTCTGGATTTAATTTTCGAGCCACAAATTTTGTATTATATTCTTTAATATTTCTCACTTGCGCATCTTTTAATAATTCGTATCTTAAATCCATTTCTATACACAAAGAGTTTAAGGTGTGTATCACTTTTTTTGTGTCAGTAATTATAGCTTCCTCGGTTCCGGGTAGTTTTGCCAAGTAATGCCGTTCCAGTTTATTAAATAAAGTGAGCTCAACTTTTTTGGGGTCAACTAGTACAAATTTAATTTGCGAAGGATGTTTTTTATACAATAAAGAAACCAATACAGCATTTAAACCTACTGATTTTCCTTGTCCGGTAGCCCCTGCCATAAGCAAGTGAGGCATTTTAGCTAAATCTGTTACAAAGGTTTCGTTTGAAATGGTTTTGCCCAAAGCAATGGGTAAATCCATTTTTGCATTCACGAATTTTTCCGATTGTAAAATAGATTTCATACCTACTATTTCAGGGGTTTGGTTTGGCACTTCTATACCAATAGTTCCTCTTCCTGGTATAGGAGCAATAATTCGAATGCCTAATGCAGATAAACTTAGTGCAATGTCATCTTCTAAGTTTTTTATTTTTGAAATTCTAACTCCTGGAGCAGGAACAATTTCATACAATGTAACAGTTGGTCCTACTGTTGCTTTTATTTTAGCAATCTCAATACTATAGTTGGCTAGTGTTTTGACGATTTTATTTTTGTTTTCTTCCAGCTCATCTCTATTAATGTTTATTTCAGTTTCTCCAATATTATCTAATAACTCTAAGTGAGGCATCTTAAACGATCCTAAGTCTAGGGTTGGATCATATGGATCAGCTGAAAAAGATTTTTCTTCTTGAGAATCTAAGGCGGAAATACTCTCTTCTTTGCTATTGATTTCAGAATTTTCAATTTCTACCTCTAACTCTAAAGGAGTACTTTCTTGTTGAAAATCTAGCATAATAGATTCTTCTTGGTGTTTTTCAACGTTTATTTCTTCCTGTTCTACAAAATCCTGAAGAGGGTCTTCATTTTTAATAGATTTTTCTAATATGTTAACTTCTGTGTATTTACTAGGCTTTTCTTTTAATTGAATTTCATCGAATGCAGGGATATTACTAATAGATTCATTTTTTTCTACTATTTCTTCTTTTATATTTTGTGTTTCGACTTTATTTTTTTGGTTTGATTGTAGTATATCTACTAGAAAGGACCATTTAAAATTATATTTAAAGGATAGGTATGTTCCTAGCGTAAAAAAAATAATCGATAAAAAACCAACATTACCTAGCCAATTTACAAGCATTTGGGAACTGTATTTTCCAAAAACGCCTCCTAACCAAGAATATTCGTTTGTAAAGGTATAGCCTAATGCTAAGGATAGCCAAATTAACCAAAATAAACTATTTTTTAAAAAAGAAGATGGTTTAATAACCCAAATATTTAGTAATATTTTGATAGAAATTAATAATAATACGAAAGGAAATAAAATTGAACTTATACCGGTAGTTTGATATACGAATATGTGAGAAAAATACGCGCCAAATTTTCCAAAAATATTATGTGCAATAATTTGATCATTAAACAAATAGTTAAAAAAGTTTAGGCTGACTTTATCTTGATCTGTTTTCCAGGTAAATAGATGTGAGATAATTGAAATAATTAGAAAAATAGAGGTAAATAAAAGACCTAACCCTACATACTTTCTTTTATTGGGATTGTTTGATTTTGGGATGTCGGCATTATTTTTGGCTTTGGACATCGTAACATAAAATTATAAACCTAAACTATGTAAATCAGCAACTATAGAGCGAATCTCTTCCTCAATGAGTTCATAATCAACCATTTTATAATCTTCAGGAGATTTAAATGAGTTCATATCGATTGGCCCTTGAACAAATTTTACTGCAGTAAATTTCATTCTATATCCCATTCTAGTTAATTCGTATTCAAGCGGCACTCCTTTAATATTATGAAAGGGTAAACTCCAGTTTGGTATATTAAACTTAATATCTTCTGTATAATATAAATCGTAATCTTTATTTTTTGTAGTATTATCAAAAGAAATTTTTACTTTTTTACAGTTAAAATCTAAAATTTTCTTTTCTTCATTGGTTTCTGATATGGTTATAATGCCGTACTCATTTTTATTGAGTGAATCCACGGCTTGCTCTGATAAAATAGAAGTGTATTTTTTTACGGGAGATGACTTAAAAATTTGTTGCAATTTTTTAGATTCTGAATCAGATATAAAGGCAATTCTAAAACCAGTAGTAACATTTAACTCCGAAATAAATAATGGGTCTTTAAAAGTATATATCATTTTAGAGGGCAAGATACCTTTCATTGGATTTTTATCGTCAATATCAGGATAAGTAATCTCGTATTCAATGATACCTTCAGATATTCTGTTATCAAACACCCCTCCGTTTTTACATGATGTAAATATGAATAGAAGAGCAAAAAATTTAAACAATTTATTTATACTCATTTGCCACAAATGTATTAAATATCTGTAAAGATATGATAACAATATAAAAAAGTGTCGTATAATTTTTAGAATTAACGAATAAATTAAAATACTTATGTGATAAGAATAAAGAGTAAAACAGAATTATAATTTACGACCCTTTGCAATTCTTACTTCTTTTTTAATTTGATTTAAACGACTCATTTTAAACATTAAGTATATATTAGCAGCACCTTGATTAACAAAATATTCATTTTCACCATATTTTAATACACCCTTATTGTTTTTCCAATCAGCCGCTAGTAGAGTGTAATTACCTTTTCTATCGTATGGGTCTCCAAATACAATAATTTTATCTGGACTTTCAAAACTTACTGCAATTCTTTTATCATCTATAACTTTTTCTACAATTCCAGGTGTACCTGCTTTTATTAATATTTGGTTAAACTCTTGACCGCTTTTGATAATCAACTTTCCATCAGTAGTGCTTTTAGATTTTTCATCGTTTTCTACTCTACTTAGCGTAATATCATGTGATACATAAAACTGTAATTGTTTAAGTTCATTTTCATTTAACTGATAATTTTCACGAACTGCTTGAGTAAATGGAATTCTGCTTGCGCAGGATGTTAGTGTTGCAAATAAAATAAATAATAAATAAATTCTAGTATTCATAAGGCAGTTTTTTTAGAAATCATTTTAAATCAAAAATAATGCCAATAGTTAATTATCTACTTCTAAAAAAGTTCCTTTTGGGTCTAAAAAATAATATTCTAAAAGTTCATTTGCTGCAGATGATTTAAGTGAAAACATGTTTTTTAATGCCCACTGCCATTTAATTTTTTTTGAAATAAATCCTGATTTCAGGTAACCTTCCATAAATGGATGAGTAACCAAGGTTATTTTTTTATTAGGATATTTATTTATTACTTTTTTTAAATCCGCAAAAATTCTATCAACCATTACCACACTTGACTCAATTCGTCCAACCCCGGCACATGATGGACAATCTTCCGTAGTATCAATATCCATGACAGGTTTTATTCTTTCCCGGGTTATTTCCATTAATCCGAACTTACTTAATGGAATAACACTATGTTTTGCTTTATCAAGAGATAAGTACTCTTTCATTTTCTCAAAAATAAGTTTTCGGTTTTCATCCTCTTTTAAGTCAATAAAATCAACCACAATAATCCCACCCATATCTCTCAAACGAAGTTGGCGAGCAATTTCTTGAGCGGCTTCTAAATTAACTTTTAAAGCATTATTTTCTTGACTTGAATCTTTACGAGAAGTTACCCCACTGTTAACATCAATAACATGCAGTGCTTCTGTGTGTTCAATAATTAAATATGCTCCACTAGGCATGGGAACGAACTTCCCAAATGAGGTTTTGATTTGCTCTTCTACCCCATATTCATCAAATACTGGCATTTGTCCTTGGTATAATTTAACAATTTTTTCTTTATCAGGTGCAATCATTTTTAAATATGATTTAATTTCGGCTAATGTTTCTTCGTTATTTATAAGTACTTCTTTAAATGAATCGTTTAGAGCATCTCTTAAAAAAGCAGTAGTCATATCTCTTTCACCCAACATTTTTTTACCGGATTGACCTTTTTTAATATTTTGAAAGATGACCTCCCAGCTTTTCAATAACTCTTTTAAATCCGTTTCTAAATCTTGTTGGGTCATATTTTCAGCTGCTACAGTTCGGATTATTAAACCAAAATTTTTAGGTTTGATAGCTCTTAACATTTTAATAAGCGCATTTCTTTCTTCTCGTTCAGTTATTCTAGAGGAAACAGAAACGCGGTCCGAAAATGGTATTAAAACCAAATACCTACCAGCTAGGGTGATTTCTCCAGTTAATCTAGCACCTTTAGTAGAAATAGGCTCTTTAGATATTTGCACTAGAATTTTTTCCCCTTCTTTTAATAAATCGGTTATTAAACCATCTTTATTGGTGTTACTCTCGTTTTTAAAATCGGAAAGGTTGGATGAAGTAATCGTTCCAT
>CAZEIM010000044.1:12861-23245 GCA_964512145.1 uncultured Flavobacteriales bacterium
CTTCTCTGGCACTTCTACTTTTTGTTCATCTGACATATTTTTTGAAACTTAGAATTTGAGGGCCTAGATCATGGTAGTGCAAAAAAGCATCTTTGCCTGATCCAAGGTCAACAAATGAGGCATTTAAACCAGTTGAAAACTTCCGAACAGTACCCAAAAAAACATCTCCAACAGTAAACTTACCTGATTGTTCATTTGAGTGTAGCTCGATTAATTTTTCATTTTGCAACAAGGCTATTCGAACACCATAATCCTGATGATCAATCACTATCGAATTTGCCATTCAATATGAATTTATATTTAACTACATAAAACTACATATCTATAAATATGATTTATAGATCCTTAAGAAAAATTAGAAAAAAATTATTTTTTCTTCTTATGTCTGTTTTTTCTAAGACGTTTTTTTCTTTTATGTGTAGCCATTTTATGTCTTTTTCTTTTTTTACCGCTTGGCATAACTGTTCATTTTTTGTTTAACTTCTTGTATGTTTTTTTCCAAATCTTCAATAACCTTTTGATCTGTATTTTTATTTTTAAATTTTTCAAGGTAAATCAAAGATTTTTCCCATTGTTCTTGTTCGAAATAAATTCCTGCTAAATAATATAATACATCTGTTTTAGAGCTATCAACCTGAAGAATTTGATTAAATCTTTCAATGGCTTTATCGGTTTGTCCAGATTGCATGGAAAAAAACGCTAATTTATATAAAGCTTCAGTATTTTTTGGGTCTTTTTCAACAATTGACTTTAACATTTGAATTCCTTCCATAGGATTGGAGGTGTTTATTAAAGACACAGCCTTCTCTATACTAACCTCATTATTTAAGTCACTTCCGGAAACCTTAACTAACTTTTCTTTTAAGGGTTTGTTTGGTAAAAAATATAAAATCACACCAAGCATTATTGTGCATAATATTAAAATGTGATTAAGCTTAAGCATGTATTATTTTTTATTTACCTTAACTTTAGATTTTACTCTATTTACAAAAGACTTAGCAGGTTTAAATGCTGGTATATTATGTGCAGGTATTTTAACTGAAACGTTTTTTGTAATATTTCTGCCTATTTTTTCTGCTCTTGTTTTAACTACAAATGTTCCAAACCCTCTTAAGTAAACATTATTTCCATTCTCCATGGAGGATTTTATTACATTCATAAAAGCTTCTACTGAAGCTAATACAGTAGTTTTCTCTATTCCTGTTTTATCTGAAATTTGAGATACAATTTCTGCTTTTGTCATTTTTTAACAATTATAACGGGTTGCAAATATAGTATTTTTTGGCAACAAATACTAAATATCGTTCAATATATATCTATTATAATAGGTTGCGATCTATTATTTTATTTTATCTATGATTTCGTAGGCAGTTTGCAGTACTTTATATGCTTGGTCAATAGATACTACAGGCGTATGATTTTTTATTATAGATTGAGCAAATGTTTCTAATTCCATTTTTATTGAATTGATTTGCTGAATTTCAGGTAATTCCATGTCTATTTTTTTATAATTTGCTCCATTATTAATGGGAATTACCAAGTCAAATTGATCTGGAGTATAGGAAGCAGGGAGTTCTTTAAGTCTTATAATTTCAGATTTTTTTTCTAAAAAATCTACAGAAATATATGCATTAGGTTGAAAAAACCTCATTTTGCGCATATTTTTCATGGATATTCTACTAGCAGTTAAGTTAGCCACACATCCATTGTCAAATTCAATTCTAGCATTACAAATGTCGGGAGTATTACTAACAACAGATACGCCACTGGCATGTATTTTTTTGATGTTTGAATGTACAGTGTTAAGAATTATATCAATATCATGAACCATCAAATCTAGAACTACAGACACATCCGTTCCTCTAGGATTGAATACAGCCAACCTATGTGCCTCAATAAACATTGGGTTTTTAATATGTGATTTAGAAGCTAAAAAAGCAGGATTAAATCGCTCTACATGTCCTACTTGTATTTTGGTGTCAGCTTCTTCGCATAAATCCAATAAATTTTTAGCTTCATCTAAAGTATTGGTTACAGGCTTTTCAATAAAGACATGTTTACTCTTTTTAATTGATTTTCTAGCATATTCAAAATGTGTAGTGGTTGGAGTAACGATATCAATAACATCACAATCAGATATTAAATCATCGGCATTGTTATATGCATTGGTATTAAATTCTAATGCATATTTTTTTGCTAGATTATAATCGATATCATAAATACCAATTACATCAAATTCAGGAATTTCTTTTAATAATTTTAAATGTATTTTTCCTAAATGTCCTAAACCTATTAAACCTATTTTTATCACTCAAGGGTTTTTTGTAAAAATAACAGGTTAAAATCTAGAAATAACATAGTTTTGCTATAATTTATACAAACCTATGTGTTGATAAAGTTAAGGAAAACGAAAGAACTTATGATTAGCGAAGAATTATAAAGTACCTCTTAGCTCTTGTTCTCTTTCGATTGCTTCAAAAAGTGCTTTAAAATTTCCTTTTCCAAAAGATTTAGCGCCTTTTCGTTGAATAATTTCAAAAAACATGGTAGGTCTATCAACAACGGGTTTAGTAAATAGTTGCAATAAATAGCCTTCGTCATCTCTATCTATAAGTATACCTAACTCTTTTAAAGGTTTTAAGTCTTCATCAATTTTCCCCACTCTATCTAATACGGTATCGTAATAATTATCTGGAACATATAAAAATTCTACCCCTCTATTTTTTAATTCGGTTACTGTTTCAATAATATTATCGGTTGCTACAGCAATATGTTGAACACCAGGGCCTTTATAAAAATCAATATATTCTTCAATCTGAGATTTTTTCTTTCCTTCGGCTGGTTCATTTATTGGAAATTTAATACGGCCATTACCATTACTCATTACTTTACTCATTAATGCGGTATATTCAGTAGAAATATCTTTGTCATCAAAAGATACCAGTTGAGAAAATCCCATAACATTAGCATAAAAATCAACCCAAGTATTCATTTCACCCCAACCAACATTTCCGACCATATGATCTACATATAACAAGCCTACATCTTTTGGATTAAAAGAGGCGTTTAACGACTTATAGCCAGGTAAAAAAGGGCCATTATAAGCACTTCTTTCAACAAAAACATGAATGGTATCACCATACGTGTGTATAGCTGATTTTACAACATAACCATGTTCATCTTGCTCTTTTATTGGTTTAAAATACGATTTAGCTCCGCGTTTTGTTGTTTCTTCCCATGCTTTAGTGGCATTCTCTACCCATAACGCTATTACTTTTACCCCATCTCCATGTTTATTAACATGTTCGTTTATTTCACCACCTGGTTGTAATGAAGATGTTAGTACTAGTCGAATTTTGCCTTGCTGTAAAACATAAGAAACCTTATCTTTTACCCCAGTTTCTAAACCTGAGTAAGCTACTGTTTTAAACCCCCAAGCGGTTTTATAATAATGAGCAGCTTGTTTAGCATTTCCAACATATAATTCTACATAATCGGTTCCTAATAAAGGTAAAAAGTCTTGATTTGTTTGTGTAGATGATTTGTTTTCTGCTTGTGTTATCATAAATAAGGTGTTATTTTACAGTATCGCTCTAATATGAATTATGAATTTCGGTTTTAAAAATAAGAAAAAAGTTTGATTCCATTTATGATTTTAGTCAGTTGAATACTTTAATTACATTTTTTGAGTTAATTTATCAATTTTTTTTCATATATAGAGGTATTTGTGTGTTACAGCAGGAACTTGATAAAAACAATTAACAAGTAGTCGTTCATGAAATTGTTATACAGTAAAAATTGAGATCAAAATAAAGTTTTAATTAATCAATGAATAAAAGATAAAACGTATTTTTGTTTTTTCTAAGATTTTAATGAGTGATTCGATAAAACATGAATGCGGAATTGCAATGGTTAGGTTGCTAAAGCCTGCGCAGCATTACATAAAAAAATACAATACACCTTTTTGGGGCTTGCATAAATTACACTTGTTAATGCAAAAACAGCATAACAGAGGTCAAGATGGAGCAGGAGTAGCTGCTATAAAATTTAATACACTTCCGGGAGAAAAATATATTAGTAGACATAGAGCCTTAGGTAATAATTCGATTCATGAAATTTTTGAAAAAATATATGAGCCATTAAAAGATATTACAGTAGATGTATATTCTGATGAAAATTGGTTGTATAAATCTTTTGAATTTAATGCAGAGTTATATTTGGGGCACTTACGTTACGGGACATTTGGATTAAACGACATACATTATTGTCATCCTTTTATAAGACAGAATAATTGGAAAACAAAAAATTTAGTATTGGCTGGAAATTTTAACATGACCAATGTAGAAGAATTATTTGATATACTAGTCAATATTGGTCAGCATCCAAGAGAAAAATCTGATACCGTAACAGTATTGGAAAAAATCGGACACTTTTTAGATGAAGAAAACGAAAGACTATTTAAAGAGTACAAACAGAACAATAAAACATATTTAGAAATTTCTAATTTAATTGCTGAAAATATAGATATAACAGGGATATTAAAAAATGCTTCTGCAGATTTTGATGGTGGATATGCTATTACAGGTATGATAGGACATGGAGATGCATTTGTATTAAGAGATCCTAATGGAATAAGACCGGCATATTATTATGCAGATGAAGAGGTTGTTGTAGTTGCCTCTGAAAGACCAGCAATACAAACTTCTTTAAATGTTTCATATGATAACATTAATGAAATATTACCCGGACATGCTCTTATTATAAAAAGATCCGGGAAAATTGAAGAAAAACAAATATTACCAAGCCAACCAAAAACTTCCTGCACCTTTGAAAGAATATATTTTTCTAGAGGCACAGATAAAGATATATATACTGAGAGAAAAAAGCTGGGAGAATTATTAACCCCTAATGTACTAATGGCTGTTAATTACGATTTTGAAAATACAGTTTTTTCATTTATTCCTAATACTGCTGAGGTTTGTTTTTATGGGTTATTACATGGGGCGGAAAAATATTTACAAGAAATGAAATTGCAAAAAATTCCATCTTTAATTGATAATCCAATTGAGCTACAAAAAATCATTGCATTAACTCCTAGAATAGAAAAGTTGGCAGTAAAAGACATGAAATTAAGAACTTTTATTACTTCTGATAATTCAAGAAATGATTTAGTAGCTCACATTTATGATATTACGTATGGGAGTATACAAAAAAATAAAGATACTATAGTGGTTATTGATGACTCCATTGTTAGAGGAACAACTTTAAAAAATAGTATTATTAAAATGCTTGATCGTTTAAATCCTAAAAAAATTGTAGTGGTTTCTTCTGCACCTCAAATTAGATATCCCGATTGTTATGGAATAGATATGGCAAAACTTGGAGATTTTATTGCATTTCAGGCTGCTGTAGCTCTTTTAAAAGAGCGAGGGCAATCTAAGATTTTGCAAGATGTTTACAAGTCCTGTAAAGAGGAGCTTACTAAGCCTAAAGATAAAATTGAGAATAAAGTTAAATCTATTTATGAAAGTTTTACTGATTTTGAAATCTCATCCAAAATTGCAGAACTTATTAAAGATCATGATGTTAATGCTGAAATTGAGGTTATTTTTCAGTCTGTAGAAAACCTTCATAAAGCTTGCTTAAACCATTCAGGAGACTGGTATTTTACCGGAAATTATCCTACGCCAGGAGGGAATAAGGTCGTTAATAAGTCCTTTGTAAATTATATGGAAGGCAGAAACGAACGAGCATATTAAATTTAATAATCGTATTAAATAAAGTACTTAGGTAGTATATCCTATGAAAAAAAGAGAATTAGGGATTTTAATAGTTCTTGCGTTCATAAACTTTACCAATATTTTGGATTTTATGATTATGATGCCTTTAGGACCTCAGTTTAAAAGAGTTTTTTTAATGACTCCAAAAATGTGGAGTTTTGTAGTTTCCTCGTATACTTTTGCTGCATTTGTTTCAGGAGTAATTTCTATTTTTTTTATTGATAAATTAGATAGAAAAAAAATGCTCTTATATAGCTATTTTGGTTTAATAATTGGCACATATTTATGTTCATTAGCTAAAACCTATGATACTTTAGTAGCTGCAAGAATTGTGGCAGGGGTTTTTGGTGGGCTTATTGGTAGTACGGTGCTTGCAATTACTGGAGATTTAATTCCTTTAGAAAGAAGAGCAAGAGCTATGGGGATAATTATGATGGGATTTTCAGCCTCAGCAGCATTAGGAGTGCCATTAGGAATTTATTTTGGAACAACATATTCTTGGAATATGCCTTTTATAGCAATAAGTATATTTTCAAGTTTTTTGTTGATTTTTTCATTTTTTATTATTCCAAATATTCCTTTAAATATTGAGAAAAAAAAACAAAATTTAATAGAAAATCTAGCTAAAATATTTAACGAAAAAAATAAAAATATTTCACTCATATTCTTTTCTTTATTAATATTTGGACAATTTTTGGTAATACCATTTTTAAGTCCATTTATGGTATCTAACATTGGTTTTAAAGAAATAGAATTAGTAAATATTTATTTGTTTGGAGGTGTTGCAACCATTTTTACTTCTCCGATTATTGGTAAATTATCCGACAGAAGAGGGAGGATAAAAATGTTTATTTTTTTATTAATCTTGTCTGTAATACCCACGTATTTTATTACAAGCTTAACATCCAATAATATATATTATATTATTTTTTTATCCGTTTTATTTTTTGTACTAGTTGGAGGAAGAACAATTCCTGCAATGGCATTAGTTTTATCAACTACAGAACCTGAAATTAGAGGCACATTTTTAACTATACGCACTGCATTTCAGCAATTAGTTTCAGGTATTGCTTCCTATGTGGCGGGATTAATAATGATACAAAAGGAAAATGGTACGTATGAAAACTATAATATAATTGGTTATATTTCTATTTTTTGCTGTATTCTTACGATTCCCTTAGTAATAAAAATAAAAGAAAAATATTAACCTAATCGTGTAAAGGGTTCAGTAAATAAACTTGGCCTTTAACTGTTTGTACAGCTCCATAATAGTCTTTATAATTTACAGAATACAGATATAACCCCTCTTTACAAGCTTTTCCTGAGTTTTCATAATTTCCGTTCCATCTATTGTTTAATGTATTAGAAGTGAAAACTCTATCTCCCCATCTATCAAAAATAATAAATTCAAACCCATCATCCGTAAGACCTGCTCCAACAGGCCCAAAATCATTATTCAGAAAATCCTCATTAGGGGTAAATGCATTTGGTAAATATATTACCGTTTGGTATTCTACATTTACTATTCTTTGTATTGTATCAGTACATCCAAATTTATTGGTTACAGATAATGAAACTTCATATTCCCCAACATCAGGAAATGTATATCGTACATTTGATTCAGTAAAAATATCTTTATTTTCAATATTCCAAAGCCAAGAAACTGCATCTTCTGTATAATCGTTAAATACAACTTGAGGGGACAAATTAGTAGGATTGTTTGGATTGTAAGAAAATTTGATATCGGGTTTAGGATAAACGTCAATCATACAAGTGTTTGAAGAAGTAGAAACACATCCGGAGTCTGAAGTAACTGTTAAAGAAACATTTTTACATCCGGATTGAGTATATGTGTGGCTAATAACTTGACTGTTATTATTTATAATAGTACCATCTCCTAAATTCCAAGAATAACTGTATGAAGGTTGCAAGTTTGAAATTGAAAATAATACATCTAAATCTTCACATCCATTTGCTTTGTTACTAGTATATTGTACCACAGGTTTTGATGCAACTTCAACTGTTACTGAAGCAACAGAAGGAGTGTTAGCACACCCTCCGCCATTTGTAACGGTTACAAAATATGTTTGAGTATTAGACGGACTAACGGATACTGTTGAACTGGCAGCACCGGTACTCCAGGCATACTGGTAAATTCCATTTCCGCCATTTGCTGTTACACTTAAATTTAAGCTACTTCCTTCGCAAATATGTCCTGGCTTTGCTATAAATGATGATATAGCAGGAAATAAGCTTACGGTAGTTTTTGCAGTATCTGATAAACAACCATTGGCATCCGCACCAACAACAGAATATTGCGATTGAATATTTGGAGAAACTTGAATAATTTGTGTAACATCTCCATTTGACCAACTGTAATTATAAGGGGCATTTCCTCCAGTTACATTTGCTGTTAAAGTGGCTAATCCCCCTTCACAAATCACTGTATCTTTAATAAATCCAATTAATACTGGTGAAGGTGAAGATATAGTTACTTGCATATTATCCGTGCAGCCTTTTTCATCGGTAACGGTTACAGTGTAAATTCCTGCTGCTAATGGGGAGTTAACAGAACCTAAAAATCCATTAGACCAAGTATACGTTTTTATGCCGAATCCACCCATTGAACTTACTTCAGCACTTCCATCGGAAGTATTTGAACAACGAGTGTCAAATGAGCTAACTAGACTTATTGTTGGTTCATTTGAGAAGTCGGGAGTTAAGCTGTACGTTTCTGTTTTTACACACCCATTAGCATCGGTAATAGTTACAGTGTAACTTCCAGCAGATAATCCACCATTTCCAGTACCGGTTAATACAGGATTTGACCAAGAATATATAAATGGACTTAAACCATTTGTTACATTTATGTTTAGTATACCATCTGAAGCAGTACAATTTGGGTTTGTTATATTCGAATTAACCGATAAAATTACATTAGAAGCTGGTACATAAATGTTTTGCACACCCGAACAACCATTAATATCGGTAATAGTAACCGTGTAAGTACCTGAATCAAGATTATTTACTGTATTAATATTGCCAGGAGATGGGATAATATTCCACAAATAAGTATATGTAGGTGTACCATTATTAGGATTTACCGTAATAGAACCATTAAAGGCACTACATATTGAATTAGTAATATTATTAGCTGAAGTAAGTGCCGTGTTTGTTTGAGCAATATTAAAAGGTTTTATTAGCTGGCAACCGTTTACATCGGTAATGGTAACATTATAATTACCCATAGCCAAATTACTAACATTAACACCATTTGACCCATCAGGCCATACGTAATTATAAGGACCAGTTCCACCATTAACAGAATTTATCATGGCCGATCCATTATTTGCCATACAAATCGTATTATTTGTAGTAATATCAGCAGTAATTGTAGGGGTAATTAGAGGAACTATAATGGTTTCTATTTTTTGGCAACCAGAAGCATCTTGTATAGTGACATAATATGTACCCGCATTTAAATTATTTTGAGTATTAGAATTTCCTACACCTCCAGGCAATCCATTACTCCAAGTATAGGTATAAGGAGCCATTCCATAAAGCGGTGTTAAAGTTACAGATCCATTATTATTTGTGCAATTAGCTCCGGTTATATTTTTATTTACTTGAATAGAAGTGATTACGGTAAAATTTTGCACTTGACCTTGAGCAGAATTTCCACAATCATCCGTTACATTACCAATGATCGTAAATGTATAATTTCCGGCAGCCAGCCCGGCTGGTATTACTACTTTAAAGTTACTAGATCTAGTGGAGCTATTATTTGCACAATTATCTGAAAAGATATCACTAACTATTACTATATTTCCAGAAGCGTCTTTAACTTCTACTTTTGAAGGTGAAATAGAATCACAAGGAATTTGTTCAGAAAATTGAATTACAATAGTGTCTTCTGAACATGAAACAGGAGATTGAACTGAAATAAATTGAGGGGCAGCATTATCTGTAATATTGGCAGTACTGGTAGGTTCAACAGTTAAATCAAAACCCTGTACCCCTGAAGAAAAGGCATTTACTAATAATAAAAACTCATCACCTTGATTTGCTGTAATACAAGGATTAAAATTTGCTCCTGCCATTCCGTTTGGACCGGTATTACCTGAACCGTTATTACAATTAGCACTGTAAATTAAACTTGGATCTGTCATTAAATCGTTGCAATTTTTTCCATTTACCTCGAATAAAATCCAATCATAATCCGTTGAAGGGGTTGATGGAGATATGGTTAAACAAATATTCCCGTTATTTTGAGCTTTAAAATAAAACCAAGCCTGACCTTGAACTCCTGCTAAATAAGGGCCAGAAAAACAACCATAACTAGGACTCATAGATGTATTAGGCATAATATTTTCATTTAATACAGATCCTATACCTACATTACCCGAAAAACTATATTGATTTAAACAAATTGGCTGGGCATTAATGCAATCAGAAATTGAATTTTGAGATCTTACACTTGATAAATGTAAAAAAAATGTTAAAAAGAAAAATAAAATTGTAAATTTATTCATATAATCAGTTTCTTTTAAAATTTTTTTTCTTTTTTTTAATTATAACGAATTTCTTTCATTTTTTTTGCTTTG
>CAZEIM010000045.1:0-22468 GCA_964512145.1 uncultured Flavobacteriales bacterium
ATATGAAAAAGATTACTTATTCAATATATTTAAACTTAATCTTATACTTAAATATTAATGCTCAAATCAGTGAAGTATATAATTCTGGAATTATCGGTGGAACAAATTCTGCTTATTTTATTGGTTGTTCGGGTTGGGTTGTAGGAAAATCTCATAATATTTCAAATTATTCATTTTCTCTTGGATCTGAAGCGTATATCCATAAAACGGTGGATTGTGGAGATAACTGGACAACGATTGCTTTAACCTCAATTAATAAAGGTTTAATTTCTGTATACTTTACGGATATAAATACAGGATATGCTGTTGGTGAAGATGGTATAATTATAAAAACAATTGATGGTGGTATTAACTGGACACAATTAAACTCAGGAACTACAAATACTTTAGTAGATATCGAATTTACTGATAATAATACAGGAATTGTAGTTGGATTTAATGGAACAATTTTAAAAACCTTAGATGCAGGATTAAATTGGACAAATATTCCTTCAGGAACAACCAAGACATTAACTTCTGTTAGCTTTTCGTCTAATTCAACAGGATACTGCTCAGGAAATCTAAATGTATCAACTGATGGAATAATACTAACTACTAGTGATGGTGGAGATACTTGGAACACACTTAATACACTTGCAGGAGCAAGTACTATTAAGGCAATTCAAAATGTAATCTTCGCAGAATACTCCCACACTGGATTTTGTAACGGTGGAGTTTATAAGTCAACGGATAATGGTACAAGCTGGACATTATCGTTAGATAATTCAATAGTTTCTGGATCTGCATGCTCTTATGAAGGCCCTGATGAAATTTCTTTTATAAACGAAAACCTAGGATATAAAATAAGTGCAGATGGAGATGTATTTAAAACAACAGATGGAGGTGCTAATTGGTTAATAATTCCTTTTCATGACACTTTAATTTCCGTTTTTATGATAGGAGAAGATTCATTATTTATTACATCTGCAAATGGAAAAATATATAAATCTTTTCCCATTACTTCAACATGTGTAGAGTTTGAGAATATTTCATCGGGGATATATCAAAACCCAACAAATAATTACCAAATTATTTATTCTGAAAACAATGTTGATTTCAAGTTTATTCCTGGTGATACTTCAATCTTCAATGCTGAAATAGAAATTGGGGCATTACCCGCTTGGACTGGTATAAATGGTAATGATAATTTTTTAGGTAATAAAATGTATTTTCAGTGGGCTGAAGCTAGAATATTACTAAATAATTTACCGTATAGTAATAAACAAATTTCAATTGACGTTAATTCATACGGAGGTCAAAAAATAGAATGGTTTCCTTCTCAAATTTGGGCTACCGGGGCATATTCAGTAACTGTTGATACAAATAGTTTATTACATGGTTCAATAATTACCATTATTGGAAATATTGATTCAATTCAAATTGGCGCATTTAATCACAACGATTTAGTTATAGATAATTTTTGTATTTCTGAATACCCTTTTTCAGCTTTAAATGAATGTGAAAATTTTGATGGATTAACAGAGTTTACATCTTATACATCAACCATTCCTGGTATGGTATATTCTGGAGATGGAAAAATTTTTAATGCATCTTCATGGGGAGATGCTAATGTATCAGGGAATTTATTGGGATTTCAAACACCGTTTAATCTATTTGATTTCTCTGGATTATCATATATCAACAAAAAAATTACGTTTGATGTTACATCAACAATATACGATAGTTTAGTTATAAATGGAGGAGTACTCATTTCAGATATTGCCACTTTTAGTGGATCTCCATCACCTGGAGTAAACTTACAATTCATCCCTTCAGGCATATTAGGTGCTGGAACCGTTATATTAACTGGACCAATTAACAATTTTACCATTGGTTCATTTGAATTGGGAATAGATAATTTATGCGTAGAAGAATACAATGATACTATACTTGTTTGGCCCGGTGATGCCAACTCCAATGGCATAGCTAATGTGTTTGATGTGTTTCCTATAGGTATTGGCTACAATACCACCGGCCCGGTTCGTAGCGGAGCTACCAATGCTTGGATAGGACAAGCTGCTTCTGATTGGTCTCAAAATTTTGCAAGCGGAGTAAACTATAAACATGCCGATTGTAATGGAGACGGAACCATTGATTATTTAGATGGATTGCCTATTTTACTAAATTATGGCTTAACCCATAGTAAGGGAGAGATTGCTGCTACAGTTACCGATCCTACCTTGTTTTACGAACTTCCGGTTGATACCACTATGGTAAGTACCTCTTTATCCATCCCTATTATGTTAGGTACACCTAGTATTCCAGCACAAGATGTGTATGGTATAGCCTTTACCGTAACGTTTGATCCAGCGTTAGTAGACACCTCAAGTGTAGAGGCTGTATTTAATACCTCTTGGTTAGGTGTAGAGGGCACGGATATGTTTACCATACAAAAACGTTTTGGAGCAGCCGGTGAATTACATGTGGGTATGGTGCGCACCAATCAGGTAAATATAGCCACAGCATTCGGACAAATTGCTACCTTACAAATTATTACAGCTGATGATATTATTGGAAAAACTAATAATTACGAAACCCTTGTGTTAGGATTTAAGGATATAAAATTAATTTCCCTAGATGAAACCGAGCAATTAGTAAATGTCGACTCATCTTTACTGGTTATAGGGGATGTTAATGCTTCAATAAATTATAAAGATTTATACAACCAACTGCTAGTATACCCTAATCCGGTGCAAGATGTATTAATGGTTGAATATTCTAAATCTATAGAAAGTATAACATTATTGAATTTAAATGGACAAGTTGTTATTAAAACGAATCCTACCTCTGATATTGCCATGATTCGTTTAAGTGATTTGGCAAAAGGAACCTATTTTTTACAAGTGCAAACCGGTGAGGGAGTAGTTATGAAAAAAGTTGTGAAGAAGTAATATTAACATAAAAAATGGTAAGAGGCTGTCCCAAAAGACGGCCTCTTTTTTTATTAATCGCAGTCACATCCATTAGAAAAATATATCACCGTATGGGGTAGCCATTGCTGAATTTGTTTTTGTTTAGACAAGGATAAATTAATTAAACGCAAGTCTAACTTTTGAAGTTTTTTTAAATCTGCTATTTCAGGTGGAAGCGAATAAAATTCATTACTCCATACATCTAAATATAGCAATTCTTTTAGTTTACTAATGCTTGAAGAAACATAGGGGATTTTATTTTTCCCCAATATTAGGTACTGTAAGTTTTTTAAATTAAAAAGCGATTCTGGCAGCCCTTGAATATGGTTATTGGACATATTTAAAACCACCAATTTTTTTAAGGTGTCAATATGAGAGGGAATTTGTTGTATTTTATTTTTAGAAATATCTAAATACACCAAATTTTTAAAACTAAATACCTCTATCGGAAATTCAGTTAATTTTTGTTTTTTTAAAGATACCCCATACACCTTATTTGGATTTTTTAAAGCCTCTTTTAAATCTTCGTATATCTCTAAGGTATCAAGCCCTGAAATGGGGATATTTTGTGCAGATAACCATGTGAAAAATTGAAAAAAAAGGATGGTATAACACCACTTTTTAAGAAGTACCGTCACTATAATAAAATTTGCAGGGTTTTTTCCTTATCTTGCTTCATTGCATCAATCAACATTTCGCTGGAAGAAAATCGTTCAACATTTCGTATTTTATCTACCCACTCAACAACTACAGTTTGTTGGTAAATATCTTCAGAAAAATCAAAAATGTTCACTTCCATGGTGCGTTCTGTTTTAGCAAATGTAGGACGTGGTCCTATGCTCATCATTCCACTATATTTTACAGCATTAATATAAATGTATACCGCATAAATTCCATCGGCAGGAATTAATTTATCCGGATCAATATTTACCAAGTTAGCTGTTGGAAAACCTAAAGTTCGGCCAATTTTATCCCCTTCAACTACTTTAGCCGTTAAACAATAATTGCGTTTTAAATAACTAGAAGCAAGTTTTACATCTCCCGCTAATAATGCTTGACGAATTTTGGATGACGATATATGTACTCCATTTAACACATAGGCATCTACTTTATGAATGTTAAATTCATAAACTGCCTCTAACTCTTTTAAATTTTCGTAACCGCCTTCTCTATTTTTACCCAAATGGTGATCGTACCCCACAATCATTTTTTTCATTCGCAAATGATTAATAAGATAATCTCGAACAAAAAGGGTAAAGGGAATTTTTGAAAAAGCCCCATCAAAAGGGTGAATGATTAAATGATTTACACCAAGTTTGGATAAAATATCGATTTTTTCATCTAACGTAGTGAGAATTTTTAACAAACTAGCATCCTGACTAATTATTTTTCTTGGATGCGGATTAAACGTTACCACTACCGATGGAATATGATCTTTTTCTGCAACAGAGCACAGCATGCTAAGGATCTTCTGATGTCCTAAATGCACACCATCAAAAGTCCCCGTGGTTAATGCACAACCTTTTTCAAAAAGATTACTATCAACAGATAATATGGAGTGGTAAATTTTCAATAATTACTTAGATAAAACAAAAATATAAACATTGATGTGAATACCAAGTTGATGCTCGGTATATTTTTGCATAATGAAGATAAATATGAACTGAATTTTTCAAACATTATATTGTTTAATCTAAAAAAAAATGTACATTTGCATTCCAATTTATACACTATGAGTTTGAAAATACAAGAAGTACATAAAGTGTTAGGTACTTCCGCTAAGTTCGATTTTAAGGCTGGAGATACTATTACGGTACATTATAAAATTAAAGAAGGGGAAAAAGAAAGGGTACAGCAATTTCAAGGAATTGTTTTACAACGAAAAGGAAGCGGAGCAACTGAAACCTTTACGGTTAGAAAAATTTCAAACGGAGTTGGAGTTGAAAGAATTTTCCCTATAAACTCTCCTTTTGTTGATAAAATTGAAATAAATAAAAAAGGTCAGGTTAGAAGAGCTAGAATATTCTACTTAAGAGAATTAAAAGGAAAAAGCGCGAGAATCAAAGAAAAGATTGTTAAACTCGATTCATAATTTATCATGTTATTTTTTAATAAAAAAGGGTAGAACAAAATTCTACCCTTTTTTATTTATATAGTATGAAAAGTATTCAAAAAATAACATGTGCTTTTTGTATTATCTCTTGTCTATTAACGAAGGATGCGATTGGACAAAAAAAATCATGGTTGGGGTTTAGTCCATTAAGCGACACCGTTCCCACTGAAAAAAAAGGATTATTTATTTTGCCATTATTGTACTACACACCAGATACAAGGTGGGCATATGGAGGTGCGGGGGTGTATTACTTTAGTCTTGAAGCTAAAAACGCAAATGAACAAAAAACACGCATGTCATATATTCAATTTTTAGCAGATTATACCCAAAATAAGCAAACCGATGTATGGAGTGTATGGAATATTTTCACCAGAAACGAAAACTATTTAGTAAAGGGAGAATTGAGATATAGAAATTTTCCGGATAAATTTTATGGTATTGGAAATAATACAAAACCTGAATGGGAAGAAAAATACTCCTACGATCTAATTAGCCTAAAAAAATTATTATTAAAAAAAATTAAAAAGGGTTTATTTCTTGGAATAGACTATCACTTTGAATATGAATATAATTTTAAGCACACCGAAGGAGGAATTCTAGAAAAAGGAGATATTGTAGGGTATAATGGTGCGGTAGGTTCCGCTATAGGGTTAGTGGGAGTTTTAGACACCAGAGATAATATTATTAATCCATTCCGAGGTAAATTAATAGAAATATCAAGTTATGCTTATACTTCATTTATAGGAAGCACCTATAGGTTTTATGTTATAAATGGACTTTACCAAAACTATTGGCGATTATATAAAAAAAATATCCTTGCATGGCAAAATAAGATCCGATTAAGTATAGGAAATGTTCCTTTTTTAGACTTATCTACTTTAGGTAATGAAGATATTTTAAGGGGGTATGCCAAAAATAGATTTAGGGATCATCATTTTATAGGCACGCAAGTAGAATATCGATTTCCATTATTTTGGAGACTGGGAGCTGTTGCATTTACTGGAATTGGAGATGTATTTAACAACATAAAAGACCTGCAAATTAAACACTTAAAATACTCAATAGGCACGGGAATTCGCTTTGCTATAAAACCGGCAGATCGTTTAAACTTAAGAATTGATTATGGCTATGGAAAAGAAGGCGGATATTTTTATTTTATGCTCACTGAATCTTTTTAATAACTTGAAAAATTTGAAATCAATCCGCTACTTTTTTCTTTTTTCTTTTTCCACTTTTTTAAAATAGCCTCTAAATAAAAAATTATGCTTTAATGCCTGCATATTTTCATCCAAACCCTTACTAGCTCTGTTTAAATTATGGATGATACTATCTATCTCATATACTACTTCTTTATTTTGAGTAGCATATTTTAAGATTCCATCACCATTTTTTATATTTTCTATTGCTTCTTCAGTATTATAAATGGTTTTATTCAATTGTTCTACGGCTAGTTCACTTTTTACAATTACACTTTTAATTTTTATGGCTAACAATGAGTCCTGTATTAAGTCAATGGTAGGATTATTAGAAAGGTCATTTGTAATGGCATTAACTTCTTTTACAGATTGGTGAATTTTTTCAGTTGAATATTTAATATTTCTAATACTTTCTCGAATATCTTTTGCAAAGATACTGTCATTTAAAAAGGTAGAAATTGTCCCTTTACCTTCTGTAATTTCTTTAGTTATTTTTAACAAATCACTGGTTAATAGAACCACATTTTCGTTAGTAACACTAAAGGTTTTTAATAAATCATCCGTTTGTATTTTACTGTAAGTCGCAATGGTATCACCATTGCTAACGAATGCTTTTCCATCTTTTCCGGGAAGTATGTTTATAATCATATTTCCCACTAATCCATCGGAACTAATAGTTGCAAAAGCATCTTTTTTAATAAAGCTGAATATTTCTTGATCTATAAGCATATCTACCACAATAGTGGTATCGTTATGCATTTTTATAGTCCGAACATTCCCTACATTAACCCCCGAATATCTCACATTATTTCCAGTTTGTAAACCACTGGCATATTTAAATACGGCCACTAAATGATTTGATTTTCCAAATAATTTTTGTTTAGAACCAATTAAATATATAGCCAATACAAGAAAAAATAGTGAGGTAATAACTAATATTCCTAAGCGTATTTTTTTTGAGTTTGAATAACTACTCATATTTATATTTTTTTGTTAATCCCAATAATTCTTTTTTTAAAATCCTGATTTAAAAAATGCGGACACTTCTTTGTCATTTAATTGTAATAATTCTTGATACGTACCTTCTTTATAATTCACCCCGTCAACCAATAAAATTATTTTGTTTCCCATTATCTTCGCACATTCAATATCGTGCGTTATTACTATTGAAGAAACATGATATTTTTCCTGAATACTTTTCATGAGCTGGCTAATTTCTTTGGAAGTTACCGGATCAAGACCTGCTGTTGGCTCATCATAAAATATTATTTCAGGTTTTAAAATAAGTGTACGAGCCAGAGCTATTCTACGCTTCATGCCTCCCGACAATTCATCAGGCATCAAATCGATGGTATGCTCAAGTCCAACATTTGTTAAGGCTTCAACTATAAGTGGAGTTACATCTTTTACATTATAAACCTTTTCAGGGTGCCTTTTTAAGGGGAACTCTAAATTTTCTCTTACCGTCATTGAATCGTACAAGGCACTTGATTGAAATAAGAAACCTACATTAGTTCGTATTTGCATTAATTCTTTTGCACTACAATCTTTAATTTCTTTTCCTAAAATTTTTATGCTTCCAAATTCATATTTAATTAATCCAATGGCACATTTTATCATAACTGATTTTCCTGAACCAGATTTTCCCATTACCACTATATTTTCTCCTTTGTGTAATGTTAAATTAAAATCTTTTAGTACGTGATTATTGCCAAAACTTTTTTTTAAATGTTTTATTTCTATTACCGGAGAATTATTCGTTCGTTCAACCATTAGCTTTCAAAAAATATATTGGTAATATATACCGCTAAAAAATCGATAATAAATATGAGCATGGAAGCGTATACAACTGCTGAATTTGCTGCCAATCCAACCCCTCTAGTTCCTTTAGTGCAATAGTACCCTTTATAACACCCTATAATTCCTATACTTAAACCAAAAAAGAAAGTTTTTAGAGTTGCCGGTATTAAATCAATGAACTCTAACGAATCAAATACTCTATTAAAATAAAGCTGTATAGAAACATCTGCTTTTAAATTTTCCACTAAAAAAGAAGCTAAAATTGCTACCACATCCGACAACACCACTAATAAGGGAACCATGATGGTTGTAGCCCATACTCTTGTTACAACTAAGTATTTAAATGGATTTGCCCCGGAAACATCCATAGCATCAATTTGTTCAGTTACCCTCATAGATCCCAACTCTGCACCCATTCCAGAACTAACTTTTCCGGCACATATTAAAGCCGTAATTATGGGGCCAATTTCTCGAACTATAGATACACTTACCATATTTGGAATCCATGATGCTGCTCCAAATTCCTCTAGCGTAGGTCGTGATTGAAGAGTAAACACCAAACCAATAATAAAACCAGTTATTCCAACTAAAAAAAAATGATTTATTCCCTACATGATAACATTGATTTATAAGCTCTTTAATTTCGAAAGGTTTTGAAAAAGCTTGCTTAAAAAATTGACCAGTAAAATACGCTATATCTCCAACTTCTGCTAAAAATGTAATTAAAATTGTTTTGATATTGATGACTGAACTCAAAATAAAATAAATATTATGTTTGTTTTTTTATGGCTGATGTTACCATTACAAATTCCAGTATATTTTCTAAATCTAAAGCTCCTACTATTTGATTGTTTTTATTAACCACAGCGGCTAAACTCTTATTTGTTTGAATTTTTTGCCAAGCAAGTTCTAAAGGTTCGGATTCTTGTAAAAATAAAATATCCTTATTCATCACTTCAAAAATTTGAATTTGTTGATTTTGTTCACTCAATCCTTTAATAATTTCATCTCTACTTAAGGTGCCCACAGGTTTTGAATCATCCAATACCAAAAAATGTTTGCTAGTTCCATTTAACAACTTTTTTACAGCATCTTGTAAGCTTTGATGTTGTTGAATACTTTCGTAATGATTCATTACCACATCCGATACAACATATCCTTTTAAAAAAGATTTTGTTTGGGTAAAACTAGCTTCTGATTGAGCTCCTAAAAATATAAACAATCCGATAAAAATTAAAAAGGGGTTTGAATAAAATCCTACTATAACAAATCCAATCGCTAATACCTGCCCAATTCCGGCTGAAATACTAGTAGCTTTTTCTCTAGGCATGTTAAATGAAAGTATAGCTCTTAAAACCCTTCCACCGTCCATTGGAAAAGCTGGAATTAAATTAAATACGGCTAACCATACATTTACAACAACCAATTTAAACAAAAAATGATCGCTAGTATTTAACGCCAATTCACTTTCTAAATTAATTGCATCAGGAATTTGAATAAATGGAAAAACCAATAAAAAAATTACAATATTAACAAAAGGGCCTGCAAAGGCAACTATTAACTCTTCCTTTGGTTTCTCGGGCAATGATTCTAATCTGGCTAAACCCCCTATGGGTAAAAGGGTTATATCCTTAGTTTTAATCCCAAACTTTCGAGCAGCTAAAGCATGCCCAAACTCATGCATGACAACACAAGCAAATATGCTAAGTATAAAAAGTATAGCCCAAAGTGTTTCTTGAGCTGTGGAACCAGATTTTATATTTGAAAAAACAATCCAAAAAATAAGAATTAAAAAAGTCCAATGTATTTGAACTTTTATTCCTAAAATTTTTCCCAAGGAAAGTGAATACTTCATGTATATTAATTATCCTGATACAAGCATAATAATGGAACTTGTGTGTTATAAGCAAGCTCCCTAGTAACGCTTTTATTAAACATCAACTCAATAAAGTTATGTTTTTTTGGTAAGGTAACCAAAATATCCGCATGAATAGCCAATACAAAAGCATGAATTTCTGAAACTACATCTTCCCCTTGAACGGTATGTAAAAAATGTGGAATTTGTTTAAAAGCTGTATGCATAGATAAGTACTGTTTTGCTTGCGATTCACTTGGTATTTCATCGGTATTTTTAAGTACCACTAAAAAATGAATTTCAGCATCCGTCATCCAACTTAATTCTAATAAAGTATTGAGAGAGTCAGGGTTTTTTATTTCCTCAAAAGTAGTAGCTAAAACAATTTTTTTTAATCCTTTAAATGTTGCTTTTTCAGGCACTACCAATACGGGCGTATTAGATTTTGTAATTACATCAGCAGTATTCGTTCCTAGTATGTACTTTTTTAAGCCTTCATTGGCTCCTTGAGTACCCATTACAATTAATTGTGCGTGATGTTTTTTAGCTGTTTCAATAATGTCATTTGCCACAAACCCCGATCTAAGCTCATGATCTACATCAAATTCAATATTTTGACTTTTTAACTGAAGCGTTTCCTCTGTGAGCTTATGGATTTGTTTTTCGCTACTTTCTTTAATTTCCGAAAACAACATCGGATTAAAATGAACTTCTGGCGGAGGGACTGGTACAAAGTAAGAATGATAAAAAACCATCTTTCCTTTGGTTAATTTTGCTAAGGCTAAAGCATACTTAGCTGCATTTATTGAACACAAAGAAAAATCAGTAGGAACTATTATAGAACGCATAATAAATTATTTTTTAGTTTTTAAAGTTCCTTTTTTTATCGATAATAAAGGGACTTTTATATCGTAACTTAATTCTTCCGTTTTGCTACTTATAAATATTTTTTCAAAAAATGATCTCTCTTGGGAAAACATGACTAATATGACCTTATTATTTTTTTTCGTGTATGCTTTGATTTGGTTGGCTAATGAATCCTCTAATACTGCTTTTTTATGCTTAAACATTAGATTGATAAATCCGGTGCTTTTTTTAACTTCATCCATCATTTTTTCAACATTTTTGGTTTTATCCAAGCCATAGTCCATAAATAAAACTTCGATAGGTATTTGCATAGCTTGAGAGAATGGAATTATAGCATTTAATTCATGTTTTAAGTTTGTAAAATCTGATGAATACACTAATTTTTCAATATGTTTTAATCGGTAAGTTAATGGTATAGTTAATACCGGAATCTCTGATTTTGATATTATTTTTGCTGTGTTACTTCCAAAAACAACATTACTTAATTTGGAAGAACCATGAGTACCCATAACAATCATGTTAGCTTTTTTCTTTTTAGCAACTTCTAAAATACCGGATACGGTATCCCCTTCTTGAACTATTGTAGTTGTTAATGAGCTAGTATACAGCGTAACCCATTTTTTTAGCATAGTATTCGCTTCCTTTTTTGCGCGCATTGCTTCTTCCTCTATCACTCCATGCATTAAGTTATACTTCCCCGCAATTGGGGTATACACTGTCATTAATAAAACATTCGCTTTCATCGTTTTAGCCAATTGATCGGCAAATTGTAAAGCTTTTTTTGAATTAGTTGAGAAATCAACCGGAACTAGTATTGTTTTCATAGGGCACAAAATTAAGCATAAAACTTTAATCAATTTTAAACAACAAATCAAAGCTATATTAAATTAAATATGCCGCTGTTGATAAAAATCAGAAAAAAATATGCTAAAAGTTATAATGTGTAGAAATCGAAATCCCTCAATAAAAAATAAACATTTATTTAAACCACTTAATCTTCTACTTTTGAAGTAGCATTTCTGCTATTTGTATTGCATTGGTAGCGGCTCCTTTTCTCAAATTATCGGATACAATCCACAAATTCAGCGTTTTTTCCTGCGATTCATCTCTTCGTATTCTTCCAACCAATACCTCATCTTTATTATGAGCAATTTTTGGCGTTGGATACTCAAATTGAGTTGGATTATCCAATACTTTTACTCCTTTAGCTTTTTTTAATTCATCAACAACATCTAACAAATCAAACTCATGATAAAACTCTATATTTACCGCTTCAGAATGACCTCCTATAACCGGCACACGAACTACGGTAGCTGTAACTTGTATATTGGGATCCCCTAAAATTTTACGTGTTTCATGTACCAACTTCATTTCTTCACTCGTATATCCATTATCTAAAAAATCCCCTCCATGAGGAAATAAATTTAAATCGATTTCGTGCGGATACACCTTGGGAACATTTTTCCCGTTTCTTTCCCCCATAAGTTGTTCAACCGCTAACACTCCTGTTCCTGTAACCGATTGATACGTAGATATGACTAAGCGTTTAATTTTATATTTTTTGTGCAATGGTGCTAAAGCTACCACCATTTGAATGGTAGAACAATTTGGGTTAGCAATAATTTTATCTTGTTTAGTAATAGTGTGACCATTTACTTCAGGTACAATTAATTTTTTATCTTCAAACATCCTCCAAGCAGAGGAATTATCAATGACTGTGCAACCAACTTCGGCAAATTTGGGCGCCCAAGCTATCGATGTTTTAGACCCTGCTGAAAAAATAGCAATATCTGGCTTTTTACTTACCGCATCCTGTAAACCCATCACAGTATATTCCTTCCCTTTAAAAGATATTATTTTGCCCACTGATTTCTCCGATGCAACTAAATATAATGTCTCGAAAGGAAAATTTCTTTCTTCTAACACTTTAAGCATTACCGACCCTACTAAGCCGGTAGCTCCAACTAAAGCTACTTTCATAGTTAAAAAAATAATTAATATACGATTAAAGGATAATATAATATCTTCGCAAAGATAGATTTGATTTATGAAAAGTATATCAATTAGTATTTTATTTTTTTGTTTAATCAACCAAATAAATGCGCAGTTTACCGATCATTTTTCTGACGGAGATTTTACAAATAACCCAACATGGGTTGGAACAAACACACATTTTGAAGTAGAAACATCCAGTATAAATTACTTATGGCTTAACGCACCAGCTGTGAATTCAAGTTCTTATTTGGTTACTCAGTTTTCGGCCATAGAAAATGCAGAATGGAATTTTAGAGTTCGGTTAGATTTTAATCCATCGTCTTCAAATTTAGCGCGTATATATATTATGTCAAGTGACAGCAATTTAAATAATTCATTACAAGGATATTACGTACAAATAGGTGGTACCGAAGATGAAGTCAGTTTATTTAAACAAATAGGATCTGCACATACCAAGTTAGTTGATGGAACCGATGGTATGGTTTCTAAAAATCAAAATATATTAGATGTTAAAGTAACTCGCGATAATAATGGCAACTTTACCTTGTATGCCGACACGAATATTTCAGGCACTTTTTTTTTACAAGGTACTACTACAGATATCCAAATTGAAAGCAGTAAATACTTTGGTATACTATGCACCTATACTTCTACTCGATCGGATAAGTTTTTCTTTGACAATTTTTTAGTTACTGGAAGTACTCCAATTGACACAACTCCTCCGTTATGGAGCACACTAAACATTGTTAGCGATAGCTCGATAGAAATAATTTTTAGTGAAGAAGTAAACAGTTTTTTAGCATTAAATACTTCTAATTATTTATTAAACCCAACCGGATTACAACCTTATCAAATAAACTACTCTGGGGATAAAATTCTATTATTCTTTTCACCCTCATTTACGATAGGTACTCCTTACAACTTAACTATTTCTCAAATAGAAGACTTGTCGGGAAATATTACCGGAAGTACCACAAAAAACTTCACCTATTATCCTATTGATACCGCACAATTACGCGAAATAGTTTTTAATGAGCTTATGATTGATCCAACGCCAACCGTTGGTTTGCCTGACATAGAGTATATTGAATTATTGAATACCAGCAACAAAGCCTTTAACTTAAAAGATTATCAACTCATAAATACAACTACTCCAAGAGTATTACCCGAATTTATTTTACAACCTGGTGCTTATGTTTTATTATGTAATACCACGGATGTATCAACTCTTTTAAGCTATGGTGATGCCATCGCTATTAACTCTTTTGTTACTTTAGTAAATTCAGACGATAGTTTAACCTTACTAAATCCTTTGGGTGAAATAGTAGATATTATTTCTTATAAAGACACTTGGTATAAAGACACACAAAAAAAAGAAGGGGGGTGGTCTTTAGAAAGAATAGACCCTTATACGATTTGCACAGGAGAAAATAACTGGATGGCCTCAACCAATACATCAGGAGGCACTCCAGGATATAAAAATGCTGTGTATGATGAGTTGGCAGACACCACCGCTCCTTATATTACGGACATAAATATTATAGCTTCAAATATTTTGGAATTTAAATTTTCAGAAGCCTTTTCAGTCGATTATATCTTACAAAATTCTGATTTTTTAATTCAACCTTACATTCAGATTACAAGTGCTTATATAACTCCCGAAAATTGGGTTCGATTATATTTATCGGAACCATTAACGGTTAAAATAATTTACAAATTAACTTACTCAAACATGAAAGATTGTTTTGAAAACATTACCAATCAATATACATATTCTTTTCTATTTCCAGATACAGCTACACGAAATGACCTCATTATAAATGAAGTATTATTTAATCCGTACAATACAGGGAAAGACTTTGTAGAAATTTATAACAACTCCGATAAAAATATCGATTTAAAAAACTGGCAATTGGCCAATATTTCAAACAACACCATAGGAACTATTCGAAACATTACCAATCAATCAAAAATTTTATATCCTAATGAATATGTTTTATTAACTACTGATAGCTTAAGTACGGTTCAATTATATCCATCTTCTTCCAATCCGGAAGTTTTCATCATTATGAGTTCTTTACCAGCCTACAACAATGCAGACGGAACCGTTATTTTACTAAACCCTGACACATTGGTAATAGATAGTTTATATTACAACGAAAAAATGCATCATCCATTATTAAATGATGTTAAGGGCATTTCTTTAGAAAGAATATCTACAAATAGAGCCACTATAGGCGAAAGTAACTGGCATTCAGCGGCCGAAAGTGTAGGATTTGCTACTCCAGGCACTAAAAATTCACAATATCTCGAAGAATTAATTCCGGTTGAATTTATTGAAATTACACCGACAATTTTTTCACCCGATAACGATGGAATTGATGATATAGTACAAATTGGCTATACCCTGCCCGACAATGGTTTTACGGCTAACATTCAAATTTTTGATATTCAAGGCCGGTCGGTAAATAAACTAATAGAAAATACGTTGGTTGGAACCAAGGGTGTTTTTTTATGGAGTGGTGAAAACGAAGTAAATAAAAAATTAGAACCAGGGATTTATATTTTATATTTTGAATTTTTTAACCCTAATGGGGTGGTTTTAAAAAGTAAAAAAACAGTAACTATTGCATATAAATATCATTAACGTTGATAAGTAACAAAGAAATAGCAAAACAGCTAAAAACATATGGAGAACTGTTAGAAATTCACAATGAAAATAGCTTTAAAACTAAATCGTATGCCAATGCATCTTTTCAAATAGGCAGGTTTCCTCAATTAGTGTATGAGCTTTCGGCTCAAGAAATTGAAAAAATCCCCGGAATAGGAAAAAACATGGCCTTACATATTCAAAATATAATTGAAAAAAATTATTTTGAAGCCCTTGATGAGCTTATGGCTATTACTCCGGCAGGAATTTTAGATTTATTAAGCATAAAAGGATTGGGAGGTTCAAAAATAAAATTGTTATGGAAAGAACATGGAATTGATAGCATTGAGAAACTTATAGAATCAATAAATAGTGGGGCACTATCAACCATAAAGGGTTTTGGACTTAAAACTCAAGAAAATATTAGAGAAGCCATAGAATTTAAAAAAAACAACGAAAAAAAAATACTCTATGCCCAAGCTGAATTAATGACTCAAACTATTATTGATTTTTTAAAAAGCGAAGAAGTTAATGCATATTCTACAGGTGCATTTAGAAGAAAAGACCCCATTATAGAATGTATAGAGTTTGTGGTTGAACTAAATATAAAATGGACAACTGATGTACAGGAAAAAGCAAAAAAATTAGCCTATGGATTTCCTATAATTTTTCATGAGTGCACAAGTGAAGAAGTGATATATACCTTATTTGAAACTACTACATCTGTTAATAAATTAACCAACATTCAAATTCCTAAAAAACATTATGTAAACGAAGAAGATTTATTCAAGCAAGCTGGGATTCCTTATTATATTCCTGAAATGCGAAACAACATACAAGTGTTGGATTGGAGTTTAAAATATAATGCACAACAAATTATTGAATATACAGATATAAAAGGGGCTATACACAACCATTCAACATGGAGCGATGGAATAAATACATTAGAAGAAATGGCACTAATGTGCATAAATTTGGGTTTTCAATATTTTGGTATTGCCGACCACTCAAAATCGGCCGTATATGCTAACGGATTAAGCATAGAAAGAGTTTTGAAACAACTGGAAGAAATAGATCAATTAAATAAAAAATTTGAAAATTTTAAAATTTTAAAAGGCATAGAATCGGATATTTTATCAGATGGAACATTAGATTATCCCAACGAAATTTTAGAAAAATTTGACTATGTAGTAGCCTCTATACATAGCGCCTTAAAAATGAATAAAGAACAAGCCACAATTCGAATTATTAAAGCCATAGAAAACCCATACACCTCCATAATAGGACATATTTCTACGCGTTTACTGCTAAAAAGAAAAGGATTTGAATTAGAGTATGATAAAATTTTTGATGCTTGTGTTGCCAATAATGTAGTAATTGAAATAAATGCAAATCCTTGGAGACTCGATTTAGATTGGACACTATTATATGATGCCATGGAAAAAGGTTGTTATTTTTCAATAAACCCCGATGCACACCAAACAGAAACAATTCAAGACATGAAATATGGAGTTTATATTGCTCGAAAAGCCGGAGTAATTAAAGATAAAGTAATAAACACCTATAACCATCAGGATATTTTGAAGTTTTTATGATATACTAATTTTAAAATCATACAAAAAAATATAACCCTAAACTGGGCTAACTATTTAAGTACTCCTAATTCCAATAAACTACTACTTTTCCAATAGATTGTCTTCCGGATAAAAATGTATGTGCTTTAGCAATTTCTGCTACTTGAAATTTTCCTCCAACATATGGCTTTAGATGACCTTCTTTAATTAACTTTAGCACATTCTCCATGCAGTATTTTATGGTTTGAGGATGATTATCAGCGATACGCAACATATTTACCGACATTATACTTTTAGATTGTGGTATTAAAAATGCTGGATGATAAAAACCAAAGCCGAACAATAGTTTTAGAATTGAAATTATAGAACCATTTTCTCTACTTGCAGCACCATACCCTACTATACTTCCACCCGGACTAAGCAATTTCATACTTTGTTTAAATACTTTACCCCCAACTGATTCAAAAACTAAATCAAGTCCCTTATCACCTCTAACTTTTTTAATTTCTTCTACAAAGTCATTTTTCACATAATTAATAGGATAATCAACCCCCATTTTTTTTAAATATTCAATTTTCTCATCACTTCCGGCTGTACCATATACAATACACCCTTTATACTTAGCAATTTGAACTAAAGCTGTCCCAACACCCCCTGCTGCAGCTTGAATTAAAACATGCTGCCCTGGAAATAAATTTGTAAGCACACATGCTGCATAATAAGCCGTACAATATTGCGTGGCCACAGCAGCAGCTTCTCCTGCATCCATGTCTCCAATTTCAACCACAGCGGTAAAATGAGTTTTGGCATATCCGGCATACCCGCCAAATCTGGTAAGTGCTACAACGCGGTCTCCGGGTTTAACATTGTTCACATTTTTACCAATCTTTTCAACTTTTCCAACTACTTCATAACCAATAACACAAGGCGCTTTAGGGGCATCTCTGTATAAACCTTTTACTGCCATAGTATCGGCAAAATTTAAACCAAATGCTTCGGATTTAATAAGTACTTCTTCATCATTAATAAGGGGCATTTCCCACTCTTTAATAATAAATGCTTTTTCAGGGGGGCCATAATTTTGAAGTACTACTGCTTTCATATTATAATGTAATTTTATGCCAATTTATACATAAAATACAATAAATACGTTTACAATTGTTAATAAAACCGTAGAAATAAGTGAAGTAATATTATTCGCGAATCAGTTTTGACAAATATTCTACCCAATGTTCTGAATCGTTTAAACTTTCAACTAAATCAAGTTTTTCTCCTCCATGTTCTATAAATAATTCAGAGTACTCTTCACCAATTTCAATCGTTGTTTCTAAACAATCGGCTACAAATGCAGGAGAAAAGGCTAGTATTTTTTTTATGCCATTTTTAGCTAAATCAATAATTACTTCATCTGAGTATGGCTTAATCCATGGGTCTTTACCTAATCTTGATTGAAAACATACCGTGTATTTATTTTCAGAAAGATTTAGCCCGCTTGCTATTTTTCTAGCTGTTTCATAACAAGTGGCTTTATAACAGTAATAATTTTCGGAAGTAATCTTTTCTTCACATCCTTTTTCTACACATAAACCATTTTCGTACACTTTATCTACCTGACGTTCAGGCAATCCATGAAAACTAAATAAAACGTGGTCATACTCATTTAAATTATATTTTAAACCATTTTGAACAAATAAATCGGTAAAATTTAGTTTATTGTAAAATTGGGAAATTATTTTAATGTCGGGATATACATACCAATCTTTCATTAATTGTAATACTTTTTCAATAACCGAACCCGTTGAGGCAGAGGCGTATTGAGGAAAAAGAGGAACTATAATTAATTCGTTAATGGATAGTTTTTTAATTTTTTCTAAGGCTTTTTTAAGACTTGGCTCTTGATATCGCATCGCTAATTCTACATAATACGCTTCCCCTAAAACCTTTGAAAGTTTTATTTGAAGAGATTCACTATATAATAACAATGGAGAGCCTTCTTTTGTCCATAATTCTTTATATACTTTAGCCGATTTAGGGGCTCTAAATGGCACAATAATAAGGTTAACCAATAACTTTCTTGCCAACCAAGGAATGTCAATTACTCTTGGGTCATTTAAAAACTCAGATAAATACGTGCGAACATCAGTTACATTTGGTGAAAGTGGCGTTCCTAAATTAACCAATAATATGGCTTTTTTTATTGTTTTACTATTGTCCATTCTAAATCTAAATCAAACCCATTATTTAACTCAATATTAGAGGGATAGTACCACACCATTTCAGGTTGTTTTCTGTATTTAAGATTTCCTGAATCCCATTTTTTATTCTTGTTCTCATCATGAATTAATCTGGCCTTATATTTATTTACAAAAATATTATTTAATTGAGTTCTGTTTCCCGTAAAATACGTTTCTTTAACAAGCTCGCCTTTTTCTGTAAGCAGTTGAAAAATATATGTTTGGGTAGAATCAATTTCTTTAAAAGAAACATCTATTGCAACATATTGTTTTAATGATTGTATTGAAAATTCAAAACAAATAGTATCGGTTAATGTATCAGAATATATGGATATTATTGAATTAGGATAAAAACTTAATGAATATTTTTTTTCTTCTTCCCAATTTGTAAAAAATGCGAGTGTATTTTTATGAATGATCGGGTTAATTTGAACTCTTTCACTATCTAACATCATAACGAAAGCTGAATCAATTATTTTTAAAATAGATGTAGTAGTTTTTACTATGAAAGTGTCGAAAGGAGCCATTTCTTTTTTGGGCGCAGTTAACTTAAATGTCTCTGCAGGTTTAATATTTCTTATTTTTATTGAGTCTTTAATGGTATCATTTACGCTAAATAGCAAAACTTTTTGCTGGTTTAGTATGGATGTATCACTAAAAAAAATTTCAACCGTATCGTCAGGAAGCAGGGAGGTTATTTGATAATGAATTGTTGAATCAAACGTGATTTTTTGGATGGATTTTGAAAAAACAAGCCATAGTTTTGCCGGTTTAAAAAATTGACTTTTTAATACACTAGTTTGTATATGCTCTTCTTCATCAAATACGCGCAACGTGTATTCTTGTGAAAGTTCTTCAGAAATATTTATTTTATTTGAATAAAAGGCAATTTCTTCGCTAGGTAAATCATATTTTACATTCGAATTTTTATCCAATAATCCATACATTTCATATTGCCCTTCGGCAATATATTTTATTTCAAACATCCCTTTTTCGTTTGTTTTAGTATAATAAAAAGGGATTCCATTTTTAAATAATGAATCTGTTCCGACCGAATATAACATAACCCATGCATCTTTTATTAATTCACCTGTTAAAGCATTCAATACCGTTCCGGAAATGTTAAACGAATCAATCTCAGGGCCTGTTGAAAAAACGAAAAAATTTGCACTGTCTGTTGCGTTTCCTTCTGTTACATCTTGTATTGATTTTCCTAATTGAATATGATAGGTTGTGTTGTTTCGAAAACTGTCGCTAAATTGAATGATAATTTTTTTTCCATCTGCTATTAATTCAGGTTTGGAATTAAATGGAGGAGAAACTAATATCTCTGTGGATGGATTAAAAAGCTTAACTGGTTCATTAAAATATAATTCTATTTTTTTGGTAGAAAAATTGGCAGAAAAATTTGGAGGTTCAGTTTGAATTAATTTTGGGGGAATTTTATCTACCGGACCACCCGAAAGCCCTGTTTTTTGAGCGCAACCATAGTAAATTAGAGAAAAAATGCTCAAAAAAATAAACGGATATAAAACTTTACTAGGTTGCATAAAATAATGTTATGAAAAAAAAGTTTTTGAAATCCAGACTGACAGTTTTTCCATATATATTTTATCTGTATTATCAAAAGCAGAAAAATGATTCGAATCAATATCTAGAACTAGTATTACTCTGTCTTCATAAAAAATGGGAACTACCATTTCTGAATTTGAAAGTGAACTGCATGCAATATGTCCTTCAAATTCATGTACATTATCTACTATAATAGTTTTTTGCATTTTCCAAGATTTACCACATACCCCCTCTCCAAATCTTATTTTTGTACAGGCTAAAGGACCCTGAAAGCATTTAAGTTTTAATATATCCTCTTTTACTTCGTAACAACCCATCCATAAAAAGCCAAAGGTTTCCTTGTACATAGAAAACATATTACATAAATTAGCCTCTATACTAATTTCTCTGTCAATAATATTTGGTAATATTTTTTCTAATTCTTTGTATTTGTCTTCTTTTGCTGTTGCTTTTATTTGAATTTCCATATTTACAAAGCAATATTAATGATTATTATTTGATAAGTAGAATTGTTTTTGATCGTTTATAATTTGATATACTCGCATTGGAAAATCCGATATAATTCCATCTACGCCAATATTTAACATTTCTTGTATATCTATGGAGTCATTTACTGTCCATGGAATTACTAGAATATTTTTTTGATGTAATTCTTTTACATCTTTTTCATTCAGTAATTTATAATATGGAGAATATATCGTGGGTGTAAAATTTAGCTTACTCAATGATTGATGTATGTTACGGTTATTTTCGACTAAAAATGCAAGGCTAACAGGAGATTTAATTTCAAATAAATGGTTAAGAACTCGCTCATCAAATGATTGTATAGTAACTCTATTTGTAATGTTTTTTTTTGAAATTATGTCCACCACCAGTTTGCAAAATACATCCACTGATGGGTGATACAGCCCTTCATTTTCAATACTCGACTTTATTTCAATATTATATTTAACTGGAGATAAATTATTTTCTAAAACATATTCTTCTACAGTATCTATTACATCTTCAAGTAATGGCTTGTAAGTAAATAGCTTTTTTTGTGTTGGAAATCTTGGGTGAATTTTACTACCACAATCAAATAATTTAATATCGGAATAATTCATCTGATAAAGATTCCATGTTTTTTCATTTTCTGCAGTAATATCATTTCCCAAATGATCTCTCGAAATTTCGTGAGAAAAGAAATGTTCGTGAGATGCTACCACTTTATAATCTTTTGATATCACTACATCCATTTCTATAGTTGTAACACCATTATTTATTGCTTCAATAAATCCTTCAATAGAGTTTTCAGGCATAGTTCCTCTGCATCCTCTATGACCCTGAATATCAATGTTTTTAAGATTATGTGAGTTATCTTTTGTTTTTAAACAAGCAGAATGCAACATAATAGCTACAAATACAAAATTAATTATTGAAATATTTTTTTTGATTGATTCCATAACTCATCCATTTCATCTAAAGACATTTCAGATATTTTTTGATTTTGTTCCTCTGCTTTTTTTTCCATAAACTGAAAACGTTGAATAAATTTATGATTGGTTTTTTCCAAGGCATTTTCAGGGTCGATTTGTAAAAATCGGGCATAATTTATTACTGAAAATAACACATCCCCTAATTCTTTTTCAATGCGTTCAGGAACATTTAACTCTACCTCCTTT
>CAZEIM010000045.1:22486-22713 GCA_964512145.1 uncultured Flavobacteriales bacterium
ATCTATTTCTTCCAGTAATTTATTCCAAACCTGTGTTCTATTTTCCCAGTCAAACCCAATACCTTTTACCTTTTCTTGAATCCGATTTGCCTTAGTCATAGCGGGTAATGATTTAGGAACCCCTTCTAACACTGATTTTTTTCCTTCCTGCAATTTAATGTTTTCCCAATTTCTTTTTACATCTTCTTCATTTTCAACCTTAACATTTCCATAAATATGAGGATGCC
>CAZEIM010000046.1:0-21053 GCA_964512145.1 uncultured Flavobacteriales bacterium
ACAGTCAACGGTTTTCAAGACCGCCGCATTCGACCGCTCTGCCATCTCTCCGAGGCAAAAGTAAAATTATTTTTTGATTAGAAAAACTACTTTGATTTATTTTTTAAAAAATGAATGAGAATAATGAAAAAATAAAACATCGACAAGAAATATGAAATAAAAAAATGCTTAAAATAGTACGTGATATTTGTGTTAAATAACTTATAAATAATAAAAGTAATCATTAAGTACATGAAAAATTTAATGGAAATTAACCCGAGGAGGAAAACCGTTAAATTATCCGAAGAAATTCTTTTGCTTAATATGAATATGATATAAAAGAATGATATAATAATTATTAAATGAGTACTATAAAAATAAAGAATTGAAATAAAATCTTTTGATAACAAAAGAAATATATGTAAAAAAACCAATAATGGGAACATAAAATGATGTATGTTTTTTTTAAAAAACATGTAATTTATTGGTTCCTCTTAGTTATATCTAAAGATTTTTTAATAAATAATACCATTGATAGTACAACAGAAAGCATTGTACCTATTATAGTGAATAAATTTGATTTTTCTTGTGGGTAAATCTGATCTAATTTTTTACCTCCTAGTATTCCCAAAACAATAATAACTGTCATTTGAAGACCCGCTCCAATAAAAATCAAAAATGGATTTTTATCTTTTTTAGACAATTACTAGGCTAATAAGTCTTGAGTAGCATTATGTTTTTGCTTAATATCCTTATTTTTAATGTCTTTAACAAGGTTATTAGATAAAAAAGTGCCGTTTATTTTTGCTCCTTGATCTACCTCTACTTTGCCATAGTATACATCTCCTTCAATAAAGGAGGTACTTTTTAAAGTCATCAAATCGTGAACAACTAATTTACCTTTAACTTCACCTGAAATCAGGGCTATATTACACTCAATTTCACCTTCAATTTTACCAGACTCCCCTAATACTAATTTACCTTTCGTAGTAATATTACCTATTAAAACTCCATCAATTCTTACATTTCCTTCAATAGTAATGTGACCGTTTACCACAGTTCCATTGGCAATAACATTGTGAGAATTTACTTCTACTTCTTGAGACTTACTTTTTTTAGTTGTTTGAACAGAATTATTAAACATCACTATAAAATTTTGTTGAATATCGAAAAAATATTCAATTTATGCAAATTTAATTTAAATAATTCGCTTTAAAAAATAAAAAATACTGAGATAAACTATTCTCTTTAAATGCTATAGAAAAATTAAAAGGAGAAATTGTTGCTACATTATTTGAATGCAATGAATATGGAATAAGTTTTTTATTGGTGAGCAATGTTTTGTAATAATTAATACCTTCTGATGCATTACCCATAGATTTAACTATAAAAAGCTGGTATTTATTGGCAAATAACATATCTGTTACCTGATATTTTTTGTCAGGAAAAAATTTGGAATTAAAATCGGATATTGAATTTTTTATTTGACTACTATTTTTTAAACTATCTAAGGGAATAAGAATAATAATTTGATGTTCTGCGTAAACATCGTACGTAAAATCATTATTTTCATTTATAACATTTGCCATTGATACGTTTTGTAAAACAGATAATATGCGAGTTGCTTCTTTTGACTCTTCTGAGTTTTTATACTTCGATTCAACATTTTTTAATGCTTTTGAAAACTCATCAATACCATATAGTTTACCAATACATAAGGCTTCTAATAACTCGAACTTAGGTTTTATAATATTAACAGGAAATAAAGAATCAACGGATTTTATATTTTCTCTAGCTCCAAAATAATCTTTGGATAAATATAGCTGATAGGTATTTTCGTAATAAGGAAATATTTTTTCAGCGGCTTTTTGTTTTTCAATAAAATAATTAGGATTTTTTATTACTTGAGCGTATTCGCTATCGGGATATTTTGACAGAATTTTGTTTTTATATTTATTGGCTAATTCGGATTGATTTTGCTTGTTATAAATTGTGTACAAAAAATATAATGAACTTGGATCGTATTTTGAGGTATCATATTCATCTACAACCACAATAAAATGATCTACAGACAAATCATATTCCTGCAGTTGCTCCATATAAACAATTCCTAAATCGTAATGTGCATTTAATTTTTTTTGATGCGAAGCAGCTAATTTTTCTTCACTTAGAGGAAGTGCCGATAAATAAGACTGAATAGTGTTTTCCTTTAACTCTTCGTCCGATAAATTTATTGACTCTACCAAATCTTCATTGCCAAATGAACCAATCATTTTATTTTTCCTTCTCCAATTATCTTCTAATGTGCGCTTACCCCATATTTTTGAAAACTCTTTATATCCAAAATTTCTAGTATTTTCATTGGTGAAATACCAATCGGAATTAGCCGACATAGAAACATTTTCAGAAGCTGTAGGAGTTGATTCAGGAGTTACTTGATTTTTTTTACTCTCTATTATTTCTTCAATAAATTTTAATCGTTCATCCTCGCTTAATCTAGCTATTCGTTGAACACTATCTTCAAATTGAATAATTTTTAAATTATTAGCCAACCTAGTTAAACTATTTCTTTTAGCTAAAATGGATTCATAAAGTTCATCATTTTTAGGGATCACCTGTATGGCTTTGTCGTAATATTTTTGTGCATTTAAAAAATCTTTATCATCATAATATACATGAGCAAACTTTAAGTATACCTTTTTTTTCGTTTTATTATCTTCTGCTTCTTCTTCGGCTAATTTCAAATAATTTAATGATGCGGGCTGATTGGCTTTTCGCAACTCTAATTCGCACAAGGCTAAGTATATTATGCTCTTAGAGTTTCCAGACGGACTTTTCACTAAAAGCTTTTTTAACTCCTCTTCAATTTCGGCAAGATTTTTTGTAGATAATGATACAAAAGCCTTTTTGGTTTTGGCTTGAAAAGCAATTTCGAATGGAGGTTTTAACTCTAATACTTTGTCGTAAAATTCTACCGCAAAATTATCATTACCCATTTCTTCATACAATTGAGCTATAATAAAGTTATACCGAATTTTTTCTTTTTTAATTTTAGTATTCTCTAAAGCTTCTTTTAATTCAGTAATTGCTAAAGAAAAGTTTTTTTCTCGAATATAATATTCAGCGAATAATGCATGATAATTTGCTTTAACTTGAGTAGGGAGTTTTTTTTCTTCGCCCATTTTTCGCAACAACTGATTTGCTTCATCTTTTTGATTCAATTCTAGATATGTTTTAACAATGCCAAGATCTGACATATAAGCAATTTCCTCTTTTTTATATGCTTTAGAGATGTACGTAAAAACTTCTATTGATTTAGAAAATTCCCTCTTAAATAAATGTGCATTAGCCATCAAATAATAACATTCATCAATATATTTATTTCTCTCCTTTTTTTTAATATACATGGAATGTCTATTGATTCCTTTTGTTGCTTTTTCGATAGCTATATTCATCTCAGGAATAATTTCTTTCGAAATTTCTTCATCTGGGAATATATATACGGGCAAAATTTTATCGTAATCTTCATAATACGCTTGTTTTAATTTGTATTCCCCTTCTTTAAAGCTTTCTTTTCCATTAAAAAGTACATTATACTTAGTATTTAAACTGTGATAAAAACGATTAGGGGCTTTATTTACTTTCGTTGAACAAGCAAAATAGAGAATAGTGTATAATATAAATATGAATACTTTTTTCATGGCATTTGGTACATTAAACGTATAAAGCTTTGGTCTTATTGCTATATACTTTAATGTTATTCTTTGCCAAAAATAAAATTTTTTACATAGTAGTTAAAAAAATATATAACAATCACATATATTTGTGCAAGAATCCAATGTATTGGATGCAATAATTAATTTTATGAACATTTTTATCGCTAGATTAAATTACTCTACAAGTCCTAAGGATTTAAAGAACTTATTTGAACAATTTGGGCCGGTTGTTTCATCCAGAATTATTAAAGACAAAGAAACCGGAAAAAGTAAAGGTTATGGCTTTGTTGAAATGGAGAATGCGCAAGATGGTTTACAAGCCATTGAACGCTTAAATGAGCAGGAATTTATGGGCAGAAACATTATTGTAAAACCTGCCAACGAAAAATCAAACGATTAATTTTCTTCCTGTAAATAAATATCTTTAATTATTTCGGGTACAAAGGAAGACTTATCGAAAATTTCTATGGTTTCTTCTATAGTTTTATAACCTGGAGATTCGAGATATACATTATATTTCCCTGGAGGTAATATCATAATGTATTTATAGGTTCTAAAATTTGGCTGATACGTGCCGTATAGTTCGCCATTTTTGTTTTCTGTAACATCTATAATAATTTCAGAAATAGGCTCCTCATTAGGTGTGATAATTTTTCCTTTTACAACCGTATAATTTGTTTCTATATCATTAAAATTAATTCTGTAAATATCATAGTCACCCTTGGAATCGTTTCGTAAAGCAGAGATATATCCATATTTACCTGATTTAGATAATCTAAAATTCATATCATCAAAAACTGTATTTACGGGATATCCAATGTTTTTTGAAGGATGAAATGATTGTGTAGTATCATTATATGTAGATGCAAATATATCGTACCCTCCCATACTGGTATGGCCTTTAGAGCTGAAATAAAGTGTTTTACCGTCTAAAGAAATATTAGGAAAATCTTCATCATATTTTGTATTAATATTTGATCCTGCGTTTAATGGTGGTCCCCATTTACCATTGGGAAGTTTTTTGGAGATATAAATATCTGTTCCTCCATAGCCCCCATTTCGGTCGCTGGCAAAATAAATCATGTCTCCTTCGTTATTTATAGAAGCGGCAATTTCATGTGCGTCTGAATTAATAATAGCATCTAATTTTTCAACCTGTGTGAAATTATTTTTATGCGAGATATACAAATCACCTTTGTTTTTATGCTCAATATATGTTAACATATAATCTCCTTTGGGCGATAAACCTACTACCTCTTTAATATCGGAATGAATGGTTATAGGTAGCAACTCTGAGCTTTTAAATTCTCCAGATTGTACTCTAGAAATAAATACGTTTGCTTTATTTTGATCTAAAACCTCTTTGGAATTTTCGTACACAGGTTTTTTAGAGTTATATACCAAAAATGATTCATCTATGGGAATAAAAGGATAATATTCTTGATAAATACTATTCACTTGATTCCCTAAATTTTCAAACGAAACGGATAGGGGGAATTTCATGAGTTCCTTAGCATTATAACAATACTCTATTTCTTTTTCAATTTCTGTAGATGTTACGGATATACTACCTCCCAACTTAAGATACAACGAGTATTGTTCAATAGCTTTATCAAACTCATAATTATAATGAAATGCCCTGGCTAATAAATAATGTGAATTATTTTTTAAGTGACCATTTAATTGAATGACTTTTAAAAAATAATCAATCGCTTTTGCTTTGTTAATATTGGTGTTTAAATAACAAACCCCTACCCTATATAAATATTTTTCATTTAAGGTATCGTCTTCTAATAAGGACAAATATTCAGTTAATGCCAGCTCAAAAAGGCCATTATTTAAATACTCAAATGCTGTGTTTGGGTTCGATTTTTGAGCCAATACAAATAGATGGGTGCAAAGCACAAAAAAAACCGTTACATAAAATTTATTTTTCATTCTATTCATGTTTAGAATTATAAAAGGTATGTTTAATATCATCTAAAATTTTTCTGGAAATATTTTCAATTAAATCGTTAAAGTCAGTTAACTGCATGTTTTTTATATTATTAAACTCTTTTGAGCTATGCAAATGTTCCATCCATTGAGTTTGAATCGTATTTTTCAATACTTGTTTCTTTTGTTTCAGCCTAAAATCTGATAAAATATTATTTTGTTTAGTGGATGAATAAAATTGAATTAATGCATCAAAAATTTCAGCTATGCCTTTGTTTTGTATAGATGAGCAAGAAAAAAACTGAGTGGGTATTAAGGTTTGTTTATTATGAGTTAAAGAAAATGAATATTTTAGTTGAGCTAACGTATTTTTAACTTCAATAGAATTATTTTCATCTTTATTTACAATAATAAAATCTGTAATTTCCAATATTCCCTTCTTAATACCTTGAAGTTCATCACCTGTTCCACTTAGAGTGATAAGCAATACAAAATCAGTTAAACTTCGTACAAACGTTTCTGATTGTCCTACACCTACAGTTTCTATAAAAATAACATCATATCCGGCTGCTTCAAACAACAAAATCGTATTATATGCCGAGGAAACAACACCTCCTAAATTACCAGAAGTGGGCGTGGGACGAATAAAAACTTTATCGTTAGAGACTAAATCAACCATTCTGGTTTTATCTCCTAATATACTGCCTGCGGTAAACTCACTGGTTGGATCTATGGCTAAAACTGCAATTTTTACATCTTGTGTTAACCAATGTTTTGCTAAGGCATTAATAAATGTGCTTTTACCGGCTCCGGGTAAGCCGGTAACTCCAATTTTTATTGCTTTACCTTCGTAAGCCAAGCATTTTTTTAATATATTAATTGCTAATTCTTTTTTAGAAGTTTGCTTACTTTCTACATAGGTTAATAATTGAGCTAACACACTTCTGTCGCCCGAAATAAGTTGCTTAAATATTTCTTCAACAGAATCTGTCACAAAAAATTACCTTATTACAGTTATATATCCGGTTCTATCTAAGGTATTACCATTTCCTTCTACCGTGTTTAATATATAATAATATGTGCCTTCTGTAACGTCATTTCCTGAAAAATCCTTTCCATACCATTCTAAGGTTTTACCTGAACCAAAGTATAAAAGTTGGCCCCAACGATTGTAAATTCTTAATTCGTGTAATTGAGCATCATTATTAAAAATAATAAAAACATCGTTATAACCGTCTCCATTAGGCGAAAATACATTGCCTATTTTGTTTGAATTATCAATAATTGTTACATATATACTGTCTATGCCTCTACATCCTTGGTCATCTGTGCCTTCTACAATAATATTAAAAACACTTCCTGTTTTAAACTTATGAATTAAAACAGCAGCAACTGAATCAAATTGAACTCCATCGCCAAAGTTCCAATACCAAGAAACAATATTTTGTGGAGATGTAGCGGTAAATTGAACGGGAAGATTTGTAGTTGTTGAAGATAAATTTGATGATAGGTTTACAGAGATTGTCCCGTCTTTAGTAGCATAAATAGAATCTAAAACAAGTGTAACGGTACAATTATTTTGATCTACCATGGTTATGCTGGGCACAAAATATCCTGTATCTGAATATACGTATATAATATTTTGCTGATTTGAAGTATTTCCATCTCCAAAATCCCAGGTATAATTAATATTTGTACCACTATTAGGTGTAATCGTAAAATTAAAGGTTTGTCCGCACGCTAATGTATCTTTTGTTACCAACGCATTCCCATTTACTCCATCAACAAAAATGGTATCTTCTTTTATAAGAGTATCTCTGCACCCGTAAATATCGGTAACAATTAATCTAACATCATATAAACCGGGGATATTATAAGTATGACTGGCTAAAGAATCTATTCCAAAAAAACCATCACCAAAAGACCAATCTCTGGCGGCAATAAATTGTTGCGATAAATCGGTAAAGTTAACATTTAAAGGAGGGCAATCAATATAGTCGTTATCTAATGTAAACTGTGCTTTAGGTTGAGATATGGTTATAAACTTAGATAATTGCTCCGTGCAACCGTTGGAATCAACAACTACTAAATTTACAGCATATGAATTTATACCAACAGTATTGGGAAAAAAGTGTATAGGATTAAAAGTAGAGTCGAGAGTTGATCCGTCTCCAAAATTCCATATATATATTGGATCGGCACCGGTAGATAAATTTTCAAAAGCAACTGAATTATAAGCACAACTAAACAAGGGTGCATTAAAATTTACTATGGGTTGTGTTATAGTAACAGCATTGTTAACCAGTAGTGTATTGGTACAATTATTTAAATCGGTAACACTTAATGAAACATTAAACTGACCATTGGTATTATACGTATGAGCTCCATTTTGAACCGTATCATTTACTGTGCCATCGCCATAGTTCCAAACCCATGTTTGTAAAGGAACTACAGAAGTTGAAGTATCGGTAAATGATGTGTTTAAGGGTAAACAACCAACCGTGGGAGAAGTAATAAAACCAACCGTGGGCAATGGCTTAATATCAATTAAATCATTTTTTTGTATGGATTTTGTACATCCTACATTATCCGAAACAATTAAGGTTACATCATACAAACCTGGAACCCCTAAAAAGTTATACGATGTATTATTTGTAAAAGCCACTCCCCCATCTTCGAATTGCCAATTCCAAGAAACAACAGGATAAACCCCTGTAGATGCATCGTTAAATTGGATAGAATTAGGAGTACACGTTGCCGTAGTATCTTGAGAAAACTGAGCCGTTAAATCGGATAGATAAATGGTTTGACTAATAGAATCGATACAGTTGTACGTAAAATTTTCTGTAATAAGCCAAACCGTATAAGTACCCGGATTTAAATACGTAAAAGTTAAGTCTCCGGGAGGAGCAAAAATATCAACCACCCCGCCTGGAAATCCGAGTTTCCACGTCCATTTTTCTGCGCCCAACGATTGATCAGAAAATGTTATCTCCCAAGGTTGAAAGCAATCTACAATAGAATCGATGGTAAAAATAGGCTTGGAAGGTTTTACATAAATAGCATTATTAAATACTTGTGTAGCAGAACATCCATGAAAACTTGCCGTTAAGGTAACATCAAAAAAACCTGTATCAATAGTATATACATTGGTGGGATTTTGCAGGCCTGAAGTATTGCCATCTCCAAAATCCCAAAACCAAGCATCGGAATAAGCACTAGACAAATCTATAAAACTAGCATTAAACGGATGACATTCAACAGAACTTACCGGATTCATATTTACAACCGGAGGAATTCCAACCTCTATGAGTTGATAGGTTGTATCAATACAACCTGTGGTAGTTTGCACAATCATTTCTACCAAAAAACTACCCGTATCGGTATAGGTAAAAGTAGGATTTTGTATAGTGGATGTACTTCCTAAAAAATCAAAATTCCAGCTCCATTGTGAAAGTGGATCTAATGAAGTCGTTAAATCTGTAAAAGAAACATTTAAATCCTTACATCCATTAACCACATTGGAAGTTACTTGTGCTTGTATGGGAGCAATTTGTATGAAATTAGATGCAGTGAATGTATTTTCACAACCATTAGCATCGGTTCCGGTTAAGCTCACCGAGTAATTTCCATAATTTAAGTAGGTATTGGAGGGATTTTGTATGTTAGAAGTATTTCCATCTCCAAAATTCCAATCGAAACTTACTAAAGATGGACTTGTGTTTGTAAAATTAGCAGTAAATGGCACATAACAAGAAGCATCATCATCTACCGTAAAAGAAACAGTAGGTAATGGATTTACTGTAATGTAATTGGTTAAAACAAGATCATCTGTACACCCTAAGGAACTTACTGCATTTAGTGTTACGGTGTAAGTACCCGCAACCGTATAAGTATGTGTAGGGTTTTGCAAGGTAGAAGAGTTTCCATCGCCAAAGTTCCATAACCATGAAACCGGAGAAGGAAATGAAGCATCTAAAAAACTCACTGCTTCATTTACACATAACGTGGTAGGTAATGCTGCAAAATTTGCTGTAAAATTTTGAATGGTAATAACCAATGTATCGGTAGATGAACATACACCATTCGTTCCGGTAAGAATAACATTGTAATTTCCATAATTTGTAAATGAGTGTGTTGGGTTTTCATCGGTAGAAGTATTTCCATCGCCAAAATTCCAAACATAGGTAACACCCGACTCTACATTTGTGTTGGTAAACGACACATTAAATGGCAAAGAACACCCCACCACAGCGGATGACGTAAAGTTAACAACGGGCACAGATAACACTTGAATATAATTTGTTTTGGTTTCTGTATCAACACTACCATTTATGGTTAAACTCACCGTAAAGCTTCCAATACTGGTATATGTATGCTGAGGATTTTGGGAAGAAGATGTATTTCCATCTCCAAAATCCCATAGCCAGCTGGTTATGGTACCTGAAGATAAGTCGTTAAATTGCACCGTACTTCCAATACATAAAGAGGTTGTATTAGCCGAAAATTGAGCCGTTTGTGAAAATATATCATTTGCTACAAAACATAATAAAAAAATGTACAGTATGTTTTTGATTTTCATAATACTTTATTTTTAATCAAAAATAACATAATTCCAATACCCCGATTTGGTTATTATTATATATAATTAACACAATAGTGTGCAAAAAATGAAACATTTCATTAAAAAATGCGTTTTAATTGAATAGACATAGAATAATTTTGGTTTTGGGAAAGGCCAAAATAAAAAAAGCCCCGAAAATTTTCGGGGCTTTTTTGTTAATTACAACGCAAGAACTATTTGTTGTAAGATCTCTTGTTCATGCTTTAATATTTTATGCAAGTAATCTTCTGCTACTTTTAAAGACTCTTTCTTAAAATCTTCGTCTTTAATCGTTGATATATTTATTTTAACATTTAAATATGCTCCGTATGCTGCTCCTCGGCAACATATTGCCCCTACCCCTGCATCACTAACCGATGCTTTCATTCCATTGGCCGCCATTTCATGTAACAACTCAAAGGCTTTTAAGCAAACCTGCATTACTTGTAAAGGAATTTTTACGGCATATTGAGTTGCTTCTTGTATGGCTTTACTTCTGGTTATTTTTTCTTCTTCTGAGTTATTGGGCATTGAAAAACATTGCATAATCGCATTAAAAGCAACCGTATCTTCATCGACCAAAAATAACAACTCATCTTTTAACTGCTGGCCTTTTTGAGCCCATTCGGAAAAATAGGTTATTTTTTCATCCCACCCTCTTTTATGGGCCGATAAATTTGCCACCATAGTTCCTAATGAAACCCCTAACGCTCCTACATAGGCAGAAATTGATCCTCCTCCGGGAGCAGGACTTTCCGATGCTGTTTCATCGGCAAATTGTGTAAGGTTAAAATGTATTAACTTCTTTTTTTCATCAAATTTGGCTAACTTATATTCAATAATTCTATCCTCCGGAATAAATGGCTTTAAATCATCTAAACCTAGAGATTTTACCGCAATTTTTATTTTTTCTTTTTCTGAAATTCCTTTAGATCGTTGTTGTTTGTCTAAAAAATAATCCGCAGCATCTAACAAACTTTTTAGTGGAATTAAACCCACTAACTCCGAACCGGTTACGCGCAAACCACGTTCGTTTGCTTTTTTACAAACCTCATCAAAAGCTATATGAACCGGTGTTATACTTACATCGGTTAAATTCATGGATATTTGAGCAATACCATACTCTTCAATATACCAACCTATGGCTTTTACTGCTTTTAAAGTTCCGGGTTGCTTTACAGGGTTTCCAAATTCATCCAGTATAATTTCACCGGTAACTGGATTGCCTTTCCTAAGCACCCTTCCTGCTTCACGAACATCAAAGGCTACCGAATTTGCCCTACGGGTTGATGTAGTATTTAAATTAATATTGTATGCCACTAAAATATTGCGCGCACCAATGGCTATGGCTCCTGTTTTTTTTGCCTTGTTAAAATCATGAGGACCTTCATCGGGTTTCCAGGAAGGATCGACTAACTTCTTTTCTAAGCCCTCATATTCTCCGGCTCTGCAATTGGCTAAATTTTTTCTTTTTTCTTCTTTAGCCGAATGTTCATAATAATAAACAGGAATGTTAAGCTCCTCTCCCACTCTTTTACCTAATTTATATGACCATTCAACAGCCTCTTGCATGGTAATGCCCGATATGGGTACTAACGGGCATACATCCGTTGCTCCAAACCTTGGGTGTTCTCCTTGGTGCTCTCGCATATCAATTAACTCAGCTGCTTTTTTTATAAGCAAAAAAGCAGCTTCTACTACTTTTTCAGGTTCTCCGGCAAAGGTAATTACAGTTCTATTGGTTGCGTATCCGGGATCTACATCTAACAACATAACTCCTTTAACCTGTTGAACTACTTCTGAAATGAGTTTAATTTTTTCTGCATCTCTTCCTTCACTAATATTTGGAACACATTCAATAATTTTTTTCATATATAATTTCTATTGTTCTAATAATAAGTTTTCTAAAACCGCTTTTAATTCCAGCAATACCGTTGTTTTGTCATCTTTAATATAGGTAACGTGTTCATTTATTTTATGTAAACATTCTATTACATCTTTATCTCGGGCGTGCGATATTTTATTTTCAATTACCGTAACTACCTCAAAACATGTTAAATAATCGTACTTTAAGGCAATATCCACCAATGCTGTTAATATAGAATCTACCTGCAAAGAGGATTGCCAAAAAACCGAAACCAACAATGATCTGTACAGAGCATTTTTTTCATCTAAAACTCCCTTAAGTATTGGTTCAACAGCCTCCTGATCTTTAATATCAAATAATATTTCAACAATAGCATTTCGAATATCTTCGTTGGGTGTTTTAACCATTAAATTAATTAAATGAGGTACAACTCCTGCGTTGCCTACTTCTCTTATTTCATAAAGGTATTTTATGACCTCTTCATCGTTTTGAGTAGAGTCGATTTTTTTTAGTAATTCTTGAATTTTTTTTGCACTCACGGGTTAACAGAATAATTTGTGCCACAAATGTATGGAATGTTTACATACTAAATTTAATTACGTTATTGATTTTTACGAATAATTATTCAGCAAAACTGCATACATAATTGAGCTGAATTGCGAATTTTCGAAAAAAAATATATATGCAAGCCTTTTAGTAGAACAGGAGGAAAATGCATACAAGAACAACTTATACAAATATTTTATTACTTAGATGATTTGCTTTGCTGTAGTTTAAACATGCTTTCCATGTATTGCTTATAACTTAAATACTCGTTGGATCCAAAAAATATAAGCGTTCCTAAAAACTCGGGCACTTGTTTATAACCGGCTATAATATGAGCTCTTTGCAAATTTTCATCTAAAATAACATACGATGGGTACGACATACGTCCATCTAAAATAGAATACGCCAACATATGCGTACCTCTTTTTTGATCGGGTTGTCCATTTACAAACGTATGGTTATCAAAAACGATGGTATCTTTCATTTCGGCATCCATTTTTACGGCATAATACTTTTCGTTCATATACTTTACCACGTTGGGATCTTTAAACGTAGAAGCATCCATTTTTTTACACCAACCACACCAATCGGTATATACGTCTATAAAAATTTTTTTAGGGTATACTTTTCCGGCTTTAATGGCCTCGGAATTTTGCTTAAAAAACTCTTCTCGAGTACTTACGGCTTCTGAAAAACTCATCCACTGTATTTGCTCCTGTGCCTGCAAACTAAACTGCCAAATAATAAAAAGTATGCTTATATTCTTCATACATCAAATATAAAAAAATAATAAGAAACAAACGACTTAAGAATTTTTGGAGAGGATACAACCATTGAGCTTACAACGGTATCGGCTTGTGTGTGACTGCTGCATGGGTTACTCGATTACTCTTTCAAAAATTCCAACAACTTTAAAATTCAAAAGGTCGTCTTCCGATAAAACGATATCTTCGTATTCATCCAAATTAGATAATGGCTTAAGTCTTATGGATTCGTGCTTCCATCCTTCATCAGAAATATTTTTTACACTATGATACTCTTTTACTGTATAGCCTGAACCAAATTCAGCATCATTAATTGAAGTTGATTCAACTAATACTATTTTCCCATTTCTTGAACCAACTTCATCTTGCTTGAATAAACAATATGAACCATTGGGAATTCTTTTATTCATCGATTCACCAACTACTTTACAAACAAAGTAGCCTTTTTTCGCTGAAATATTGAAAGGTGGCTCTATCCATGTTAATTCAGAATGTGATTGCAAGTCGCTGAAATTGCCTGCAGCAGGAGAAATGTCTACTAAAGGAATACTATTAACGTATGGTTTGACTTCTTCATTACGGAGAATTCTGAAGGGTATTTGCTTTTTGTATGATTCAATATGTTCCTTTAAATATTCTCTTAAATTTGAATTACAAGCGTAAATATAGGTTCCTTTTATGCCACGGTACATAATAGTTTTGTAAATATTTATTATGTAAGACTTTAGAATATTAATATCAGAAACGCCCTTCTTACCATTTATGTCAAAATATTTTCCTGGGTAAATTATTAAAGAGTTTGTCTTTTTATCAAAATCTATCTCTTTGCCAAATATCACAGCAGCATAATTTAAATCATATCCTTGTGTAGTATGAATACATCCTATTTCATTAAATGCATTCGATGAATTAATCCAATCTTTATCGGTGGAATTCCATTTGAAATTTAAACCATCTAACTCAATGTCAGTTGTGGTAGGTGGTGGTGGTGGATTTAGTTTCGGATTTGATTTCCATGGCCATGAATAACCTGCAATCATCCTACAAAGACCGAATTCATTTTCTTTCTTGCTTAACTCGACATGTAAGTCATTGAAATTATCGAAAACTAGCAATTCGTAATTCTCTTCTTGATATTTCGTCTTACCTAGTCTATTGATATTTAGTAAGTCATCAACAAATTGAATATAATTGTTGCCTCCCTTGACACGCATTTGGGATTTTAATTCAAGACGTAATGAATTTTTATCACTTAATAGTTTATTAAACTTTTCAGAATCAACATCCGAAGGTTTTACTGATTGGGCAGAATCATAAAAGAATAATTGATTTTTACTGTTCGCAATTATCCAGTCTAATTCAGTGCCACTATCATCTAAGCCTAATTTTTGGTTGTTTTTTTTGAAAGCACCCATCCAACTAATATTTTTATACTTTCTCAGTCGATGTGCTTCATCAACTATCAATAAGTCATACTTTTCATTTAACTTAAAAGTATCCGAAGGATTAATAACCATAGATGATTTTAAGCCAGGAATTTTTTTAAAAACATTTTCAAGCGATTCTCGAAGGGATGTCATTGCAACTACTAAACCAATTTTTGCATTTGGATATTTTGATTTAAACTCCCTTAATAATTTAATTTCTCTTAACTCATCCTCATTGTAGTCATCTGATTTTAATTCATCAATGTCTGAGGTCAAGAGTTTAATTAAGTATGTAGCAAGAATAGTTTTACCAGTTCCTGCACTTCCGCTTACAAATATTCTGTTCGATTTTTTTGTTGTAAGACCATCTAAGATTTCTAAAACAGAATTATATTGATCTTCATTGAGTGCCTTATAAGGTGAGTATTTAAATAGTTCGGAATTTTCGATTTCAGTTAATGATTTGGTTACAATTTTCCGCTCAATGAGTTTATTCCAAACCTCTTTAAAAAGATTTTTGTAAAGGTCTTGTTGGTAATAGTTATGATTTATCAATCCATAATTGCCATTTTGAAGGCTGTACGTACCTTCAGCTGTAATATACTGAATTAGATTTGATTCGATGTCAAGTGTTGCGGATTTGTTGAATTTGTCTGAACCTATAATTGAAATTGTATCGAGCTTGCAGCGTTCTGGATTTCCAAGATGGTTTTTAATTCGACTGAGTGCATTGGTAGATTCACCTACGTATGCAGCTTTTATTTTTTCATTTTGAATAAAATAAACTAAAGGCCATTGGTTTTTTACCCAAGGATTCTGCTCAATTTTGTTTAGTGAATCCTTGTGAAAAGGGTATTGTTCTGAAACTTCTATTGATAATTCAAAAGACAAACTCATAATTCATTATACTTTTTAGCATTACCTTTTGATTTGTCAACTGGATATTTCTCTCCATTCTTCTTTATTTTCTCCATAACGATGTCCTTTATATCAAGCTGATATTTATTTGCGAGAAGAAAAGCATATGCAAAAATGTCTGCTAACTCTTCTTTCACTTTTTCCTTGTTTGCTTCATCTGCATTTTTCCAAAGGAACAATTCAAGCAACTCACCCGCTTCAACATTTATGGCAAGTGCTAAATCTTTGGGATTGTGGAATTGCTCCCAATCTCTTTCATTTCTGAATTTTAAAAGTGCTTCTATTATTTCTTCGTTTTCCTTCATTACTTATTAGGTTTAAACATGGTTAAAGCCAGTTTGTATTCATCGTCATACGGCAATTGCAATTGCGCAAGCATTTCGGGAATTGCCAATGCCCAACTAACATAGTAGTAGGCCAGAATATGATAACCTGAAAATGTTTTGCCTTTGATGGAACTGATTCGGTAATCGTCTTTGTCAGATCGGTAACCTTGTGTTCCTTGCATAGCTATTTCAAAAGCTATTTTCTTTATTTCTTCTTGGGGCATCCCATCGAAAAATTGAAGAGCATCCACCATAAACATGACTACTGCCATGTTTGTCCCTATGTTTTCTTGCGACTTCTGAAATTTTTCCATTTCCCTTTCTTTGTAAGGGTCTTTGGATTTTAAATCATAAGGATCTTTTTCAATGGATGATAAAAGCTCGTCTATGTTTGTTCTTTTCGCTCTGAATTCTTTTTCATGAACCAATTCAAAGTTCTTGTCCAGGTTTAAGTCTTCAGCCCAATGCAATACTAATTCATATTCTTCAGCTGGTTCTTTATCATCTCTGTATTGCAGGTATTCTTCATAAAAATCATGTGCCTGTTTTGATTCGCTTGGGGTTGCATGGAAGTCCTTTATAAAATCAAGTCCGAATAATTCCTTAAATTGAATGGCATTCACAAGATTATAAACCTTGCTTTTTGAAATGATGTCTTTAGGTGATAAATCAACAATCTGTTTATCCGTTACAGCTTTTAAGCCTTCTTGTAACATGGTGTAAAGAGATATAAACTGATGGGCTCTTAAATCAGGGAATTCGGTAAATAAAAAGTTTTCAATAAATAAGTCAATGGGCGTGTTAAAGATTTGACGATTCATCCCTTCAAACAAGTTTGAGCAATAATCTGCAATTGACTTTTCAGAAACTCCCATTTTATTGAATTTTTGGATGGTTGGCTCAAGTCCTGTTATAAATTGAGTCTTGTGGCTTTGATTGGAAATGAACAATTGATTTAAATCGTCTTTTCTGGCTTCAATTACAAAATCAAGATGAACTAATTCATGCATGATAAGGTGCTCAACAGCCGGATAGCTTGGTTTATATCTTACTATATGAACTTCTCTTTCGTAATTCTCTGCAAATTCAAATTTAGCAGCGGTCGGTATTTCTTCGTCTTGAACAATGTCAATTCTTTTATCACCTTCAAATTCCAGTTTATGTCTGTATTCTCTGAAAATCTTTTTCCCTACATCGGTTGTGATTATCTTTTTAGCAATTTCAAATGCTTGTCTTACTGAGTTTTGATAAAGAACATCTTTGAATTTATTTAACTTAATGGCTTGAATGGTGCTGTAAAAAGCAGAATGCAAGTCTGCTTCCATTTCAGCTATCATTCCTAATGCAAAATGGGTGTTAGGATATTGGTTGTTTATTTTGATGGCTTCGCCAAAATATTTTTTTGCTTCTTCCAATTTACCTTGTTGCATAAGGTTTGCACCAATATTATTGATGGTGATATTGTCATTAGGATTGGCGACTAATGCTTGGTCATAATATTTCATGGCCGTTGGAACATCATCTTTAAATTTTGCAAAGATGTTTCCCATCATTAGCAAAGCCCAAGCGTTTTTAGAGTCCCAACGCAAAGCGTCTATTAAGCAATTAATGGCTTCTTCTTGGTCACCTTCATCGGATAGTATTTGACCCATGATTCGGTGGTATTCCGAATTGGTGGGATTTTTCTCAATAAGTTTAGTTAAAATAGGTTTTGCTTCGGAATATTTACCTTTTTCACAAAGTGCAATTACTTTTTTGTAGTCAACTTCTTGAGAAACTATGGTTGGTGTATCAATGTCAATTTTTACCCAATTGTTTTCAATGGTTACGTTAGGCTGATAAGGTCCGTAGGTATAATGCTTTTTTAATGTACTGATTATTAGGTCGTTACCCCCCCCCCGCTAAATTCGGAAAGAGTGTAAAAAAGAAATCGTCAATTTTATGTATTATTTGCATAGTTAAAAAGGCATTAAACCCATATGAAAATAGTTTTAAAAAAATAATTATGCAACATTTAGCACCAATTTATTACTTGCAATAATTTTGATACTTAATATACATATGCTAAATCAATATACATATTTCATTTTTCAAATACTTCCCTCTTTTTATAAGTATCAAAAATAAAATAAATCATGCTTACCTTCAAAAATTATAAAATTGAATTTAGAACATTTATATTTTAAAAATGAAGCCTGGATAAATATTTTTGGGTTGCGATAAGTGGTTATCATGAAGAATATTAAGCCTTTCAACTATTTTACAAATGGTTTTTGTGAGTTCGGCTCTTGTTTTTGGTTCGTTCGTTTATTCAATTTTTAGTGAATTAGGTAGCATTAACAGAAAAGGTATTGATTTCTCATAATTTAAATGATCATAGAATAAACCAACCCTAGCTAAGCTGTTGTAATAGGTTTGCAAATTTTTATAGTAATAGTGCTCACTTCCAATATACCATGCTTGCTCACCTAATTTGGAATTTAAAAACCATTTTTCCAATAAACGTCCTGTTCGTCCGTTACCATCATTAAACGGATGGATTTTTACAAAAACTAAATGGATGAGAGAAGCGTAATAAAACACTTGTTGTATACTCAGTTCCTTTACTAACAATTCACTCAACTCTACCCAAAAGTCGTCAAACTCTTTTGCTACTGCAAAAGCCAAGGCTGCTTCATATTGCACCCTTTGTGTTTTTTGTTCCATAATCAGCATATTGCCGGTTCTTACAACCCCTCTATGGCTCTCGGGCAATAAATGTTTAGTGGCTATACGATGGGCGGTAAAGAAATTTTCAAGTGTTAAAGCGTTATCTCTTGCATATTCATAGGCTTCAAATAAATCGTTGGGTTTTTCGGTAAGGTTGGGCAGGTATTCTATATTTTGCAACTTATGCTTAAGGTAGCTGTCTATTTCCATTTGCTCGCCTTCAATTCGTGATGAAGACATTACCGAAACTGCAGTAAAGAAGCGAAAACTTTCCGCAGTCCATTCCCGCTTTTTTATTTGTGCAAATGCTTCTTCTATGTTTACATCAAGCATGGAAGTATAGTTGGCAAAATATAGTTCTGTTAGCTTTTTCATATTGCTGCTGTTTTTTATTGACACCTTATACTGTACAAGTTAACTCCCCTAGCAAATGCCTTTTGCAAGATGGATTTTTCAAATATTTCCCTCTTTTTATAAGTATCAAAAATAAAATAAATCATGCTTACCTTCAAAAATTAAAAAAAGCGTCTTTCACGTCTTTGGTTTCCTGTATGTTTTTCAAAAACAGTGCAAGGTCTTTGATTACTTGTTGTTGATATGGTTTTAATTCCATCGCTTAATTTTTCTTGCCTAATTTTTTGATTTCCTTATCAAAGTCAGAAATGATTTTTTGAGTTTTGTTAAAATCATCATACTCTTTGATTGCTTTTTTATCGGCTTGCAGTTTTGAAATACTACCCTTGCCTTGCAATATTTTGTATTCGTTAAATGTCAAGAACTTGTTTACACTTTCAGCCAATTGCTGCATGGTAAAAGTGTTTTCGCGTTCTATCAGGCTCTCTATATAATCAAAATAGCCTGTTACCGTTCTTTCCAGTTGGCTTATTTCTTTTTCTTGTAAATAATTTTTAGCTACTATCACATCTGATTTTAGTATTCGCCCCTCAGGCGAATTTTTCCAAGTAGTAAGCCCCATATTGTCTTTCTTTTTGTTTGCCGACTGGTGAATAATTTCTGCTGCTGTTTTGCCTGTAATGGCATAGTGAAACTTGTTCTGCACCATGGCATAAAAGCTCTTGGTGATTTCTGAATTTTTATCATAGTCAATACTGCACTCTGCAAAAATATCGGTTATCTGTTGGTATATTCTGCGTTCGCTGGCTCGTATGGAACGAACCCTGCGAAGCAACTCTTTGAAATAATCCTTGCCGAATAGCTTTTGCCCTTGTTTTAGGCGATTATCGTCTAAAACAAAACCTTTAATAATATATTCTTTAAGTGTTTGTGTTGCCCAAATTCTAAACTGAGTTGCTTTTGATGAGTTTACTCTATACCCAACAGAAATAATAGCATCAAGATTATAATATTCTAAACCTCTATTTACCATTCGTTCTCCCTCTTGCTGAACTGTCCGGAAATTCCGGACAGTTGCTTCTCGCTGCAACTCATTGCTTTCGTATATATTACCCAAATGTTCGCTAATAGTCTTTTTAGTTACTCCGAAAAGTTCGCCCATACTTTTTTGAGTGAGCCATACGGTTTCCCCTTCCACAAAAACATCTACCTTAACTTCTCCGTTTGGGTTGTGGTAAATTATAAAATTGGTATTTTCTTCCATTGCTTAAAATCTTGTTATATCTCTTGGTGTTTTTTTGAAAATGATATTGTGCTTCGTCATGAAGTCCTTTGTGAGCAAACAGTTGTCGGCATAAATCACATACTGCTCCGCTTTGGTTTTACTTTTCCCGTCAATCGTTTCATCACTGTAGGTAAACCACTCAATAAAGCGGTTGGCTTTTGTTCCGGGAAAAGTTTTGCCCAAGGCAATAATCCCGTTGTAATCGAGCATATCCGACAAACGTTTTTTGCCGTCAGGAGCAAGTAATTTCAACTGGGTAGTGGCGCTAACCACTTCACTTCCTTCTTTTTTTAGTTTGGCTTTAAGGTATTTCCAATAGTTACGGTTTTTATTATAGTCGTTTTGGTTGGTAAGCACGGCAACAATATCCAATACCGAAAACCACCACTTGGCATTTTCTTCGTCCCATAAGGCACGCACTTCACGGTCGTCAAAAAATCGTATACTTACTTTAATTGACAATGGAGAGTTAACAATTGATAATTTTTTGGATAATATGTTTGCTCCCTTTTTCTTCATTGTCCATTATCAATTGTTTATTGTCAATTGTCCCGCAAATGCCTTTTGTAAAGATGGATTTTTCAAATACTTCCCTCTTTTTATAAGTATCAAAAATAAAATAAA
>CAZEIM010000047.1:0-596 GCA_964512145.1 uncultured Flavobacteriales bacterium
TATTGTTTTTGAGTGATTTATGAAAAAATAAAAAATAGAACGGACAAGTCAGGAAGACATTAAAAAAACGGCATATAGTTTACGGAATACTTTTTTGAAAAAAAATATTTCATTGGTTTATGAAGGTCAAATTGATCATGCTACCACAAAAGCATTTGCCGATTTAATTGTAAAAAGATTAGAAAGTGAAGAAAAATCTTTTGTTATTAAAAAAAGACTCTTGCATGTAGTCATTGAAGCTTTAGAAAATATTAAAAAGCACACCGATGATAGCAGTACAGGAAAGCCCATGTATCCGGGTGAAGGTACGCTTATGCTCTCAAATGGTGAAAATTATTACACCATTACCACTGGAAACGCTATCTCTAATGACAAAGTTGTTGCTTTTATTAAGCAATTGGAGTTTTTAAATAGTTTAGATGGTAAAGAAGTACGAGACGTATATATTAACAAAATGAAAACTACCCATGTTACAGAAGAAGGTAATGCTGGTTTAGGGTTAATTGATATTGTATCGAAATCAAAAAATAAAATTGAATACCAATTTATTCCTTTAAATGACGTAACTAGTTATGTTATTTTGGTTACTCGTTTAG
>CAZEIM010000047.1:606-4135 GCA_964512145.1 uncultured Flavobacteriales bacterium
CGATTCATTTCAGATTTTTCTCGTTTAGAAAAATCTGAAATGAATCGTACTATGATTCACAATTAGTGTGTTTTAAAAACTCCAATACATCACGATACACTTCTTCCGGGATTTCAATCATGGGCACATGACCTGCTTTGTCGTATATAATTAACTTACTTCCTGGAATAGATGTATGAAAAAAATAGGCTTGATCAACGGGTAAGGTAGTATCTGAATTACCCCAAATAATTAAAGTAGGTATTAAAATATTTTTTAAATGTGCCAAATTATTCACGATAGGTTGTTCCGCTAGTTGAATACAAAATTCAATTTTCCGTTGTTGATTGATAAGCTGATACGTAGTTCGATAAAAATGTGTTGGTACTTTATGAACGTCATAAAACTGACGTTGTATTAAAATTTTGGTAATTTTATAAGGAATGCCTGTCTTTGTAATGGTTTTTAAAACCCCTTTTTTAGACAAAATTTTTAAAGGTATAAGCACCCTTTTCATATTGTATCCGGCCGGATTTAATAAAATTATGCTACTTAACGCATCTGGAAATTTTATAGCATATTCCCAAGTAATCCACCCACCTAAAGAATTTCCAACCATAATGGGTTTTTGTTTAATATGAAGTAATGTGATAAATTCTCGAATATAGAAAAGCATTTTTTCCATGCTCATATTAAATGGTGGTGTTGGTGGTGTATCACTTAAACCAAAACCTGGTAAATCAAGTCTTATAACTCTATGGTTTTGTGATAATAATACACTCAATTCATCCCAATTATGCACAGCACCTCCTAAACCATGTAATAAAATAAATACCTTATCAGAATCTATGAAGCCCTCATCTTTGTAGTGAATATTTGTATCGTAAATTTTTATGAATTTTGAGCTTTTATCTACGTAAATACTCTTTAACTTCTCTTCAGACTGAATATTTGAAAGTAATGAAATGTTGCGAAAAAATTTTAGCATATATATCAAAAATAGAACAATACCGTGTTTTTTTCGTTATATAAGTATGTATTTATTGAGGTTTAAAATATTTTTATATTCAATGTTATGGGCCTTAAATAACTTGAGTGGTCAAGATTGCTCAGTAGATCGTGTACACTTTACCTTTGGAGAAAAAATTTCCTATTCCGTTTACTACCATTGGGGGTTTATATGGGTTGAAGCAGGCGAAGCCTCCTTTAGTATACAAAAAAATATCTTTGAAAATCGTCCGGTATACCATTTTATTGGTGAAGGAAAATCTGCCCCAAAGTGGGACTGGATGTATAAAGTTCGAGACAGATACGAGTCTATGGTAGATACAACTGGATTATTTCCATTGTATTTTAAAAGAGATGTTCAAGAAGGTAGTACTATATTGAAAGAGGAATATTTTTTTAATAAATATCAAAAAAGTATTTTAACAAAAGTGCAAAAAAACAATGCGCCCTTAATGACCGATACATTACCTTTTTTGACCTGCATGTATGATGCAATATCTATGGTGTATTATGCAAGATGTATTCCTTTTAATAATTATAAAACGGGCGATAAAATTCCAATTACCATGTTAATAGACAATGAAATACATAATCTATATATTCGATATTTAGGTAAAGAAACGATAAAAATAGAAGGTAAAGGAACTTATGAAACATTAAAGTTTTCTCCGTTACTTGTTGAAGGGACTATTTTTAAGGGTGGAGAGGGTATGACCGTATGGGTAAGTAATGATGAAAGCAAAATCCCATTGAAAATAACCACAGAGATTCTAGTGGGTAGCATTGATGTGATTTTTAATACAATTGAAGGAGTAAAGAACTCATCCAAAAAATAAGGCTCACGTTATGAGTGTAATACCTGGTGTATAATCTCACTAAATTCGTTGCCTAAATTTATCATGCACCATGTTTTAAGCACCAATAACTCTTCCTTTTTCAGCCATTTTTTAGCTTTTAAAAGTTCTTTACTAAACAACTGTTTATCAAAACTTACTGAAATCAATATTTTTTTAGTGTATTCTAACATAGGCTCAAAATTGCTTAATGGTTATATAAAATTAAAGCAATTCATTTTAATTTTATGTTAATAAATCTTAATAGATATTAACATACCTTAAACTATAAGGTTTAAAAAAATTAAATTATTTGGAAGAATAATCCGATAAGCTTTTTAAAAAGGCTATCAGCTCTTCTTTTTCCTGAGAAGTTAGGGTAAATCCTCGTATCAAATGACTTTGGTTACTGTGTTTTTTTCCACCTCTTGCATAATGTGTTATAACATCTTCTAATGATTGCAAACTTCCATCGTGCATATAAGGTGCGGTGTGTTCAACATTTCGAAGTGAAGGGACTAAAAATTTTCCTACATCATTTAAATGAAGCGTTATTCTATATCTTCCGGGGTCAGTATATTCTGAATATAACCCAATATTTTCAAACGAATAATTTGTAAAATTAAATCCCGAATGACAACTTGAACATTGGGTTTTTTCGCTAAAAAAGAGTGCCATACCTTTCTTTTCTTGTTCAGTTAACACATATCGTTGATTTTTATAAAAATAAGCATCGAATGGGGAGTTGCCCGATATTAATGTCCTTTCAAAGGCTGCTATGGAACGAGTAACCGAATACATATCTGGGTCAGTTCCAAAAGCGTCTAAAAATAATTTTTTATAGGTTTTATCTGCATTTAGCTTTTCGGTAATTGTATTTGGATCAGAACCCATTTCCTCCTTAGCTAATAAAGGTACTAACACTTGAAGCTCTAAATTTTTGACACCTCCATCTCTATTTAAATGAGGTGAATAAGTTATATTTAATAATGAAGGACTATTTCGTTCTGTTGATTTACTATTTATTCCAACTGATTTAGCTAAACCATCAGTAAATTTTTTTTCTGGCATATGACAAGATGCACATGAAACTTTATTATTTTTAGATAGTATAGGATCAAAAAATAATTTTTTACCTAATTCGATTTTCAAAGCATTTGGATAATTATCTAAAGGGTATACTGGAGCCGGAAATCCCTGAGGTAATTGAAGCGCTTGTGTTGACCAAGGATCTAAATATGGGTCTTTTGAACAGGAAATAATAATTAATAAAAAAACAGAACCTACTGTGAAATATTTAAACGTACTATTGTTCATATAAGGCAAAACACTACTTTGCCTCAAAAACGTTTGAATACATTTCTCTCACTTTATTCGCTAAAGGTAAATTGTCGCTGGTATGCGTTAAATTTTCAAAGGCTAAATGCAAAGTATCCGTTTCATTGGCAAAAAGTTTGTTTATATGCATCCAAATTTGCACCTCGGTAGTGTCCTTTTTTTGAATGTCAAAATTTTTATTTAAATAATCGATATTACTGTACAATCCATTTCCTCCTACATGGTATAAAAAAGTAGATTCCAACGCGGATGGATTACTATCATTATCAAAATATCCTTCAATAGCATAATAAATAAAACTACTACCCCAAGTCCAATATAAATTATTATATATACTTAATGGGTCATCTATTGAAACTGAATTAGGATCT
>CAZEIM010000047.1:4166-20678 GCA_964512145.1 uncultured Flavobacteriales bacterium
TGCATCGGATAAACCCAGCAGAAATTTTAATGACTGATAATTTCCTGGTTCTAAAGGAATATAGTATGTTAAACTACCTGATTCTTGAAAATTAAGCAATGCTGTTTCTAGAAATATTTGATCTACTCCATTGTATGTTGCTTGAACTTCGCTAATATATGTTTTTAATGAACTTAATGTAAATGGAATTCCTTCTGTGGTTAAATATAGAGTATTTAAGGATAATGGAACGTTATTATACATCGGTAAAAATTGTAATTTTAGTACCCCTTTATTTTGATATGTGCAAGTTCCATCATCTTTTACAGCTTCTGAATCGAAATTATCGGCATTTTTATCGGTACATCCCAATTTATAAACACACGAACCATTATCAGAAGTAGCTTTTTCATTAAAATTTAAAGCGGTTGGATCTGTACATCCTTCTTTTTTACATGCACTTAGTGTAACTAGAAAAAATCCAAACGCCACATACATGTAATTTTTGTAACCAAATAATTTTAACATTTTAAACAATTTAATTATATAAATATACAAAAAATAGACTAAAAATGTATTTATATAATATATTATTCTGTGTATGTAATGATTATTATTTTATTCATAAAATATTTTTGCTAAACACCTAATTTATTTTGTATTTTTGCGTCAAATTAAAAATTAATATGAAAAATATTTTGTTTTTTTCCTTCCTTTATCTCTTAAGTATTTCATTATTTTCAAAACAAATTGATGTTTCTACAGCTGAGATCATTGCTAAAAATTATGCTTCAGTAAAAAATATCTCCTCTCAAAAAAGCGGAATTCAAACTCAATTGATTAAAACAGGAAAAGCTTTAATAAGCAATCAATCTGAGGTTATTTCTTCATACTATATATTCAACATCAATCAAAATGAAGGTTTTGTTATTATAGCTGCTGATGATGTAGCTATCCCTGTTTTAGGGTATTCAAATAACGGTAGTTTTGACACCACAAATATACCCTCTTCTTTACAAAAATTATTATTTGAATTTAATAAAGGTGTGGCTCTATTAGTTGAAAATAATGTAGTTTCTCCCACTCAACATGTGCAACAATGGGACGATTATATTTCGGGCAATATTCAACTACAAAAAAATAATTCGGTAGCGCCATTAACCACTACTCAGTGGAGTCAACGCCCAAATTATAATTTATCTTGTCCTGATAATGCTCCTACCGGATGTGTAGCTACAGCTGTTGGGCAAATTCTTAAATATTATAACCACCCGGTTATGGGATCTGGTTATTACAGTTATAATCACGACACTTATGGAACCTTATCTGCAAACTTTGCTGCTACTCAATACAAATGGTCTAAAATGCCTAATAAATTAGTGTACACATCTCCATTAGAACAAAAACAAGCCATTTCTGAGTTATTATATCATGTGGGAGTAAGTCTAGATATGGACTATTCTCCAACTGGAAGTGGCGCTTTTACCTACAAAGTACCTAATGCGCTTAAAACCTATTTTAAATATTCAAATGATGCACAACTCATTTACAGAAGTAGTTATAGTTTAAACTCTTGGAAAAACAAAATAAAAGAGGATTTAAATAAATCGAGAGTTGTTTATCACAGTGGTTTTTGCCCTGACCCTCAAGCTGGCCATGCATTTGTAGTGGATGGGTACGATGAAAATGATTTATTTCATATCAACTGGGGATGGGGAGGTTCATTCGATGGATATTTTGAAATTAACAACTTAAATCCTGGAAGTACATACACTTGGAACCAAAGTCAAAGCGCGATAATTAAAATTTACCCTTTAGCCGAAGAATTTGCATTAAAATTAGAATCCAGAATTCAAGTTGCTGACTTTTCTAATAGTTTAGTTCAATCTTCCATTGTATTTGACTCTCTTTCTAATCCAATAGACACTGTTTTTTATTTGGATACTTTAAATGCTATAAACTCAACCCCGGTTGATAGTACATTTTTATATGATTCTTTAAACTTTAATCAACCATTTTTTGTCCATACATTTATACACAACGATGGGGTTAAAAATTACAATGGCACATTATATTTCTTATTGTTTAGTGCAGATGACCAAATTTTAGACACATTAGGTGTAATAAACCAATCTAATATTGCTCCGGGGACAACTAAATTTTTTAGCATTCAACATTCCGGTTTAACCGATTTAATAACGGGATATTATAAAATAGGAATTTATTTTATTTCGGCTAATAAACCAAATATGGTATTTAAAAATAATTACATTAATCCCCTAAATATAAAACACATAGGAGTAAACTCTCCTGTTTTCTCAAGCTTAATTCCTGCTAATGCTATACAATGTAACGATTTTATAGAAAGAAATAAACCATTTACGTTTAGTATTTCTGTAACCAATAAATCGGGAGAGGAATTTTTAGGATATATTTCAGTCGATTTACATCAAATGAATGGAAATTGGATAGATGAAATAGACCAAGAATTAGTGTATATGGATGTTAATGAAACCATACAAATAAACTATACTTCTTCAGGATTAAGTAACCCTTCTGGAACATATAAATTGGTTATATGGCAACAAAAAGATGGTGAAAACTGGAAAAAAATGGCGGATGGATTATTTCCTGCTTCTAAAGAAATTACATTGGGTCAATTAGATTTTACAGCTATGGGTGATGGATATGAAGAAAACAACACGCCAGCTAGAGCATTTGTATTTTATCCTAATTTTTATAACGATGAGGCTACTATTAATACCTATGGGTCAAGCATTCATATTCCATCAGATGTAGATTTTTACAACATTAAATTAGAAGAAGGGTATGAATATACTATACAAGCTAAAATACATGATGCTTATCTAAATCAAAACGGCATGAGCTATACCAACGATGTAGTGTTCTCATACTTATTGGATGGAAAATGGGTTGGTGATTATTATGATGATGTGGATATGCCTTCATTTAAGGTATTAAATAACACATCCCTTACCTTTGGTGTAATGTCATTTTATCCTGAAACGAGAGGAACTTATGAATTAGAAATACATATTTCAAGAGAACGATTAACAAATGTTCAAAACCATTCAGTTGAAAATAAGATTCGAGTATTTCCAAACCCTTCCAACGGAATATTCCAAGTTCAAGCATTCAATAGTTCAAGTGATTTGAACCAATTTACTGTAAGAGGAGTTACCGGTAATGTGGTATTTAAAGGGACCCATAATAACAATGAAACTATTGATTTATCGATATTGCCAACAGGAACTTATTGGTTAGAATTTAAAGACAATAATAACACGATAACCACTCCGTTAATTATACAAAAATAACCGTTCAATAAACGAAACAGAACATTAACAAATTATTCGTATAATTTATTTATTCTGTATTTAGAAAATTTTATATATTTGGCCTCTAAAATTTAAAAATCAAATGAAAAAAATACTTTTTGGATTGATCATGAGTACTGCATTTCTTGTTCAGACTCAATTAGCATTTACACAGGATACAACAGCCTCTGCTGAAGAGGTAGTAAACGAAGCTACAACCGTTACTAGTAATGAAACCGTTGAAAACTCACAAACACCTCCATCAGCTGATGATAGAACTTTTCACCAAACCATGAAAAAATTGTTTTTAGATGGCGGTGTAAAATTTATGACTCCATTGTTAATATGTTTCATATTAGGGTTAGCCATTGCTATAGAAAGGATTATTTATTTAACAGTTGCATCAACTAATACGACTAAATTATTAAAAAATGTAGAATCTGCACTACAAACAGGTGGTGTTGAATCGGCAAAAGAAGTATGCAGAAATACTTCAGGTCCGGTAGCTAGTATTTTTTATCAAGGATTAGACAGACACAGTGAAGGTTTAGATATGGTAGAAAAATCGGTAACAGCGTATGGAAATGTTCAAGCAGGATTATTAGAAAAAGGAATGTCTTGGATTTCTTTGTTTATTGCCTTAGCTCCAATGCTAGGTTTCTTTGGGACTGTAATTGGTATGATTCAAGCTTTTGATGCTATTGCAGCAGCTAATAACATTTCGCCTGGTATCGTTGCCGGTGGTATTGGAGTAGCTTTAATTACTACTGTAGCAGGTTTAGTGGTAGCTATGATTTTACAGGTGTTTTATAATTACTTAGTATCTAAAGTAGATTCAATATTAAACGATATGGAGGATGCTTCGATTTCTTTGGTAGATATATTGGTTAAGTACAATAAAAATTAATAAATATGCCATCTATTTCTAAAATTGTATATTACGCTATCATAGTATTAGGTATTATAGGTGTTTTAATGGTGGCTAACTATAACTATGATTTTATATTGTACGTTTGTTACGCCATAGGAATTATTGGTTCAATCTTGATGTTTTTAAGTTCAATATATTCTTCTATGCTAAAACCTGGAAGTCTTAAAAAGAGCTTACTGGGAGTAGTTGTGTTAGGTGTTATTGTTGTAATGAGTTATTTATTTTCATCGGATGAAATACTTCCCATGTATGGAAACATCTCATCTTCTGAATCGAGATTGGTTGATGTTCAATTAATTACCTTATACATACTAATGATACTTTCTGTTTTAAGCATTGTTTATTCAGCAATCGTAAAAACTATAAAATAAAAGTATGGCAGCAAAAACACCACCGGAAATAAATGCAGGATCAATGGCAGATATTGCCTTTCTCTTGCTTATTTTCTTTCTGGTAACCACTACCATGGATTCAGATTGGGGTTTAGCTCGTGTATTACCCCCTCCTCCAGAAGATGTTCCTCAAGAAGATATTAAAATTAAAGAACGTGATGTTTTTGTAGTGTTAGCAAATGCAAATAACCAGCTTCTTGTAGAAGGCGAGTTAATAGACATTACTCAATTAAAAGAAAAAGCGAAAGAATTTATCGCAAATCCCAATCGTTCAGAAGAATTGCCTCAATGGGAAGATATAACCGTTGATTTTGCACAGCAACAATTGGCTAGTGTAGGTGATGAAGATAAGAAAAAATGGCAAGAAAGATTAGATGCTGCTAAAGAATTGGGCAACTATACCATCACCAAACAAGTAATTTCTCTTCAAAATGACAGAGGTACCAGTTATGAATTATATGTGCAAGTTCAAGATGAGTTAGCCGCTGCTTACAACGAACTAAGAAATGAGTTAACGAAAGAACGTTTTGGTATGAGTTACCAGGAATTAGAGGAAAAAGCAAAAAATAATGAAGTTTTTAAAAATAAACTTACAGCTATAAAAACTGTTTACCCTCAAAGGATATCAGAGGCTGAACCTAAAGATACAAACCAACAATAATATGTCTAGATTTAAGAAAAAAACAGCGAATGCAGGCGCAGGTATTTCTACCGCATCTTTGCCTGATATTGTATTCATGTTACTTTTCTTTTTCATGGTAACAACCGTTATGCGTGAGGTTGATTTAAAAGTAAAATTAGCTCAACCCGAAGCTAAAGAAATTCAAAAAATTGAAAATAAATCAGAGGTTATGTATATGTATGTAGGGGAACCCTATGAAAGAAATAAATATGGAACTGAACCTCGTTTACAAATAAATGATGATTTTGTTGAAATTAGTGATATTCGAGCCTCAGTAGAAACTTTTAGAGCAACTAAAGACGAGGCATTACATGGAAGATTAACTACCTCATTAAAAGTCGATAAAAATGTAAAAATGGGAGTAGTTACCGATATTAAGCAGGAATTACGTAAAGCACAACAATTAAAAATTGTGTACGCAACCTTACCGAAGAATTAATAAAATATCCAATTTACTCTTTTTATATATTCTTTTAATAATACCTTTGCATTTGGTGTATTTTAAATGTAAAAAAGTATAGATTTTCTAAATTATGCTGGTATTTAAGTTTGGCGGAGCATCCGTTAAAAATGCTCTTGCGGTTAAAAATGTTTTATCTATTGTTCAACGATATCAAAACACTCCATTATGTATCGTTATTTCTGCCATGGACAAAACTACCAACGCTCTGGAGAAGGTAGTTCAACTATATTACCAAGATAATATAACAGAAGCCAACGAAACCTTAAATTCTGTAAAATTATTTCATGAATCCATTTGCAAGGATTTAGATATTTACTCTCAAGAGTTAGCCGAGATATTAAACAATTATTTTATTGAAATAGAATGGTTGTTTGAAAGTAACCTTAAAAATAATTACGATTATGATTATGATCAAATAGTTTCTATGGGGGAACTTTTATCTACGACAATTATTCACACATATTTAAATAAGCAAGGCATCATAAACACTTGGCTTGACGCAAGAGATTTTATTAAAACCAACGATCGATACCGAGAAGGGAGAATTATTTGGGACAAAACTAGTAATGCACTTACTTCTATTGTTGATTTTAATAATCATTCGGTTTATATAACCCAAGGATTTATTGGTTCAACAAACGAGAATAACACTACCACGCTAGGAAGAGAGGGGTCTGATTTTACAGCAGCTATTATAGCTCATATTCTTCAAGCAGAAGCTGTATATATTTGGAAAGATGTTACAGGGGTATTAAATGCTGACCCAAAATATTTTGATAATACCATTAAGTTAGATTATATTTCGTATGAAGAAGCGATTGAACTCACCTATTACGGAGCTTCTGTTATTCACCCAAGAACTATTCAGCCTCTGCAAAATAAAAATATCCCTTTACACGTTAAATCATTTATTGACCCAACCTTACCAGGAACCATAATTCACAGTAAAAAAGAAGTTAATTTTTTAATCCCGTGTTTCATTTTTAAAGTTAACCAATGCTTGCTATCACTTACCCCAAAAGACTTTACCTTTATTGCCGAAGACCATTTTAAAGAAATTTTTACGGCATTCAGCGACTTACACGTAAAAATACATGTTATGCAACATTCGGCTATTACATTTTGGGCCTGTGTAGACTGGGATGAACGAAAAATTGGATTATTAAAAAATATATTTTCCGAAAATTATGATATTACCCTGCAAACTGGACTTGAATTAATTACCATTAGACACTACAACGACAGTACTATTGACCGAGTAACTGAGAATAAAAAAATAGTATTGGAACAAAGAAATAAAGAAACCATTCGATTAATATGTATATAAATTATGATTAGAATAATCTTGGGAATCTACCTATTTTTTTCTTGCTCCATCGTTTTTTCACAAAGGAATAAAATACATAAAGATTCTGTTGAAATTACTCAAATATTATATGATTTTTTTCAAGTATTCTCAACACATAATCCTAAATATCTCCATGAAAATATTACCTCAACATTCGAAATATACGATGTTGGTTTAGTTTGGAATTCAGACAGTATTCAAAATTTTATACAGGTGTACCCAAAACCATTTAATCGAGAAAATCAATTTAAAATTATTAAACTTAATATAAATAAAAGTATTGCTTGGATAAGTTATTGGAATACAGGAATATTTCATCAGCCTGATGGAACAAATAAACAGATTAAGTGGTTAGAGTCAGCCATTTTAATAAAAAAAAACAAACACTGGAAATTAGCGCAATTGCATTCAACAAAAGTTATATAAAATACCTAAAGAATAATTCATGTTTTTATTTTTAGTATTTTTATACATTAAACACTTAGTGATAAGCGACTTGAAAAAAAAATCTTTGCATACGCTATTTATTTTATCTACTATACTTTTTCTAGTTATTCCTAATATAGGGTATAGCCAGTTTTATACCGGTTCATCTATGCGTTTTGGTAAAAACAGAGTGCAACACGAAGATTTTACATGGTTTTACCGAAAATACGATCGCTACAATATTTATTATTATGAAGGTGGAGCAGAAGCTTCTTTATTTGCCTCTGATATTGTATATGAGGTATTAGACGAGTTATCAAATAGATTTGAGTACTACTATGAAGACGAAGACAGGGTAAATATTATTATTTACAACAAATTAGAAGATTTCAGGCAAAATAATATTGGCCTTAACGAAGAAAGTGATAATAATATCGGAGGAACAACCAGGATATATGGTAGAAATATATTTATTTATTTTGACGGAAACCATCAACATTTCGAAACAAACATTCGAGAAGGAGTATCCAGAATTATGGCTCAACAAAAGATTTTTGGAGATACCTGGCTAGAAATTTTAAAAAACTCAACACTTCTAACAGTACCTGAATGGTATATGGATGGATTGATTTCCTATTTTTCTAAACCGTATAATCTCATTGAACCAAGAATTTCTGATGCTGTTTCATACAAAAAGTTTAATGCATTTAATAGAATGGATGAATCTGAAAAACTAATATTTGGGCATGCCATGTGGAATTATGTTGCTGAAATATATGGAGAAAAATTAATTCCAAATATTCTATATATGTCAAGAGTGGGCCGAAGTATAGAAAGTGGTTTTTTATTTGTATTGGGCATTTCGTTTAAAGAATTAAAAAAAGAAATGCTACAACATTACGAACGAAAATATAGTATTGAACCAGACAAACCCAATATGCAAGAAAACACCGTGTCATTAAAAACTAAAAAACACCGACATTATCACAATATCCGATTTAGTCCTGATGAACAATATCTTGCCTATATCGAGACTAAACTAGGGCGTTCAAAAGTTTACATATACAATAGAAGTACCAAAAAAAAGAAAAAAATATTTGTTTTTGGGCCTCGATTAGAAAGAATACAAGACTTTAGCTATCCGTTAATTGAATGGCATCCTAAAGGGGAAATATTGTCTATCGTATATCCTAAAAAGTTTGAAACAAAAATTAAATATCATTCGTTAGTTTCGAAAGAAAAAGTTGAAAAAACTATTTTTGGTATAGATAAAGTAACTTCATTTAGTTATGCCCCCGATGGCAAAAAAATAATATTATCTGCGATTTCAGAGGGTAAGTCGGATTTATTTTTATATACCATATCATCTAATACCAGTACCCGACTAACCGATGATATATATGACGATTTAACCCCGGTGTTTTTAAATTCAAATGAAATTTTGTTTGCAAGCAACAGAACAAATGATTCTTTAGAAAAAAACTTAAAACAAGAAAAGGAATTTTTTCAAGATAATTTTGATTTATATGCATTAACCATTTCAGGTGATAACAAATATAAGCTAACACGTTTTACCCAAACTACTCAAAACGAAATGCAACCTCTTGCATTAACAAAAAATGAATTTTCATATTTATCAGATTATTCTGGAATAACCTCAAGATTTAAAGCATACAGAGACAGTGCTGTAAGCCATGTAGACACAACCATTCATTATCGTTATTTTATAAATTCTGTTGTTGAATCGAACTACCATGTCCCGATACATGAATTTCATACCTCTAAAGAACATAATTATACTTCAGAAATCCTTTATTTTAAAGGAAAATACCACATGTTTATTATTGACGAAAAAAACAGGTCTAAAAAATTAATCCATACAAAAACAAATAAAATATTGATTGATACAAATGCTGTATTTAATTTGGGTGGAAAAGAAAAAAATCTTCCCAATAACCCAAAAATTTATTTTCAAGAATATCCCAAGATAGAGTTATCTAAACCTAACATTATATCAACTGAAAAATATTTATTTAGCTCAGAAACATCTGCTAACAATACTACCCAAGGTATAGTGAATAATTCTGTTTCTAATTCGTTCACCGATACTAATACAGTAAAGGTACGAGAAAAAGTAATTCCCTCCTCTAGATTTTACTACCACAGTTTTACAGCCAGTGATATTACCTCAAAGGTAGATTTTGATTTTGCAAATCAATTGTATCAGCATTTTAATGGAGGTCCTTATGTTCAGCCGGGTATGGGTATTGTGCTTAAGGTAGATGTTAAAGACTTATTTGAGGATTATAAGTTAGAAGGCGGTATAAGAATGGGGTTAAATGGAAATTCTACCGAATACTTTGCTTCATTAGAAGACAGAAGTAAACGATGGGATAAGTTGTATAGTATTCAAAGACAAACACTTAATTTTAGTTCAGACTTTTTTAACGCAAAAACAACAACCTATTTGCTTAAAGTAAGATATTCTTTTCCATTCAGTGAAGTATCCAGTATAAGAATTACACCATCTATACGAAGAGACGCTGGAGTGATATTATCAACCGATGCTTTTACCTTGCCTGTACCAAGTATTTACGAAACATGGGGAGGTATTAAACTGGAATATATATTTGACGACTCAAGGGCAAAAGGATTAAATTTATATCATGGAACAAAATTCAAATTATTTGCAGAACACTATAGAGTAGTAAATGATGTAAATACAGATATCTATATAACCGGCTGGGATTATCGACATGCATTAAAAATACACCGAGATTTAATTTGGGTGAATCGATTTTCAGCTGGATTCAGCTTTGGAACTAGAAAATTAGTCCATTACCTAGGTTCGGTAGATAATTGGATATATATTTCTGAAAACCCTCGTTTCGACACAGGAACACCTATTGCACAAGATGCAGGGTATTATTTTCAAACCATAGTTCCTCCGTTACGTGGATTTATACAAAACGCTAGAAATGGAAATAATTTTGCATTAATAAACTCTGAGTTAAGATTTCCGGTATTTAAATATTTTATTGCAAAGCCTTTAAAGTCGGAGTTTTTACAAAACTTTCAGTTAATTGGATTTGGAGACATAGGAACCGCATGGACAGGTTTACATCCATACTCTGAAGATAACAGCTTTAACACCAAAACAATAGTAGATGGAAATTTAACCATTACTATTAAAAACCAAACAGACCCTATAGCAGCTGGAGTTGGTTGGGGACTAAGAACTACTCTTTTTGGATATTTTATAAGAATAGATAGAGCTTGGGGTATAGAAAATGCTACCTTTAAACAACCAAGATTTTATTTTTCTTTAGGATTAGATTTTTAATGAATATTCAGCAAATCATACAACAAAAAGCATCGCAAATTTTACCCCGATTGCTTGAAATTAGGAATCATTTACATGAAAATCCTGAATTATCTTTTTATGAATATAAAACATCAGAATTTATACAGGCGGAATTAAAGAAAATGAAAATTCCGTTTATGTCATTTTCTGGAACCGGAATAATTGCAGAAATTGTTGGAGAAGCCAATTATTCAGAAAAAACAGTGGGATTAAGGGCCGAGTTAGATGCTTTGCCAATTCAAGAAACAAACAAGAACCCAAACGCTTCTAAAAATAGCGGAGTCATGCATGCATGTGGTCATGATGTGCATATGTCTTGTTTATTAGGAGCAGCACAAATACTCTCCGAAATAAAATCAGCATGGGCAGGTAAAATTATATTAATATTTCAACCGGGTGAAGAAAAACTACCCGGTGGAGCTTCGGTGATGATTGCAGACGGATTGTTTGAAAAGCATCCATTGGATTGTATTATTGCGCAGCATGTTGCTCCCGAAATAGAAGTGGGGAGTGTAGGGTTTAGACCCGGTAAATACATGGCCTCTTCAGATGAATTATACATTAACATTATTGGGAAGGGAGGACACGGAGCATTACCACACAAAACGATTGACCCGGTAGTGGTATCTGCACATATAATTTTAGCACTACAACAAATTAACTCGCGATTTTCAGACCCACTTATTCCAAGTGTATTAACGATTGGTCGGGTTGAAGCACTTGGAGCTACCAATGTAATTCCCGAAAAAGTATTTTTACAAGGAACTTTTAGAACATTAGATGAAACATGGAGAGATCAAGCACATAAGCTCATATATGATATTTGTACTAATACCGCAAAAGCTTTTGGTGCGAATGTAGATATACAAATTAAACACGGATATCCGTGTTTATATAATCATGAAAAATTCACTCAGCAATGCATCACATGGGCTGAGAAAATAAACCATAATATTATTGCGCTCGATTACAGAATGACCTCTGAAGATTTTGCCTATTATTCAAAACACGTTCCTGTTTGCTTTTATAGATTAGGGGTAAAAAGTAGCGATGGACAAATAAAACAATTACACACCTCTGAATTTAATATTGATGTTCATGCTCTAAAATATGGAACTGAAATGATGAGTTGGCTTGCCTATAATGCTCTTAAAGATTTATAGTTTGTATATGGAATACTTTATGTAGCTATTCATGTTATTTTTTTACGTATAGCCTTAATACAAAAAAATTATTTCAGCATATACAAAAGTTTCTAACATTATCTTGTGAATTTTTTAGGGAGGTATTAGTTTTTTTAATAAATTTGCACTCATTTTATGAGTAGAGACGTAAAAATATTTAGCGGAACAGCATCCAAAACCTTAGCTGAAAAAATTGCAAATTCCTATGGAACAGGGTTGGGAAATGTTTCTATTCTAAGATTTAGCGATGGTGAGTTTCAGCCAAGTTACGAAGAAACCGTACGTGGTGCTGATGTATTTATTATACAGTCTACCTTCCCTCCTGCTGATAACTTATTTGAATTGCTATTATTGGTAGATGCCGCAAAAAGAGCATCTGCTAAAAGTATTACTGCCGTAATTCCATATTTTGGATTTGCCCGTCAAGACCGAAAAGATAAACCAAGGGTTGCTATTGGAGCTAAGCTGTGTGCAAATTTACTTTCTGCTGCAGGAGTTACCCGAGTAATGACAATGGATTTACATGCCGATCAAATTCAAGGTTTTTTTGAAGTTCCTGTTGATCATCTATTTGCATCTTCTATTTTCGTGCCTTACATTAAAAGTTTAAATTTACCTGCATTAACCATTGCTGCTCCAGATACCGGAGGAAGTAAAAGAGCAAATGTATACGCAAAATATTTAAACGCTGAAATGGCTTTATGTTATAAACAAAGGAAATTAGCGAATGAAGTATCTGATATGACTGTCATTGGAGATGTAAAAGGAAGAGATGTGGTGTTAATTGATGATATTATTGATACAGGCGGAACATTGGTTAAAGCGGCTGAAATGATGTTGGAAAATGGAGCCACTTCTGTTAGAGCAGTAATTACTCACCCCATTTTATCAGGTAATGCCATCGAAAAGATAGAAAAGTCAGCCTTAACTGAACTAGTAGTCACCGATACCATCCCGCTTAAAAAAGAATCATCTAAAATTAAAGTGATTTCCGTTGCCGATTTATTTTCGAATGTAATGGAAAGATTAATTAATTGTGAGTCTATCAGTTCACATTTTATTGCTGTATAATAAATTTTAAAAACATGAAAACGTTAGAGTTAAAAGCAAACCTTAGAAAAGTAACCGGAAAAACAAACGCAAAAGAATTGCGAAAAGAAAATAAAGTTCCTGCAGAATTGTACGGAGAATCAGGAAATATGCACATATATTTAGATTCATTAGAATTAAAAAAGGCCATCTATACTCCTCACGTATACAAAATTTCTTTAGATATTGAAGGAAAAAAAGTGGACTCAGTTATTCGAGAAGTTCAGTTTCATCCGGTAACGGACAAATTAGTGCACATCGATTTTGAAGAAATAAACAATACTAAAGATGTTACAGTTGGTATTCCATTAAAATTTGTAGGTACTTCTGCAGCTGTTTTAAGTGGTGCCAAATTAAAAACAAATGCTCGAAAATTAACCGTTAAAGGTAAATTACAATTCATTCCTGAAATATTAGAAGTAGATATTACTCAAATGGGTATTGGAGATAAAATACGAGTAAAAGATCTTAAGTATGAAGGATTATCTATTTTAGATGCTCCAAATAACGTATTGGTTGCAGTATTAACCAGCAGAGGCGTTGTAGCTGATGCTTCTACAGAAGCTGAAAAAGCGAAATAATATACATGAAGTATTTAATTGCCGGATTAGGAAATCCGGGAAATGAATATAAAAATACTCGACATAATATAGGTTTTAAAGCACTGGATTTTTTAGCTCAAGAATCCGGTGCTTTTTTTTCTCCCGACCGTTTAGCTGAAGTAACCGAAGTAAAGCACAAGGGACGAACCTTAATCTTAATGAAGCCCACTACCTTTATGAATTTAAGTGGTAAGGCCGTAAAATATTGGTTAGATAAAGAAAATATTCCCATTTCAAATTTGCTAGTGATTACAGATGACCTGGCTTTACCCTTCGGAATTCTCCGTTTAAGAGGTAAAGGAAGCGATGGAGGGCATAATGGATTAAAAGATATTCAAGGACAATTAAATACGGTCGATTACGCTCGATTACGTTTTGGCATTGGAAATAATTTTAATAAGGGCAAACAAGTTGATTATGTTTTAGGAGAGTGGTCTCCCGAAGAATATAATGTTTTGCCTGAAAAACTGATAGATGCTAAGAATATCGTATTTAGCTTTTGTTTCGCTGGTTTACAGCAAACTATGTCAAGTTTTAATGGAAAATAAACATTTATTTGTTTCATTAGTTATATCATCATGAAATCATTAGAAGTAAAATTACCTCAAATACATTATTCGGTACATCCTCTTATTCAAAAGCGTTGGAGTGCCCGATCATTTTCAGAAAAAGTTATATCAGAACACGATTTATACTCATTATTTGAGGCCGCATCTTGGGCTTCAAGTAGTATGAACGAACAACCTTGGTTATTTTGGTACGCACAAAAAAATAATCCTTCGGCTTTTAAAAAATTTTCCGATTGTTTGCTGCCTGGAAATAAAACTTGGGCAGAAAAAGCAGATGTACTCGTTTTAAATCTAGCTTCAAAAAATTTCGAAAAAAATGGAGCTTTAAACAGACACTATTTACATGATTGCGGGGCTGCTAATACAACCTTACTACTTCAAGCTGCCAGTTTAGATATTTATGGACATATGATGGGTGGTTTTGACATGAATAAAACTATAGAAACCTTTAATATCCCTGATTATTTAGAACCAAATTGTTTTATTGCTTTAGGATATTTAGACGAGCCCACAAAATTAGACGAGCCATTTTTAACCAGGGAAATCACCCCAAGAACTAGAAAGCCTTTAACGAGCTTTATTAAAAAAATTGATTAGTTTAAGAGGTTAATCATAATCTTGTTATTTTCTATTTTTAAATATGAAAATAACCGATAAATATATAAAATGTATATTTCCCAATAAATACCTTCTCCATAATCTTTTGGGCTCTTGTATAAATCTAAAAAACCATTCTAAACCTGATTTCTGCATCCACAGCGGAGCTCTTTTTTGAATGCCCGAGTATAAATCGAACGTTGCTCCTACTCCTAAAGAAACCGGAACTTTATAAATATCTTTATAATTGTATATCCATTTCTCTTGTTTAGGTGCTCCTACACCTACAAATAAAATATCTGCATTGCTTTTATGTATTATTTCGCATAAGGCTACGCTTTTTTTTTCATCCTTATCAAACCCAAAATCGGGAGAAATACTTCCGGCAATTTTTAAACCGGGAAATTCTTTCAGTAAACACTCCGAAACATAGTCAATATCTTGCTGTGTGTTTCCTCCTAACAAAAATATGCGGTATCCTTTTTCAGCTGATAACTTACAAACAATAGGAAATAAATCCGAACCACTTATTTTTTCTTGTATAGGCTTTTGAATGCATTTAGATATCCATAATAGTGGCATCCCATCTGCTAAAATTAAATCGGCCTTAGAATACACTTTTTTAAAGTCATTATCGGAAGTCAATTTTATGATATGATCTGCATTAGGAGTAACTATATAAGCAGTATTTTTATGTTGAATATATGATTCAATCTTTTGCAATACTTCATGTGTTGATATATTATCTATATCAATATCAAATAATCGTACTCGTAAGGGTGTGCCACTCATTTTTAGTAAACCTTGCTTATTACTTTAACGAAGATACAATAAGCATTTACATCCAACAAAAGGTATTTTTAACGATCCATTAAAACCCTTCTAATGTACCGTTTTATCCTTATGTTGAAATTGTTTAGTAAGTTTCAAGAAAAATTACGGCATCAGTACTGTGAGGATCCTACATTCATTTAAATGAATGTAGGAAGTGAAAAAATAAAGTCATTAAATATACTTATTAAATTTAGTTGTACTTAATAAACTCTGTCTTTTCCGAGTCTTCTTCGTTAAATAGCTTAAGGGTATTATCGTTTGCTTCAAGGATTAAAAAACCGTAGTTAAATGCAGTACTTTCTAATTTTAAATATCGTTCCTTTTTTCTTTTTTCAATTTCCCAGGTTCCCTTCATTTGATCAATAATTACTCCGTTATTATCAATAAATGCCATATAAAACTCTTTATTGTCGTAAAAATCCCAATACAAATCTTGTTGCATGATTTGCCGCTGATTATTTATGCTTAACTGTTCCATTTTCCATTTCCCAACAACGGCCTCTTCAATTGAATTAATTGAATTTTGTTTATTACATGAGTTAAGTCCTCCTAATAGAACAAAAGTGATTGTATATAAAAATAAATTTTTCATAATATAATTTTACCAATAATAAATATACAAATAATATTTCTAATATTATATTAATTAACATATAAAAAGGAATATTGTTTTGATATTTATTAAATATTAGAAAACGTGTTTGTTCTTAATGA
>CAZEIM010000048.1:0-19689 GCA_964512145.1 uncultured Flavobacteriales bacterium
TTTGCCACTCTATATTTTTGTGTCTGTGCATATTCTTATCAAAGCGTTCTTTTAATGTGTAAAATAATGTTTTATATTCTTCTAATGAAAATGTATTCATATTTTTATTTATTTATATGGAAAGTATAATTTCTTTTACCTCATTTAAAACAATGGCTGTAGCTCCCCATACTATCCGTTGGTTAAATTTAAAACATGGAAAGACTATAGAACCTCCATTGGGCAAAAAATATTCAAAGGAAGACACATTTTGGTCTGATAATAAATCTTTTAAACTTAATGGAATGATTTCCTTTACTTCTCTAGAGCTCGGATAAAACGAAACCGGCTCCAGACTATAGGAAATATAAGGATACACCCAAAAATTACTCGGAGGAATATATAATTCAGTTAGAGGACCTATTACTTTTAATACATCTTTGGGTATTCCTAACTCCTCTGTAGTTTCTCTTAAAGCAGCCGACCAAGGGGTGGGGTCTGAATGTTCAATCTTTCCACCTGGAAAAGATATTTGTCCACTATGATGCCCATCGTATTCATTTCGTTGCATTAAAGCAATGTTAAGTTGAATGCCTAGTGTGCTTAGGCTTTGATATATAATTACATTTACTGCACTTTTTTTAGCGTTTTCTTTATACAATAAATACTCCGTAAAGCCTTTGCGTTGCTCAGGCATCATCTTTTTTTGAGCCATTTCTCCCGGAAGCCCTTTTTGGTAAGCATTATTAAAATTATGTATAAACTCATTAAATTTTTCCTGTTCGTAGTACATGCATCAAATATAAAAATTAACTGAATTTTTAGGGACAATATTAGTTAGATAATAGCCATGTTTTTGTATTAAACAATTTTAAAAAACATTTCAAAAATAGCATTAAGCAAATTTTATTAAATAGCACAACATGAGTTGTTAATTTTTACCAACTATATAAACACAAAAAATATATTATTTGAGTCACAAAAAAATCCTTAAAAATTTCATTTGAAAGTAATCTACTATTATTCTATATTTGCAGGCCAATTATAAAAATTAAATAGCGTATGCAAAATAAAACCGCTTTATGGACATTTGTAGGATTACTTGTAGCTGCCTGTTTATGGCAAATATCTTTTACATTTATTACATCATCTGTTGAATCTGATGCTAAGGAATTTGCTCAAGCAAAAATTGATTCTATTCTTTTAGTAAAACCCGATTTACCAAGTTATAGCATTGATACCCTAAAACAAGGCTACGAAACCGAATATTTAAACTCAAAAGCCAATGAAAAGTATTTAGGTTTTAGGTTTTATGAAGTTCGAAAAAAGCAAATAAACAGAGGGTTAGACCTGCAGGGAGGGATGAATGTTACCTTAGAGGTTTCGTTGGTTGATTTATTAAAAAACCTAAGTAACGACCCCAACGATCCTAATTTACTTAAAGCTATTTCTGAAGCACAACAAATGCAAAAAAATAGCGGAGCAGATTTTATTACTTTATTTGCCACGGCATATAAAAATGTTGCCCCAAATAATCGCCTGGCTTCGTTATTTCGCTCCAGAGAAAATAAAAATTTAATTCCTATGGAAGCTACCGATGAAGAGGTGTTAGCTATAATACAAGAGCAAGCATCGGGAGCGGTACAACGAACTGAACAAGTGTTGCGAAGAAGGATAGATAACTTAGGGGTGGTACAACCCAAAATACAGCGTTTAGAGTCGGGTAGAATATTAGTAGAATTGCCTGGAATAAAAGAAAAAGAAAGAGTGCGTAAGGTTTTGCAGGGTACTGCTAAGTTAGAATTTTGGGAAACATACGACAATCAGGAAATCTTTAACAACTTAATGAAAGCAAACGATTTTTTAAAATCGGAAATAAAAATGCTGGAAGATTCCGGATCTGTAGCTTCAAATACAGAAAACAAGACAAGCGATACCACAAAAGTATCTAGTGAAATGAAAGAATTACTGGGTGAAAACACCGAAAACAAAGATTCTGCCAGTATAAATCAAACTGAAAAAAATCCTTTGTTTGATGTATTAGGCCCAGCTTTATCGGATGGTGGAAAAAATGTTGCACAAGGTCCGGTGGTTGGATATAGCTTTTTTAAGGATACAGCCAAAGTAAATGCTTACTTGCAACGAGATGATATTAAATCTTTATTTCCTCGTTTAAAATTTTTATGGTCAGCACAGCCTAGTGGAGAAAATAAAGATGTTTTACAATTATTTGCTGTAAAAGTAACCAATTTAGAAGGAACTGCTCCATTAGAGGGTGATGTGGTGGCTGACGCTAGAAGAGATGCAGATCCCATGGGTCGCCCTGAAGTATCTTTGTTGATGAATGCAGAAGGAGCAAAAAAATGGAAAATACTAACTAAAGAAAATATTGGAAAAGCAGTAGCTATTGTGCTTGACGATAGGGTGTATTCTGCTCCTGTAGTACAAGGAGAAATTGGCGGTGGAATGACCTCAATTAGTGGTTCATTTTCTATTGAAGACGCGGAAGACTTGGCTAATGTATTAAAAGCAGGTAAATTACCCGCTCCTGCCAAAATTATTGAAGAGGCTGTGGTGGGACCTACGTTAGGTAAAGAAAATATTTCAAAGGGTTTTTATTCGTTTTTAATTGCTTTACTGGTTGTTTTGGGGTATATGGTTTTTTATTACTCTAAATCAGGAGCTGTAGCCAATATTACACTAGTTACCAATGTATTTTTTATTGTAGGTGTATTGGCATCGATTGGTGCAACACTTACTTTGCCGGGTATTGCAGGTATCGTGTTAACTATAGGTATGGCAGTAGATGCTAATGTAATCATTTTTGAACGTATTCGCGAGGAGTTGCGTCAAGGTAAAGGGGTGCGTTTAGCGTTACAAGACGGATATAAAAATGCGCTCAGCTCTATTATAGACGCTAACATTACTACACTATTAGCTTCTGTCATTTTATTAGCATTTGGTACCGGACCTATTCAAGGCTTTGCTACAACGCTACTTATCGGTATTTTAACCTCTGTGTTTTCTTCATTAATTATTAGCCGATTAATATTTGAATGGATGTTAGACCGAAATATGAATCTTCAATTTGAAACCTCCATGACAAAAGACTGGTTTACAAAAACCAATATAGGGTTTGTTAATAAAAGAAAAACATTTTATGTTGTTTCAACAATTCTAGTTATTGGATCTTTAGCGTCTATATTTACAAAAGGCTTTGATCTTGGTGTTGATTTTTCGGGTGGAAGATCGTATCAGGTACGTTTTGAAAATTCAGTTTCTTCTGAAAATGTAGCTCAAATATTAAGCAATAACTTTGTGGAAAATGGCAATAAAATGACTCCGGAAGTTAAAACATTTGGTACAGCAAACCAATTACTTATTACCACTAAATACATGATTAATGAAACAGGGCAAGAAGCGGAAGAAAAAGTAGCACAAACCCTAGAGGCCGGTTTAAAAACGTTAAATATACCCTATGAAATCACCTCTTCTCAAATGGTTGGGCCTACTGTTGCCGATGATATTAAAACATCTGCTTTTTGGTCGGTATTAATTGCTTTACTAGGGATATTTTTATACATTGTATTGCGATTTAGTAAATGGCAATTTGGCTTAGGTGCAGTATTGGCATTGTTTCACGATGTAATTATTGTATTGGGTATTTTTTCTGCATTTTATGGTTTATTGCCTTTTACACTTGAAATAGATCAAGCTTTTATTGCAGCCATTTTAACCGTAGTAGGTTACTCAATTAACGATACCGTTATTATTTTTGACAGAATTAGGGAGTATTTAGGTATTAGTGCTCATAAGCGCGATGGAAATTCTAAGATAATAAATGAGGCATTAAACAGTACCTTAGGAAGAACTTTTAATACTTCATTTACAACATTTATAGTGTTGTTACTCATGTTTTTATTTGGTGGAGATACCATTAAGGGCTTTGTTTTTGCTATATTAGTAGGTATTGTAGTAGGAACCTACTCTTCGTTGTTTATTGCAGCACCTGTTGTGGTAGATTTAGACAAAAGTAAAGATCAAAACGGGTAATTTTTCACTCGATAAGGTAATGTTAAATATATGTATTTAGATATATTCTTATTTAACATTACGTAATTTTATGATATGTTTACTTTATTGTTTTTTAATATAAGCGGAGGAGAAATTTTTGTAGTACTGTTATTTGTAGTTATATTTTTCGGATCTAAAAAAATACCTGAATTAGCAAGAGGTTTGGGAAAAGGTATTCGAGAGTTTAAAAATGCTACCGGAGAAATTCAAAAAGAAATAACGAAAAGTATGCATGAAATTGAAAAAACCAAAAAAGATATTGATCCCACAAAAGACTTACTTTAGCTTTACTCATGAATTCCCCACTTGTTACACCTGTAGATAGCATTCAAGATCAGGTTTTTGATGAATTGATACGTTTTTTTAACGAAACGCTGGGTTTTTGCCCAAACAGTGTAAAAACTATGTACCATAGGCCTGAAATAGCCATGGCGTTTATTCAGTTAAATAAGGCGGTTATGAATAACCAGGGAAGAGTAACCAGTTCCCTAAAAAGACTCATTGGTTTTGTATCCAGTAATTCAAACGCATGCAGGTATTGCGAGGCTCATACAATTCGGGCAGCTGAAAGATACCAAGCCCCAGATGAGCAATTGAAGCACATAGCAGAATTTAATACTCATCCAAGTTTTAATGACGCTGAACGTGCCGCTCTAAACTTTGCTTTTGCCGCATCGGTTGTTCCAAATGCAGTGAATGATGAACTTATGCAAACTTTAAAAAAACATTGGAATGATGGAGAAATTGTTGAAATATTAGGCGTTATCTCTCTTTTTGGATTTTTAAATCGTTGGAACGCCAGTATGGGTACTGAACTAGAATCTGAAGCTATTGAAAGTGCCGAAAAATATTTACATCCATTCAACTGGAATGCCGGTAAACATAAATATTAAATATATATGACTACCCATCTTAATTTTAAAAAAATTCTTCAAGAAGCCAAAAGTTATAAAGAATATCGTGCAGTAATAGACAACCTATTGCTTCAAGGAAAAACAACCGGACTTACGCAATCCGAAAAGTTGGTTGAATTTACTAAGTTGAATGTGCATCGGATGAACAGGTTAGATAAAACCATCGAGACAAACCCTAACATTAAAAAAGCCATACAAAGTATTTCAACGCATCAAACGTGGATACTTATTGCAGATGGTTGGTGCGGAGATTGTGCTCAAATAACTCCAATTTTGGCCAAAATAGCTGCTCTTAATCCAGAAAAAATTAGTTTTAATATAGTAAACCGAGATCAATTTCCTGAGTTATTAGATGCATTTTTAACCAATGGTGCTAAGTCAACTCCTAAATTAATTTTGCTTAATACCCGCGATTTTAGTGTTTTAAAAACCTGGGGACCCAGACCTAATCCTGCTCAAGAAATTATGTTACACTGGAAAAAAAATAAAGACACCATAAGTTTTGAAGAGTTCGAAACACAATTACACACATGGTATGCAAAAGATAAGGGGGCTCATATTATGCAGGAAATTCAAGAATTAATTGAAAATTTATGACACATATTAAGGTTTTTACTTGTAACCCCTTTTCAGAAAACACCTATTTGATATACGATGAAAATAAAAATGCTGTACTTATAGATCCCGGATTTTATTCTGAACATGAACAAAATGAATTTAAGGAATTTGTTAGGCTTAATAGTATTAAAATTACTTGTGTATTGAATACTCATGCACATATAGACCATATTTTAGGGAATTATTTTATATACCATGAGTATGGTTTAAAAACACGCATACACGAACAGGAATTACCTATTATAAACGAACTTTCTCCAGCATCTGCTAAAATGTATGGTATACATTATCAAGCAGCTCCCTACGACCAAAATTTTTTAATAGAAGGGGAAACAATACGTGTTGGAGATATCTGTTTAGAAGTCATGTTTACTCCGGGTCATGCCCCGGGTCATGTAGTTTTTGTAGAGCACCATCAAAAGTTTATTATAAATGGAGATGTATTGTTTAAAGGCAGTATAGGCAGAACAGATTTTCCATACTGCAGTTACGAACAATTAGAAAAAAGTATTAAACAAAAGCTGTATACATTGCCTGAGGAATATGTAGTATATACAGGGCATGGAGACAGTACCACAATAGGTTACGAGAAATTGAATAATCCATTTGTACAGGGCTAAAGCTAGTTTTTTTCCTCTTTAACTTTTAATACAATGCCATGTTTAGGTCTTAAGGTTATTTGCGGAACATATTCCGGTTCATTTTTTAAAGAATAGTGAAAAGAAAAATTTTTCACTAATAAAGGTAAAATCACCTGCATTTCTGACAAAGCAAAAGTATTTCCTATACATAATCTTGGGCCCCCTCCAAAAGGAAAATAGGCGAATTTTGGAATGTTTTTTTCATGAACAAATCGTTCCGGAATAAATTGTTTTGGCTTATCCCAAAACCTTTTGCTTCTGTGCATAGAAAAAGTAGGGATAATAATATTGCTGTTTTTAGGAATTTCGTAATTTCCAATTTTGTCGGGCTCAACGCATCTTCTGGTAATAATAAATGCCGGAGGGTATATTCTTAATATTTCCTTACAAACTAAGGCTGTATAAGGCATTTTTTTAATGTCTTCCATGTAAATTTTATCTTTATCTTTTATAACCTCAAACACCTCCGTTCGCATTTTTTGATACACCTCTTTATTTTTTGCTAATAAATACAGCCCCCATGATAATGCATTGGCGGTTGTTTCATGTCCGGCCAAAAACATAGTCATTACTTCATCGCGTAATTGTTTTTTATTCATTTTTTCTCCGGACTCTTCATCAATGCTTTCCATAAACATTTGTAGCAAATCATTTCTCTTTAATTTAGGGTTCTTTAACCGCATATTAATAATATCATATACAATAGTGTCCAGTACCTTTTTGCTTTTTAGTATTTTTTTATTGTCTGAAGTTGGTATGGGTATAGGAATTTTAACCACCGTTCTAATTCTGTTTTGTATTAATTCTAAATTAACCTCTAGGGCATCTTTAACCTGATTATATGTTTTTTCAACATCGGTTCCAAACATACAATCACTCACTATCTCTAAAGTAAGCTTCATCATTTCTGAGTGCACCTCTACTTCTTTTTTGGGGTTTGATTTCCAGTCTAAAATTAAATGTTTGGTAAAGTGATTCATGCTTTCAATAAATCCTTCAATTTTTTCTTTATGAAAAGCTGGTTGAGCTAAACGTCTTTGCCTTAACCAAAAATCTCCTTCACTATTTAACAACCCATTACCTAAAATTAATTTCAACTCTTTATACTCTTTTCCTTTTTGATAATGTTTGTTTTTCGTTTGAAGAATGTGTTGAATATATTCTGGACTTGTTATAATATAATAATTTCTGTGAAAAAAACGCACATGCGCTATATCAGGATATTTTTCTTCAATTCCTGAAAAAAAGTCGATTAAATCTTTTATAAATTCATCGTAGGAACCTTTAATAGGCTTTCCTTTAGGCCCGTATGGTTTTAAGGATTTTGACATGGTGTTTTTTGGTAAATATACCAATTAATGGGATATATTTTTGGGAGAGTTTTTAAAACCTACATAAATATTTAAACTAGGACGGATAATTTAAAGATTTTAAGGGTTTTATCATAAATTTTCTTAAAAAGCTATCCGTAATTCGCAAAAAAGCCTTAAGTTCGTTCACAAATTTTTAGCCATGGCCATGGATTTAGAAAAAATACAAGCACTCATTGATTTTGTATCAAAATCAGGGGTAACAGAGGTTGAACTGGAAACAAAGGAGTTTAAAATTAATATTAAAACGGGACCAAGTATTATTGAAAAAATTATCGAAAGTCCTAAAACAATAGTTCAAAGTTCTACACCAGAAGTTTCAGCACCTGTTGTTAAAGATGTAGCTCCTAAACAAGTTGTTTCAGAAAAACCAAATAATACAGAAAACTCACAATATGTAACCATAAAATCTCCTATGATTGGAACCTTTTACAGAGCACCGGGTCCTGATAAACCAACCTTTGTAAATGTAGGAGACAAAATTTCTGTAGGTAAAGTTTTATGTATCATTGAAGCTATGAAATTATTTAATGAAATTGAATCAGAAGTTTCGGGTACTATTGTGAAAGTTTTAGTTGATGATTCAAAACCGGTTGAATACGACCAACCACTATTTTTAGTAGATCCATCATAAAATTTTATGTTTAAAAAAATATTAATTGCCAATCGCGGTGAAATCGCATTGCGTGTAATTAGAACATGCAAAGAAATGGGAATAAAAACTGTGGCTGTTTATTCAACCGTAGATGCCGATAGTTTACCTGTAAGATTTGCAGATGAAGCAGTTTGTATAGGTCCGCCACAAAGTAGCGAGTCTTATTTAAACATGGCTAGAATAATTGCGGCAGCAGAAATTACCAATGCAGATGCTATTCATCCGGGTTATGGATTTTTATCTGAAAATGCTAAGTTTTCAAAAATTTGTCAGGAAAACAATATTAAATTTATTGGCGCATCCCCTGAAATGATTGATGCCATGGGTGATAAATCCTCGGCAAAAGAAACCATGAAACGTATAGGTGTTCCGGTTATACCTGGTTCTGATGGATTATTACAAGACGTACCAGAGGCCAAAAAAATTGCTAAAAAAATTGGATATCCGGTAATCATTAAAGCAACAGCAGGCGGAGGTGGAAGAGGGATGAGAATTATATGGAAAGAAGAGGATTTAGAGGCCGCATGGAATTCTGCAACCAAAGAAGCGGAAGCTGCTTTTGGAAATGGAGGGCTATACATGGAAAAGTTTATTGAAGACCCCCGTCATATTGAAATTCAAATTGCCGGAGACGGTATTAAAGCTTGTCATTTATCGGAAAGGGACTGCTCAATACAGCGCAGACATCAAAAGCTTTGTGAAGAAACCCCATCTCCTTTTATGACCAAAGCCTTAAGGGACAAAATGGGTGCTGCTGCTATTGCTGCTGCTGAAGAAATTAACTACGAAGGAGTTGGAACGGTTGAGTTTTTAGTTGATAAACACCGGAATTTTTACTTTATGGAAATGAATACTCGTATTCAAGTAGAGCATACCATAACCGAAGAAGTAATAGACTACGACTTAATTAAAGAGCAAATAAAAATTGCTGCCGGAGATACCATAAGTGGGAAAAATTACTTTCCAAAGCTCCACTCCATTCAATGTAGAATAAATGCCGAAGACCCTTTTAAGGATTTTAGGCCGTCCCCCGGAAAAATAACCTCGTACCATGCTCCCGGAGGTCATGGGATACGATTAGATACACATGTTTATTCAGGATATACAATACCGCCAAATTACGACTCTATGATTGCTAAACTAATTACGGTAGCGCAAACAAGAGAAGAAGCCATTACAAAAATGGAACGAGCATTGAGTGAATACATCATTGAAGGTGTAGAAACAACTATCCCTTTTCATATTAAATTAATGCAAAATGAAGATTTTAGAAAAGGGAACTATACTACCAAATTTTTAGAGAATTTCAAACTCACAAAAGATTAGATGAAAAATATGCCTAGGGTCTGAGATTTTGAAAAAATCACATGACTCTTTAATTTAACTTAATTTCTATTTAGTGGTATAATATTAATGTTCACGTTAGTATTTTTTAACCCTACTTTCTATTAAATAATTTTCCCGTCTTCCATAAGAATAATTCTGTGTGTTTTCTCTGCAAAATTTTGGTCATGGGTTACTACTAGTAATGTTTTATTATAAACACGTACCAATTCATTAAATATTTCAAATACAATATCGGTGTTTTTATTATCTAAATTTCCCGTGGGCTCATCGCACATTAAAATAAGAGGGTTATTAATCATTGCCCGTGCTATTGCCACCCGTTGCTTTTCGCCACCCGATATTTGATAAGCCATTTTTTTTGCCAATTTTTCTATGCCTAATTTTTTTAATAATTCGAAGGCATTGTATTTTAGTTCTTCCTCAGATAATTTATCATGTTTAAACCCGGGAAGCATAACATTTTTTAGAACGCTAAACTCATTGAGTAAATAATGAAATTGAAATACAAAACCTATTTTTTCATTGCGAACTAAGGCCAATTGTTGTTCAGATTTGTTAGACATTAAGTCATTGTCAATAAAAAGTTCACCTGTATAATCGGAATCCATGGTAGAGAGAATATATAATAAAGTAGATTTTCCACAACCAGATTTTCCCGTGATAGAAACAAACTCTCCGCGATTGATACTGAATGATACGTCTTTTAAAACATCAATTTTAAGGGGATCATAAAATGATTTGTAAATTGATTTGGCTTCTAAAACAACTTTATCTTTCATTTTCCTCTAATAATTTCAACTGGGTCTACTGAACTAGCTTTTCGCGAAGGAAACCAGCCAGCAAAATAGGTGGTGGCTACTGCAAAAACAAAAGCTATGGTATAGTATTGTATACCATAATCAACAGGATACGTATCTAAAGATGGTATTGCCGGAGAATTAAAGGGTATAAAGTCAATCATAATCGAAAATATAAGTCCTAATAAAGCTCCTGCTAAAGCTCCTGCAATACCAATACTTAAGGAAATCGCAATAAATATTTTTTTTACATCAGCCCCTGAAAATCCAGTAGCTTTTAAAATAGCAATGGTGTCCATTTTTTCATAAATCATCATATTGAGAATATTATATATACCAAATCCCGCTACAATTAACAGTACAATGCCAACAACAAATGAAATAATTGTTCGTGCACTACTCCCGGTCTCAAACTGTGCATTGGCTGTTTGTATATCTTCAACATCTATTCCAAATAACCGTTTATATTCTTTTGCAATAGGTGGGGCTTTGTTTATATCGTTTAACTTTACTTGAATGTCGCTTATATAATTACTTGTTTTACCAAGCAGTTTTTGGCACGTAGCTATGCTAACATAGCTCTGTACTCTATCTAATTCAGGAATTCCTGACTGAAAAAAGCCAATCACTTTTAAAGAAAATTGTTCGCCATTTGTAGTGGTTACCTGAATAAGATCGCCTTTTTTTGCAAGCATTTTATCAGCAACTCCCTGTCCCAAAATAATGCTGTTTGCCTGATTTTGTAAATCCATATAATTACCCCCAAAAACAGACTCTTTAAAATTAAATAGTTTAGCTTCTTGAACTACATCTACTCCGTTTATTATACCATTTAATTCGATGTTTCCTAAGTTATAAAAAGCTTGAGCGGTTACTTTAGTTGTTACACCATATACTCTTTGGTCGGTTTTTAATCTTTTAATAATATTTTCTACGTTATAAATTTCTTTTCTTGAATTATTAGGTTTAATTGAGCTAATAAAATTATGGTAGTTTTCGTATGAATCGTCCATATTTATAGGTTGTATATCAGACGGACTTATGTCGTTATACAACCTAATGTGTGGAGTTCTGTTTAATACTAATCCATCTAAAAGTTTATTTAAACCTTGCATAAACCCAAGCAAGGATATAAAAAAAGCTACGCTAAAAGTAACTCCGACAGCCGCAACGATTGTTTGCCTAGATCGTGCTAATGATAAAGCTTTTGCTATCTCATAAATGTGTTTAATTTTCATTTTTTGGGCATCACAATTTTTGTGTTCATATCAATGCCACTTTCTATTTCAGTAAGCGTATAATCTTTTAAACCTATTTTTACATTCTTAATAACTCCATCCTCTAGCATTACAGATGAGTCGTTTAATAAATAGTTGGTAGGAATAGTTAAAACATTTTTCTTTTCATTTAAAATAATATTTGCCTCCAAACTTAAGTTGGGATAAAGCAGTTCGGGTTTTTTTGAAAAAACGGCCTCTAATTTAAACGTTCTTGTTCGATCATTCATCATAGGATAAATAAAACTAATTTGAGCTTCAAAAACCTCATCTTGGTAACTATCCATTCTAATAATTACCTTTTGCCCTTTTTTAATTTTAACAATATCAAATTCATCAACATAAAGTTCAACGATAAAGTTTTTTTGTCCTATAACTGCTAGCGGGTATGCTGTTGAGGCTAATTCGCCTTGCTTAATATTAATTTTATAAACAAAGCCGTCTATCTCACTTCTTACAAAGAAGTCATTTTCGGTAGATTGAGCAATTTTTAGGTTGTTTTTACTTTGATCGGATACTAAATTTAACTGACGATTTACATCTTCATACGTTAGTTCTGCCTTCTTTAAATTTAACTTAGCATTTTCATAATTTAATTCTTGTCTTTCCAGCTCAACTTTTGAACCAATGTTTTTTCTCCATAACTCTTGTTGTCTAAAATATAACGAAGAGTCGTTGGCTAATTTTTTCTTAGCTAACTCAACGGTATTTTTTGCATCGGCAAGTTTTGCTCTATTCTCTTTAAAATCGTTTGCAATAGCTGATAAACGGGCGTTTTCAACAGAAATTTTTGAGTTTGTATTGGCAATTTGAAACACCGGATCACCTTTTTTAACCAACTCTCCTTCTTTAAAAAAAATGGTTTCTACTACTCCGTTCATCTTGGCATAAACCTCATATTGATGCTCGCTTTTTATAATACCAGAGGCATAAACACTTTCGGTAATATTAGATAAAGTTGGAGTTATAGTTTCTTTATGATTATTACATCCAACAAAAAACATGTAGGAAATGGCTAATTTGAGCAAAAGCTGTTTTTTCATGTATTTATACTATTTACAACAAGTACTCTATCAACTCTAATTATGTAATTAATGTTATACTTTTCGTTTTAATTCAAAATTTTGACCTAAATATACTGCCCTAACGCGTTCATCGGCTGCTAATTCTTCGGCAGTTCCAGATTTTAAAATTTTTCCTTCAAACAATAAGTAGGCTCTATCGGTAATTGAAAGTGTTTCATGTACATTATGATCGGTAATAAGTACTCCAATTCCTTTTTTCTTTAATTTAATAACAATTTGTTGTATATCTTCTACTGCAATAGGATCAACACCTGCAAAAGGCTCATCAAGCAATATAAACTTAGGTTCTACTGCTAATGCTCTAGCTATTTCGGTTCGCCTCCGTTCGCCTCCGGACAACAAGTCCCCTCTGTTTTTTCTAACATGATTTAGGCCAAATTCTTGCAGCAAACTTTCTAATTTTTGTTTTCGTACTTCTTTACTTTTTTCAGCCATTTCTAAAATAGCCAAGATATTATCCTCAACCGATAATTTTCTAAATACAGAGGCTTCCTGAGGCAAATAGGCAATGCCCAATTTTGCTCTTTCGTACATGGGTAGGTCCGAAATATTTTTATCGTTTAAATAAACGGCCCCTTCATCTGGTTTAATTAACCCAACAATCGTATAAAATGACGTGGTTTTTCCCGCGCCATTTGGTCCTAATAATCCAACAATTTCTCCTTGGTGTACCTCCACTGATACATGGTTTACTACCGTTCTGTTTTTATATTTTTTTACAATATCTTTTGTATGTAACACCATTATTTACTTAAGTTAACCGACTCCTTGGTGTCGATAAAAATTTTTTTTGAAATAATACCCGCTTTTCCTTTTATATTTCCCTTCATATGTAATTGAACCGACTTTTTAAAAAGCAATGCTGGTAATGTTTGAAGAATTCCTGTACCCAAATCTTTATATTTAATATACACATCGGTTTCGTAGCTTAAAGAAGATTTTGCTTTAATTTTTACAGGTTTTACTAATTGAGCTGTTCCAATTTCGGAATTATTTAAAGAGATGAACAAATCGGACGAAATTACCTTGATAGAATATGAGTTAGGATTATTAATTTTAGCCACAATTTGTGCCTCCACCCCTTTAGAACCAATATTTTTTATGCGAACATCCTCCACTTTTTCTAGCGTTACGGGTTTAAATGTAAAGCAGGAACTAAGAGAAAATAAGAAAACACATAAAATAAGATAACCTGTCTTAGTGTTTATTTGAATTAATTGGGATGCTTTCATATATAAAATTATAGGGTAAACTTTTTAAGAATTTCACCCATTTTCCAAACATCGGTAAATGAGTTGTATAATGGCACAGGTGCAAATCGGATTACATCTGGCTCTCTCCAGTCGGTAATAACACCGTTGGAATTTAAATATTCGAAAATTTGCTTTCCATATTTTTTAAATACAACCGAAAGTTGGCAACCCCTTAATAGAGGATTTTTAGGGGTTAAAACCTCTAAGTCTAATAAGGAGTTTTCTGAACTTGCATGATGCAAAATATATTCTAAATAGGCTGTTAAGAGCATGCTTTTATTTCTGAGCTTTTCAAACCCCGCTTCCATAAAAATATCTAATGATGCTTGGTGTATTGCTAAATTAATAATAGGGGCATTGCTCATTTGCCACCCCTCAGCTGTAGGTATTGGGTCAAAACCCGGTTGCATTAAAAATCGAGTTTGCTTATTATACCCCCACCATCCTGAAAGCCTATGCAAAGATTTATCAGTCACATGTTTTTCGTGTATAAAAATTCCAGAAACCCCTCCCGGGCCTGAGTTAAGATACTTATAGCTACACCATGCGGCAAAATCTACCCCCCAAGTATGTAATTGCAGAGGAATATTGCCTATGGCATGTGCTAAATCAAACCCAACTTTAATTCCATGTTTATGTGCTTGTTTTGTTATATAATGCATATCAAGTACTTGTCCGGTATAATAATTTACCCCTCCCATAAAAATAAGTGCGAGTTCATCCCTATGCTTATGTATTATTTCGAGTATTTTGTCTTCTCCGGCTAATGTATCTATTTCCATTAAACATTTTTCAGGACTAAGCTTATGATGTATAGCTTGAGATTCTAACATATAAACATCCGAAGGAAAAGCTTTTTTTTCAAACAATATTTTATATCTTGTTTTAGAAGGATTAAAAAACGTAGCAAACAATATATGCAGGTTTACCGTTAAAGCATTCATAGCAACCACCTCACAGTTTTTAGCTCCTGTTAATGTTGCTAATGCCGGTATACTTCTTTCATGGTATGAAAACCAAGGATTTTTGGCATTAAAATGCCCTTCAACCCCATGTATTGCCCAATCTTCTAATTCTACCTCAATATAGTTTTTTACAGTTTTAGGTTGCAGTCCTAATGAATTTCCTGTAAAGTATAAAACCGGTTCGTGTTTGTGTTTGGGGAAGTAAAATTGATCTCTAAATTTTCTCAATTCATCTTGTTCATCAAGTGATTTTGCAAATTCGGCCGTATTTTTAAATGACATCATAATTCGGTTATTTCTCCTCGCAACGAAGTTACAAGGATTTTTCTAATTTTTTGAGTAGAGAACTCTTGTCCTAATAAAAACATGAGTTTAGTTACGGCAGCTTCCAGTGTTAAATCGCCTCCATCTAAAATATTTATATTTAAAATATCAGGGTTTGTGGCATATTTACTCATATTAACATTTCCCATATTACATTGTGTAACGTTCAATAATAGTACACCCCGTTTATTTAATTTTTGTAATGTGTCGGTAACAATATCGTTTAGGGGAATATTTCCCGCGCCAAAAGAATAGATAATTAAGGCCTGTAAATTTTTAATTTGCAATAAAGCTTCAACATAGTTTGTATTTATACCGGGAAAAAGAGTAAGAATAGCCAAGTTATTATTTAAAGCATAATGAACTTTTAAGGGTTTTTGCGTGTTCGGCAAAATATTTGTTTCAAAATATTGTATATTAACTCCGGCTTGAGCTAAAATAGGATAATTGGCTGATTCAAACGCTTTAAAGTTTTCGGCACTGTATTTATGTGTTCTGTTACCCCTATACAATTGGTATTCGAAATATATACATACTTCAGGCACAAGTGCTTGACCATTATGTTTTACAGCAGCAGCGATTTCAATGCTCGTTAATAAGTTTTCTTTTCCGTCTGTTCGAAGCACTCCAATTGGCAATTGAGAACCTGTAAATACGATGGGTTTGTTTAAGTTTTCAAACATAAAACTTAAAACCGAAGCAGTATACGACATGGTATCTGACCCATGTAATACTACAAACCCTTCATATGATTGATAATTTTTTTCGATGATAGAAGCCAAATCTTGCCAAGCTTTTATATTCATGTTGGATGAGTCTATGGGTTTATCCAACGATACGGCATCAATTATAACCGGCAGTTTTTGTAAATCAGGGACATGTTTAGTAATATGTTTAAAATTTACGGGCTTTAGGGAGTTTGATTTTTCATCTAACACCATCCCAATAGTGCCCCCCGTGTAAATAATTAATATTTTAGGCACTTTACTCATGTTTGTATATTAAATACATTTAACGCATTGCTAGTAGTTTGAGTTTCAACCATAGATATTGGTATTTGTAAAACCTCGGCTAATTTTTCTGCTACCTTTGGCATATATGAGCACTCATTACGTTTTCCTCGATAAGGTACTGGTGGCAAGTAAGGAGCATCGGTTTCCAATACTAGATATTTTAAATCGATATGTTTAATCACTTCGGGTAAAGTACTGTTTTTATAGGTTAATACCCCCCCAATACCCATTTTAAATGTTTTATAGGAGATTATTTTTTCTGCTTCTTTTACAGATCCTGTGAAACAGTGAAATATTCCCTGTAAGGAGTGGTCCATATAAACATCTAAAATATCAAATATTTCTTGAATAGAATTTCGGGCGTGAATAATTAAAGGTTTGTCTAGTTCTTTTGCCCATTTAATGTGCTCGATAAATGATTGCTTTTGTAAATCGTACGTAGATTTATCCCAATACAAGTCGATGCCGGTTTCGCCTACCCCAACATAATATGCTTGGTTGGTGTAAAGCTCTTGTTTAATAAGAGCTATTGCCGAGTGAACATCTTCCTTTACATAACAAGGGTGTAAGCCCATCATAGGATACAAAACAGTAGGGTATTGTTGACAAATATTTTTTAGTGGAAATATAGACTGTACATCAATATTAGGAACCATTATTTTGGTTACACCGGCTAAAATGGCTTGCTGTATTAATTCATGAACATCGGCATTAAATTCATCAGCATAAATATGTGCGTGTGTATCGATGAGCATATATGCAAATATATCAAACTATTATGAGTAATTTTAACCCCTGTAAATGTATATATTATAGAAAGTGCTTGGGTACATTGGGATTAAAGATAGCCATGTGATATGTTTTGAATGGAATAATTTTTATATTTGGAGTAAAGAGAATTGAAGGTATAAAGGTAAATATCATGAATGGAAATAAATACATGTTGGTGGGCATTTTCTTTATTTCGATATTTTAATTCCTTTTATTAAATTATATGTTTGAAAGTATTGATGAACTAATTGAATTAAATCTTCAAAGACTTAAAGAAGCAAGAAGTAATCGGCTAGCAAAGAATCAGTTTATTGATAAAAATCAAAGGCCTTTAGATTCATATCTTTTCCCTAAAAAATTAGAGGAAAAGGGTTTAATTGAAATAGTTGGAAGAGATCAAGAAATTTGTCTATTAACAGAATTTGGACATAAAATTTCTAATTCCGGTGGGTGGTTAAAACATCTTGATGACGTGAAAAAAAAAGAATCTGAATTAATTAAGAAAAACGAAGAAAGGGAAAAGCTTGAAATAAATAATCTTGAAGTTGATTATAAACTGAAAAAATGGCAACTAAAAACATTTTGGTGGATTTTTGGACTAGCAATATTTGGAGGGTTATATAGCATATATGATCTTGGATCTAATATTATCAAAGCTCCTAAAAAAGAAAAGTATGTCGATCAAAAGCAACAAGATTTTTTATTAGACAAGATTAATAAGGTTGATTCAATAAAATAAGTGATAGAATTGAACGAAGAAATAAAACGAGACAAGCAAGTTAAATCAAAACAACGTGTAGCTGACCACGGGGAAGTGTTTACTAACCAACGGGAAGTGAACGCAATGCTTGATTTGGTGAAACACGAAACCGAAAGGATTGAATCCCGATTCTTAGAACCTGCTTGCGGTAACGGTAACTTTTTAGCGGAAGTGTTGAGAAGAAAATTAGAAGTAGTTGACAGCCGATACAGTAAAAGTCAAGTTGAATGGGAACGCTATTCGGTAATTGCTGTATCGAGCATTTACGGTGTGGATATTTTGGAAGACAACGCCCAAGAATGCCGAGACCGTTTGCTTGATATTTATACAGAATGGTATTCCAAACTTTTCAAGCATGTAAAAAATGAGTGTATTCGTTCTGTTCGGTTTTTATTGAGCAGAAATATACTTTGGGGTGATGCCTTGGACTTTACCAATCCCGAAACCAAACAACCCATTGTGTTTTCTGAATGGAGTGCCGTAAACGGTTCTATGCTGAAACGCAGAGATTATATGTTCAAATTTTTGGTGGAGAAAACGCACCAGTTTTCAATGTTCAATGACGAAGGCAACTCAGCGGCTATTGACGAACCTGTAAAGGATTTTCCGCTTATTCATTTCTTAAAATTGGGCGAAGATGAATGAGCTAAAACCCTACCATAGCTTGATTAATCAAATAGGTGACTTACTTACCAAAGGCAGGGAGCAAGCTGGAAGGGCAGTAAATACTATTTTGGTGCAAACGTATTGGCAAATAGGAAGGCACATTGTAGAGTATGAACAAGGTGGTAAAGAAAAAGCTGAATACGGTACATTCCTATTCGAACAACTTTCCAAAGACCTTTCCCAACTTTACGGAAAAGGATTTAGTAGAGCCAACTTGCTTTATATGAGAAAGTTGTACCTGTACTTTCCAAAAAGTGAGACACTGTCTAACGTTTTGAGTTGGAGTCATTATTTTGAAATATTAAGAACAGACAATGAACTCGAAATAAATTTCTATGTAAAACAATGCCAAATAGAAAACTGGAGTGTCCGGGAGCTAAAACGACAAATAAAAAGTATGCTTTTCCATCGCTTGGCATTAAGCAAAGATAAAGAAGGTATTTTAGAACTATCTAAACAGGGGCAGGAAACAATCAATGTCACAGACATCATAAAAGACCCTTATGTTTTAGAATTTTTGAATATACCTGAGCAAACGTTTTATCTCGAAAGTGAATTGGAAGAAAAACTCATTTCCAATCTACAACATTTTTTGTTGGAACTGGGCAAGGGGTTTACATTTGAAAAAAGACAGTATCGTATATCCATCAGTGGGAAGCATTTTTATGTCGATTTGGTTTTCTACCACCGAATTTTAAAATGTTTTGTACTTATCGATCTCAAAAGGGGTGAAGTAACTCATCAGGATGTTGGGCAAATGAATTTGTACCTTAACTATTTTGGAAAAGAAGTAAACACAGAAGGTGATAACCCACCGATTGGTATTGTATTAGGCGCCGACAAAGACCATATTTTGGTAGAATATGCAACCGAGAATATCACCAATCAGCTTTTTGTAAGCAAATACCAATTGTATCTACCAGACAAAAAACTTTTGCAGGCAGAATTGGAAAAATTATTAGACGCATGATACAAACGAACTATAACCCCGATGTGCTCTCCTGCCTTGCCAATTTGAGCAATGACGAAGTATTTACGCCACCAAATTTGGTGAATGATATTTTAGACTTGCTCCCAGCCGAATTGTGGAGCAACCCCAACGCCAAGTTTTTAGACCCAGTTTCTAAAAGCGGTGTGTTTTTGCGTGAAATGGCAAAGCGACTGATGAAGGGTTTGGAAA
>CAZEIM010000049.1:0-18597 GCA_964512145.1 uncultured Flavobacteriales bacterium
AATTATACTATCAAGACGGAATTTTCTTTAAGAAAACAACTTCTTATGGTATGGTTTTCTTACTTAGGTAAAAAAATGTTTTAAGGGTTTATTGTTAATTATGAATACGTAAAACATATACAACATAATATATTTTACTATTTTTACCCATAAAATGCATAGGTTATGAATATGAAAAATAATATATTAACGCTGTTTTTACTGCTTAGTACCGCATATAGTTTTTCTCAAATATCTTTCTCTTCTAAGCAAGATCCTTTGTGTTTTAACAGCTCCAATGGAAGTATTACGGTTAATTCATCTACACCTATTTCAGGATTAATTACTATTTACCAATTAAACAATGGGAGCTTTACACAAATTAATGTTATTCCAGGAAATGGTTTAACCACTCAAACCATAAGCGGTTTAAGTTCAGGCACGTATAAAGTTGCAGACTCTATAACAGCAGTATATGTTACGTTAAACAATCCCACACCTATAGAAATTGTTTCTATAAACATTCAACATCCATCGGGTAGCCCATTAAATAACGGCAGCATACAAGTAATAGCCACAGGAGGTACAGGTCCGCTAAATTACTTTTGGAATAATGGTAGTACCAGTTCAACCATTAACGGCCTAGTTCCGGGACAATATCGATTAACCGTAAGCGATATACATTCATGTTCGCTAAAAGATACTATGTATATCTCGGCTCCTCCTGTTTTATCAGGAAATTGGAGTTTATACCAAGACAGTTGTATGGGTGGGAAAAATATTCTTATGATCGACTCCATTACGCCAACAAACCATTATTGGCATGAATATGCCTCTGTATATGAAAAAGTACTGCAAATAAAATACCCAAACGGAAATATTCAAAAATATCCTTTAAATATTATGGCAACAAATAGCGTACATCAAAACATTCCTTTTGATTTTGGAGGAGTATACAGTGCGCAAATTGTGATTACAGACCCGGCAATGAATAGTATAATTTCTTCATCTCCATGGCAGTTTTTCTCTTTTAAAGGCCTATTTCCAAAAATCACACTAAGCTCAGACTCTATATGCAATAATAGTACAGTTACCATTACCGCCAATAACGTAATGAATCCTCAATGGTATTGGCCCGATGGCTCTAACTCTAACGAGAATAATTGGTTTACAAAAAACATCAACAATCCTTTTATTTCTGTAAACACATGGGATTCTATTGAAGTTCATTTTTCGTTAAGTGGTGAGTGCCCGGTCATAACCGATAGCATTAAAATACCCATTTATTTAATAACAAGCGGTTCAGGATTAAGTATTTTGCCGAATATACAAGTGCTTCCCGAAAATCCATGCCCCGGAGACCCTATTAGTATTTATGTAGAAAATATCATCAGCGATTCTATTGTTTGGACGGGGAATTCTTTTATTCCTACAAACCATCAGGGAAATTATTTTTACTCCAGCCAAAGTCCCGATACCAGCTCTATAACTGTCGAAATTCAAGTTATCAATACGTGTAGTGTTTTTTCTACAGCTAGTGTTATTATTCCTTTTACCGGAAATACTATTGACCCTGCCCTAACCGGATATTCGGTAACGCCTACTACGGCTTGTCTTAACGACCCTATTTTTTCTGAATTTTATGGTGATAAATATTATGATCATTCATGGAATTACAACGATGGAACCACCAGTACCAATGCACAAGACTATCATACGTTTACTACACCGGGATCAAGAAACATAACCCTAACCATACAAAATAATTGTGGTGCTAACTATCAAAAAAATATTCCGGTTCACGTAGTATTGTCTTCGGGTAATTTAAAAGCTTCCGATATGCAGTTTAAAGCAACCTCAACCAATGCTTGTGTGAACGATTATGTAATGTTTACTGCCCATAATCTTGCTCATGAATATATCATAAATTATGGCGATGGAACACAACACGGAAAAAGCAATGTATCGCAAGCAGAAGTAACTTTTAATCATACGTACACCAGTCCAGGAACATATACTGTTGTTTTGAAATCCATTACATCTTGTAATGACACCTTAGTCTCGCAACTGATTATTAATATTAGCTCATCGGGACTTATTCCTGAATCATCCAGTTATGAAAACAGTATAGTTTGGATGCTAAACAATACTGAATTTAAGCCGAATCCGGCTCCCGTTTGTGCCAACACCCAATTAATTTCCAATGTTCCGGGAACTGAATACAATTGGTATTTTAACTATCAAAATCCATTTTTCAGCGATTCAGTTACAGGATTACTCACACCTAGCTTACCCTATGCTTTTTGGCAAGATACTTCTGTTGAAGTAACGCTTCAGGTAACAAATGGTTGTGGAATTTCTAATACATTTACAAAATGGATTGCTCTATCGGGAACATGTTCGGATATATCCTCTAATATTCACCTAATGAATGCTCCTACTTGCTCAGGCGGAAAAGCTACTGTTGTAGCAAAAGCTTTTGGAGGATCCGCGCCCTATTTTTATGTTTGGAACGACCCCAACCAAACCGTAAACGATACGGTTCAACTTTCACCGGGTTATTATTTTGTAACCATAACGGATAATATAGGCAAGCAAATAATAGACACGGTAGTCATTCCTAATCCAAATCAGTTGCAAATTACTACTAGCACTACGCAAGCTATATGTGGCACTACAACCGGATCGGCATCCGTTATAGTTCAAGGAGGCGTATCTCCTTATCATTATGTGTGGAGCAATGGCACCGATAGTACCTCCCAAATACAAAACATCGCTTCGGGTATTTATGCTGTAAGTGTAACCGATCAGCAGGGTTGCGAAAAATTTGCCCTAGCTACCGTAATCGATCAACAAGCGCCTAACATAAGTGTGGTTAGTGTAAAAAACCCCTCCTGTTTTAACGGAACCAATGGTGAAATAGATTTAGATTTATCTCAAAACTCCGGTGCTTTGTCCGTTTTTTGGAGCAATGGTAAAACCACTTCCGACATTAAAAACTTAGAAGCAGGAACATATTTTGTACAAGTAACCAATAGCAACGGTTGTAAAAATACCCAATTTTTTAGCTTAACAAACCCCAATCCATTAGCTGTTTTAACCGATTCTATTATACAACCCACTATTTGTGGTGCTAATAACGGAAAAATATATACCCATGCCACCGGAGGAAATGCCCCATATACTTATTTGTGGAGTTCCGGAACTTCCGGACAGGTTTTGCATAATGCTACCGTAGGCGAACACCAAATTACCGTTACCGACAGCAAAGCATGTACGTTTACCCAAACTATATATTTTGATGAGTTCCCGGTTTCCGTAACCAAAACCAAAGAAATACCCTCTGATTGTAATACCGAGAATGGTACTATACAAGCGAAGGCTTTTTCTTTAGACAATACGAATTTTTCGTTTGACAGTGTGTATTGGGCTTGGAATAATTTGGCCGATATTCCTCAACATAAAAAATTTATGAACCCCGATTTAGAAGACACCTTGCAAAATATTAAACAAGGTAAAATAACCTTAGCTATGTATGCCACAAATTTAAATAATGTAAGTGTTTGTGCGGCCCAACGCACCCTCGTTTTAGCTTCTGCTAAACCAAGCCCCATGGAGGTTTGTTTGGTAAGCGCCACAGATAATAATGAAAACATTGTTTTTTGGGAACCGGCTACACCCGGCTTTGCAAAATCGTATCAAATATACCGAGAAGATTTTAATAGCTCAAATTATATTAAAATAGGAGAAACCGACAGCATAAACACCGAATATTTAGATAAAACTGCCAATGCTGCCATTAAAAGCTATAAGTACAAAATTACCATGCAAGATGCCTGCGGACGTGAATCGGATTACAGTACCGCCCACCGAACCCCGCATTTAAATACCTTTATGAGTGATACCGGTATGGTATATATGAAATTTGAACCCTATGCCGGTTTTGTGTACGATACCTTACGTATTATGGCCGACACCGTGGGGACCGATAGCACCTGGTTTATCGTAAAAACTATACCCGGTGCCTGGGGAACTACCTCTTACGCATTTTGGCCCGATAGCGTAGGTTTAAAAAATGCTTACGAAACCGGAACCTTGCGGTTGGTGTGCGACTACCCTAAAACTGCTGCGTGTGGGGTTTTAAAAACCAAAGGCAAAAATTCGGGAAGATCTAATTCCGACTTTTGTTGCCCCAGTGAATTTATTGGTTTTACGGCTTTTGCCGATGTTATAGACGCTACTGCCTATAGTATTTGTAATGGACAAGCCCATTTAAATGTGTATGGAGGGGAAGAACCCTATACGTATGTATGGAGCGATGGCCTTACCGACACTCAAGCTCTTAGAACCGATTTATGTGCTCAGGTTTACGGAGTAACCGTGTACGATAATATAGGAACTTCTCTAAACCTAACGGTACACATCAACGCACCCTTGTGGGTAAAACAAACCAATACAACTTCTCCCATCTCTATATACCCCAACCCGGTTAAGGAAATGGTGTGGATAAAACAAACCAGCGAACAACCTATACAAGGAACCTTACAATTCTATCACGTAAGCGGTCGTTTACTGTTAAATATGCCTGCGATATCATGGGATGAGTATAATATCCTTTCTATCAATACTTCGCAATTGATGTCGGGTATGTATTATATTAAGTATATAAGCGCAGAGGGTATTGAACATAGCCTGCCTTTTGTAAAACTATAACTCCGCTGCAACATGACATGTAATCGCTGTATAGGGCGGACAAGTTTCATCCTCTGGTTGAGTTGCTTTTTGTTTGGAGCATTTACTAATGTAAATTTTGCTCAGCAGACGTATGAAAAAGGACATTTGCCAATCATAAATTTCACCACCAAAGAGTATAAGGGCTCTGCTCAAAACTGGTGTATAACGCAGGATACATTTGGATATATTTATGTGGGGAACAATACCGTATTATCGCAATACGATGGAGAAACCTGGAGAACGATAGATATTGACCCACAAGGGGTTATGGTAACGGGTTTATTAAACCATGAAGGCAAGGTATATATAGGTGCTGATAACGATTTTGGGGTAATACAATATACCCCGCAGGGCAAAGCCTACTTTGCCTCCCTTAAGCCTGACAGCATGCCCGATGTTGGGCAGGTTTGGAATGTTTTTAATATACAAAACAAAATAATATTTCAAACCGACCATATTTTAATAATGTATGATGCATCAAATAAAATTTTCAACCCCATAAAAATTCCAAAACCAAGAAATACGGCTCAAAATGTATTGAATAAGATTTACCTGTTTGGACTGGATGGATGGTGTTATACAGTAACGGAAAACAATGTATTAGACTCTGCATACTTTTTGGAATTACATCAAAAATTTGTAAAAAGTATGGTGGCGTTAAACGACACACACGTATTGTTGGTGCCCTCATATGGTATATTTTACCTGTTGAACACCCAAAACAATACCTTAAGTCCGTGGAATAAACTCCCCGAAATGATTACACAACATACGTATTATGAGGCGGTATTAAAACATCAACAACAATTACTCATCGCTACTCGAAATCAGGGCTTTATACAAGCCAATATGGAGGGTGAAATTATAAATTTTTACAACCTGAACACCGGCTTAAACGATAATTATGTGCGCAATATATTTATCGATCACCAACAAAACGTATGGCTGGCCCTCAACAATGGCATTAGCAAAGTACACTTAAAGGCCGATATATCGTATTTCACCAAGGCTCATGGTATTGTGAGTATTGTAGAAGATATTGCTAGATTTAATGGGAAAATTGTTTTAGCAACTCATTCTGGTTTTCTGCAATTAAATACCATTCAAAAAAACAAAGCAAAAACCCTTGAATTATTAAACCCTATGTGTCAAAAAATTGGAGATAACATCATTTCCCAAACCTGGGACATTTTAAGCATGCCTAACCTAAACACTGCCTTGGGTATATCCAACGGAGGGATCCACGAAATTTTGCCCGATTTAAGTACGCGATTTATTAAGCCTTGCGAGGCGTATGTATTGTATGCTTCGCCCAGCGACCCCAACTTGGTGTATGTTGGAGTACATAATGGGGTAATTGCCCTGCGGTACACTAAAGGAACTTGGGTAGAAGAAGATTTCTTTATAGAAACAAATTATAAAGTTTCCAGTATTACAGAAAGAAATCAAAAACTATGGTTGGGTTCATTTGATGAAGGAATATGTTCACAATACGATGTTAAACTTAAAAAAAAGAAGATATTCGATCAAAAACACTCCCTTCCGGAGGGGCAAATAATGGTCATGAACTTCGAAAACGATGTGTTGTTTGGAACCCCGGTGGGTTTATACCGCTATAATCCTGTAGATCAAGTGTTTTTTAAAGACCTCACCTACAATTATTTTTTACCGGATACCGCCTCGTATATACACCGTATGTCGGTAGATCCTCAAGGTCGTTTATGGTTGGTTACCTATAACAACCAAGATAAAAAAACAGAATTGGGATATTTTTCGTTGTATTATGGTCATATAAAATGGAACAGTGCCTCGTTTAACGAGTTAGAAGAGGGGGATATACACAGTATATTTCACGATGAACAAGGTGTAACCTGGTTAGGAGGGCAATACGGTTTGTTTCGATTTGATGAGAAAGAATTAAAGCGATTTCAAGCTCCCTATTACACGCAAATTAGAAAAGTGGTGTTAAACAACGACTCTACTATATTTTGGGGGCATTACCAACACAACGAAACGGTTACTCTTCAGCAACAAAAAGCCTATCAACCCTCCCTCAGTTACGATTACAATTCGGTTACTTTTCATTTTTCGGCACAAGATTACGAAGACAATGAAGCCAAGTTGTATTCATACTATTTAGAGGGATTTAGTAAAGAATGGTCGGCCTGGTCGCGCGAGACAAAAGCCGTATTCACCAATTTATACGAAGGAACCTACACCTTTAAAGTAAAAACCAAAAACCGTTACGAAATACTAAGTACCTCGAGCGACTACACCTTTACTGTTCTCCCTCCCTGGTACAGAACAACTACCGCATATGTGGGGGGATTTATTCTGTTATTTTTAGGGGTATTTACCGGAACAACCCTCTATACAAAAAATTTGCGCAGAATAATCCGTTTGCGTACTTCCGAAATAGTTGCTCAAAAAGAAGTGATTGAAGAAAAAAACAAAGACATTGTAAGTAGCATAGATTATGCCCAAAAAATTCAACAAGCCTTATTGCCCTCACAAGAGCTATTTGATTATTTATTTCCTGCGTCCTTTATTTTTTATAAACCTCGCGACATCGTAAGTGGTGATTTTTATTGGGTAGGTAAAAAAAATGACTGGGTTTCTTTTGCCGTAATGGATTGTACGGGACATGGAGTGCCGGGAGCTTTTATGAGTATGATTGGAAACGCATTGTTAAATGAATTGGTATTAGAAAAGGGCATACAAATGCCTGCATTGGTATTAGATGCCATGAGAAGGAGCATTATCAATGCATTAAATCAAAACAGCGAAACACAGCGAAGAGATGGTATGGATGCCGGGCTGTGTTGTTTTAATCCAAACACCTTTGAACTACAATATTCAGGAGGAAATATTTCGCTCTATATGGTTCGTAAAACCACGCATACCTTAAAAGAAGTATATGAAGAAAAAATTATTGCCCCAATACTTACGGTTGGAGAATATAGTCTTTACGAGATTAAACCCGATAAAATGCCGGTTGGATATTTACACGAAAAACAAACCAACTTTTCAAACCACCATATTCAACTGATACCTAAAGATAGAGTATATTTATTTTCGGATGGTTTTCAAGATCAGTTTGGAGGACCCATGGGTAAAAAATTTAAAAAAGCTGCCCTATTAAAACTCCTTATAGAAATACAAAGCATGTCAATACACCAACAATATCGAAAAATTGAAACCGAATTTACAACATGGAAAGGGAATAATGATCAGGTGGATGATGTTTGTTTTTTAGGTTTAGAGGTATAACCATTAAACTTAATTTTCAAGCAATGCTTGATCAGAAATAAATGAATAATCGCTTAACGTGTTTAAAAACTGCATCAACTGTTTAATTTCTTCCTGGCTAAATTGGAAGCCATTTTTAGTAGGAGTAATAAGTTCTTGTGCTAAAGTAGGGCTAAAAATAATGCCTTGTGAATAATGTTGTAAAACCTCTTCGAGAGTAAATATTGAACCATTATGCATATATGGTTTGGTAAATTGTATGTTTCGTAAGGTAGGTACTTTAAATTTACCTAAATCGTTAGAGTCTAAAGTAATTCTGAAACGTCCGGGATCGGTAAAAACCGAATCTATACCGTTGTTATAAAAGCGGTAATTGGTAAACAATGGTTCTTGATGACATGTATTGCAATGTGTCTTAAATAGAGCATAGCCCTTTAATTCGAGTTCATTAAATGATTCCTGCCCTTGAATTACTCGATCGTATTTTGATTGATACGAAACTAAATTTCCTATATATTGAGCCAACACATAAAAAAATTGTTGTGCATCAATCGGAGATTTTTGGAATATGTTATAAAATTGATCTTTGTACACGGATGAATTATTTAATTTTTGCAATACCAATATCATATCCTCCCCCATTTCGTGTGTATTGGTAATTGGAGCAAAAGGCATAATTTCTAAGTGATTAATACCACCATCCCACATAAAACTTGTATGCCACCGCAAATTAAAAATAGCGGGTGAATTTCGGTCGCCCAACAAATTACCCACCCCTTTACTTAATGTATTTGGACTGTCTGAAAAAGCATGGACTTGTATATGACATGACGAACAAGAAATAGTACTATCGTTTGATAGAATAGGATCAAAAAATAATTTTTTACCCAGTTCAAATCCTTGTTTAGAATATGTATTTTTTGAAAACTCATATACAGGAATGGGGAAATACTGAGGTGTAATAGCACTACTCATTCTTTCCTCATATATATATGAGGGGTCTTTAGAACAAGAAAGTACAAATAAAAAAGTCACCCCATATACCTTAATATAAGCAGATGACTTAAACATTCTACAAAAATATGCTTTATATATTGCTTTACTCAATCTTATCGAACAATATTCCGGTAGCAAAATCAGTTGCCATGGTTTTAGCAATGGCTCCGGGCATATGTACAGTACTAGTAACACTTACAGACTCTATAGTAGGATAACTATGCCACAAGCGAGCTGTATTGGTATTAAAATGAATTGTTTTAGTACTACCTCCGGATACGGTAAGTGGAGTACCATTAAACGTAGTACTAAGACTAGTTACTATATTATTTACACCGGAAAATCCCCCTAAGTGAAAAGCAAACCCACCATTTGAAGAGTTAGGCGACATTCCCTCTGCTTTTAGCATAATATAACCGGAGGACCAACTCCAAAACATGCCAGCGGTTACCGATAAATCACCAGTTTGAGCACCTGATACATTTCTAAGACTATCTACCCCAAAGGTATATTGTAACTCCGAATACTCTCCGGCTGGGATATCTTTAACCGTTATTTTATTTAATAAGGTACACCCCGAAGCACACATTAAATGATAACTATCCGGAACTGTAAACCATGTTCCATCTGATTTTTTAAATCGAAGGTTGCTAATATAATACTTAAATGTAGAAAAAGTCAACGAATCTCCTGTTTTAGGATGAACATACATTTGCGAAAGCGAAAAAGGGGCAGCAGATGTTCCAAACACATGATTAAACTGTACTACCACAGTTCCTTCATCATTTGTGGTATCAGGATATAAGCAACTACCATCATCTTTTTTAGCTTTTTCATCAAAATTTAAAGCTTTTTCATCGGTACATCCTTCTTTTTTACAAGAGAATACGAATACAGTAAGGATTACCCCTAAAACAATATTAATTTTTTTCATACATTAGTATATTTTAGTAAATATAACAATATAATTTTTCATGTATGGTGATCTTTATCACACGGTATGTATTTTTAATGATAATTTTTTACAATTCATTATATTTTGCGAAAGCCCAAGGAGTATTTCAAGAATATCTAAAGAATCAAAATACTGATTTTGAAAATAGATTAATCACCTCTCCTATATTAGAACAGGATAAGGATTATAAAAATTTTAAACGAATGGAATATTTTTATGGGCCCAGAATGTACCCTGATAAAGAAATTTTACCATCTGACCTATATATTAAAGAGTATACAAAATGGAATTCGCAAGCTAAAACTAGTTTTCAGGCTAATTGGAAATATATTGGGTCAGATACAATACCTCATGGAAGTGGTGCCGGAAGATTAAATTGCCTTGCCTTTGACCCTACAAACCCTGATATTTTATGGGTTGGGGCTCCTGAGGGTGGATTATGGAAATCAACCGATGCCGGACTTACTTGGCAAACAAATACTGATTTTATTCCCAATATAGGGGTCACTTCCATTGTAATTAATCACCAAAACCCTCAAATCATGTATGTTGCAACTGGTGATGGATATGGATATCCAACACAAAAAGGAATTTTTTGGGGAGGGAAGTACTCTAATGGAATTATTAAAAGTATAGATGGGGGATTTTCATGGATACCAACAGCTTTTCAATTCTCTACGTTACAAAAAAGGCAAATTTACAAACTAACGATGGACGCCAGTAACCCTGATATATTATTAGCAAGTACCAACGATGGACTTTACAGGACTATAAATGGCGGGAATACTTGGAACAAAGTAATAAATGATCAAATGCGTGATGTTAAACACCATCCAACCTTATCAAATGTTGTATTTGCGACCTCCTTTGGAGGAAAAGTATATAGGAGTACAAACCATGGTCAGTTTTGGTTTCCTATAAAGGAGTTTTCTGCTAATACGGTAGTTTTAGGAATGACTAAAGCATCGGACTCATGTGTTTATGCCTGGACATCTAGCGACCAATTATACAGATCGTATGATTTAGGTCAAAGTTGGTATTTATCTTCCTCAACATGGGAGTACCCGAATTGGTACTATCAAGCTTTAGCTGTATCTCCTATCGATGAAAATATAGTATTTACAGGGTGTATAAAAATGCAAAAATCCACCACCGGAGGCTATTCTTGGAATTATATTTCCACCAACATAAACTATAATAGTCCTAATTTTGTGCATGCTGATACGCGAGAAATTTTATTCCATCCAAACTACCCAAACATACTCTATTCGGTAAACGATGGTGGATTATTTATGTCACCTGATGAAGGGTTAACATGGTTTGATTTGAGTAGGGGATTACATATTATGCAATGTTATCGATTTTCAAATTCAAAAAATAATCCGAATATGTTTTTGGTTGGAGCTCAAGATAATAGTCAAAATTTATACAAAGACGGAATATGGAAAGCTTTTGAGCTTAGAGATGGAGTTGAGTCCGCTATACATCCAAACGATGACCAAATGTTTTTTGCAGGATATCAAAACGGAAAATACTACAGAACATTAGATGGTGGTATAAGTTTTACTGAAATGCCCTACTTAAGGGGTAATTGGGTTAGTTCTATTGCAATAGATAATATGCAACCCAATATTGTGTACGCTTCTGCAATGGATGCTAATTACAAAAAAGCCCTTATGAAATCAACTGATTTTGGAAACACTTGGGTGTCATTAACAGACACCATGATATTTACAGCATATCCTGATGGAATAACCATTTGTAAATATTTCCCAAATAACATTTACATGTTTACCGGATCTTACTGGGCTTCAGGAAGTATTAAAGTATTTAAGTCCAGCAATGGCGGTGGTTCATTTGAAAAAATCACTTCTAATTTACCGATAACAGACGCTTATCCTACGTATTTAATAGTGGATGAATATGATCCCGATAAGCTATGGATTACTTTTTCGGGATATGATACTCCTCATAAGGTATATAAAACAATCAATGGAGGTAATGATTGGATAAATATTTCATTAAATCTACCCCAGGTGCCTGTAAATTGTATCATAAAAGATGCTTCAAGCTATAATGGGTTATATGTAGGTACTGATGTGGGAGTGTTTTTTATATGTGACACCCTTTCATCTTGGATTTCATATAACGATGGCCTTCCTAATGTTATCGTAAATGAATTAGAAATTGTTGACGATAAACTTAGGGCGGCAACCTACGGAAGAGGCGTTTGGGAAACACCAATAATTCAAAATTCAGTAATTACAAATGTATCAACAAATAAGAATACAAATTCTTTTAAAATATTTCCTACTATAACTCAAAACGAAATAAATATATTAGCTGATAATGCTTTGAAGATATCCATTTATACAATTTCAGGCGAAATGGTATTATTTAGAAATAATAATGATAAAACTATCTCATTAAACCATTTAAATCCAGGGATTTATATTGTTAAACTATTAGATTCTGGAAATGAAGTATATCAACAAAAAATCATAAAAATAGACTAAAACTATATATTACAAATGTTTTAAAATATCTTGAAATGAAATTTTAGTAGAAACTGGGATTGAAGTATTGTTGTTTAAATAAATCAGAAAATTTTTTTTATCAATATGGTTAATCTTATGAATATTCACAATATACGACTTATGAACCCTTTTAAACTCTTTCCCCGATAAAAGCTGTTCCACGTTTTTTAGTTGCATGGACATCACAATTTGCTGATTTTTTTCTAAATAAAAAACCACATAATTATCATCTGCCTTACAATATATGATATCATGTTCATCAACAATATATGTTTTTGTTGCCGTATTTAAGATGACTTTTTTAGGTTCGGAGGCCAAAGGAGATAATTGATGCATGAACGACTCGAACTTTCTTTGATAATCTTCATTTAAGAGTATTTTTTGTGCTCTATTAAAAGCCTCTAATAATTCCAACGGGTCAATGGGTTTTAATATATAGTTTAAAGCATTGTATTTAAAGGCTTGTAGCGCAAATGAATCTAAAGAGGTCACAAAAATAATTTTAAAATCAATTATTTTGAGTTGCTTTAAAATATCAAATGCGGTTCCATCTTCGAGTTCAATATCCATAAACACCAAATGCGGTCTGTGTTTTTTTATCTTAAGCAAGGCATCTTTTACCGAGCCTGACGAATCTATTGAAATAGCCGGCTCATTATGTTGAAGAATGTCGGAAATATAATCTACAATTGGCTTTTGGTCTTCAATAATGAGAATATTCATGTATGATATATATTGGGAGGAAAAAGATACGAAATTTTAAACCCATTCACTATGCCCTGATGACTAATGTTTTGATTGGTAAAAAGAATTTTTGATTTATATTTTTTATTCAGTAAATAAATTCTTCGGTTAATTATATGCATTGAATATGATGTTCGTTCATCTACATCTGTAAAATCTTGAATTCCAGAACCATTATCTGTTAATTCAACACATAAATAACTGTTTTCTATGCGAATATGTAAGTTTATTTTTAAGTCACCGGATTTTGTATAGTGTTTAATAGAATTTTCGATCAGTGGCTGTAATAACATAGTAGGTATTTGAAATGCATCTAATAAAATATCTGGGCTGATATCCGTTTTAAAAACAATGGATTTACTGGTTACCAACTTTTGAATTTCTATGTAGTTTTGCAACAACTCTAATTCCTTGGACAACAAAATATAATCATATGTAGTTGACTCTAATACACCTCTCATTAATTTTGAAAATATTGAAGAGTAATAATAACTTTTCTCTTTGTTGGTATTTGATATACCTTGAATATGCGAAATTACATTGGATAAAAAATGAGGAGTCATTTGCGCTCGCAAAAGCTTTTGCTCAGTTTCTTGTAAGGAGTATAAAACTCTTTTGGTTGCATTTTTGGCATTCATGTAAAGCAAAATACCTAATAAAAGAATAATAACCATCATTAAAAACATCAATCTTACTTTAAACGAACTATTTTGTTGCTTTAATGCACTTTGAAGTTTTACCTCGTTTAACCTTTCTTCATTTTTCTGAACTTGTACTTGCTCCAAAAAATCTTGTATATTTTGAATTTGCTGATATCCATACACGGAATCTTTTAAGTGAGAATATAAATGAAGGTATTTTAAAGCCTCAGTAGCTTTGTTTTGCTGATAATATGCATTATATAAGCCCTTATAACAATAAATAATTAAAAGAGCGTTATTTTCTTTCAATTTTTGTTGTAGACATAAATGATAGTATTTCACCGATTGGTCAAACTTATTTTGACTTACATATAAATATGCTTTTGCTAAATATGTATTAAATAATCCCGAAGTATCTTTTGCTATATTATTTTTAATGATAATATGATCCAACATTGAATCTGCTTGAGAAAATTGCCCTAAATCCATCCTCATTCTTGAAATTTCTAGCTCTAAACTTACTTCCTGATTAATATAAATAGTTTTAGAAAGTTTATCTTTCAACTGAAACATTTGCTGTATAACATCTTCTGTTTTTTCCTTATTATAAAAGGTATATTTGAATCTATATTTTTGTATCTCCCAATATATTAGGCTATTAAGTGGTATATTTAATGGATGAATTCTCTTAAAATATTCTTCTGTTTTTTTTATACTTTCTTTTGAAAAGGCTAAAGATTCATACTTTTTTGCAAGTACTAATAATAACTTTGCCTCGCATTCGGGACAGCTTTTATTAGACACAAGATCCAAGGTATTTGTCAAGAGTGTGAATGACTCGTAAGGTTTGGATAAATTAAACAATAAATAGGCTTTTTTTACAATCGCTTCTGTATACAGAACATAATCTTTGTACGTTTTAATATTTTCATTCATAGATAAAATAATTTTATCCATGAATATTAAAGCTGAGTCAGAATTTCCTTGAGAGATTAAATTATCAACTACATATAATTCACATTCATATGTATAGTAATCTGGAGTATTTTTTAAATAAAAATATGCTGTATCAAAATATGGTTTTGAATATAAATACGCATGAAATATAAGCTTTGCTTTGTACAAATAAGCCCTTCCTACATCATGAAGTTGATTCTTTTGTTTTGCTTTAAGAGAAATTGAATCAGCTTTTTTAATTCCCCATTCTATTTTATCTCTTCCATAAATAGTATCATAAAATAGGCTTTCTATTTCTCGAAATTCTTTTTCAAAAAAGCTATTTTCAGCTTGTAGACCAAACAAGCTGTGTACAAGAATAAAAATAAATACATATAATTTTTTCTTCATGAAATAGCTATTACGAAATAATCATCCAAAAAGTTTAAAAAGGTTTCAATTTATACGTAAAAAAAATACCCGTTTACGTAAAAAAAATACCCGTTTACTTATTTTGATTGAGCAACTTTTGTAGGATCACTATTCTTGCACTATAATTTAATATAGTATTTTATGAAAAAACAGCTTTGTATTAGTTTTTTATTTTTATTCATTCGTTTTTTCGCTTTTAGCCAACTTAACAATACAAATTTTAACCCTTGGGAAATATATTTGCCCAATACACCCAACGCAAGTGCCTTTAATAAGTATGTTGAAATCCCTGTAAATACCTATACCGGTATTCCAAATATAGAAATTCCCATTTATAATATTCAAGTTGATGGTTTTTCTATTCCCATTTCGTTAACATACCACGCATCCGGTTTGCAAGTAAGTGAAGATGCCAGTTGGACAGGCTTGGGGTGGAACTTGAATGCTGGAGGAATTGTAACTAGAAACTACAGAGGAAAACCTTGTTATGATATTGAGGGAAATGACATGGAGGTTCCTACCTTTACACTGGATGATTATCTTTCGAACATGGGGAATTTATACAATACAAGCATTCAAGGCAATATCATCACACACAATATCCCCGATAAAATTAATGGTGATTATTACACGCAATTCTCGGTAAGAAATCATGATATGGGAAATCTTTCCGTTCGCAAAAGCGATGGCTCTTACCTATCCTATTTTAATTGGATGGGTTATGCCGGAGCAGATGGAAATCCGGATATTTTTACGTTTAATTTCCCGGGTGCATCCGGTAAATTTATTCTGGAAAATGGACAAGCCGTATTGCTTAAAAAAAGTGATGTGAAAATTATTCCCGGAAATCCTTATGGTTTTAACAATCAACCAAATACACAAGGATTTACCATTCTGGATGAAAAAGGAACAAAATATTATTTCGGAAAACTAGAAACTGTTCGCAACTATCAGGGGCAAAATTTAATTGCTTCCAACTATTATTTAACGCTCATACAAAACATCTTTGGAAAAGAAATTGCTTTTGAGTATGAAACTCTTCCCAACACGCTAAGTTTACCGGTTGAACATCAAAATTCAAAATGGTGTAAGCAATCCGAGTTAAGTGCCAATATAAATTACCCCTATTGCACAGGATGTTATGAGCCAAGCAATGCTGACATAAATATCGATATTTCTATATCTCAATACGCTCCGGTTTATTTAAGTAAAATTATACACAATGAAGGCTCGGTAGAATTTATCACCTCTTCAAGACAGGATCATCCGGGTGAAAAAAAATTAGATAAAATACGTATTCTAAACGTTCAGGGGGAATTAGTTCAACAGTATCAGCTCTCCTATTCCTATTTTGAAGGGTCACCTCAATATGGTGATCTTATTTTAGAACATCCTTACCTTCAACCATTAGGGTATGATATCGATAGAAAATCTAAACGATTAAAACTAAATCAAATTCAAGTGCAGTCATCTACAGGCGAACTCATCCCTTATTATTCCTTTGAATACAACAACACTACTTTACCCTACAAATCTGCTTATGCGCAAGATTATTGGGGATATTTTAACGGAGTGCATACCAATACCAGTTTTCTTCCGGATGTTAAAAAATATGAAAATTATAAACCGTTAGACCCTGTAATAGACGGAGATTACAGCATCTCCTATTTCTTATCTAAACTTCCTTTGGCCAATAAACAGCCTAATGAAGACTTCGCTCAAGCAGGAATTTTACGTAAGGTTATTAATGCTACTCAGGGAGAGTCTTTTTTTGAATATGAAAGCAACCGTTATTCAAATTTTATTTTTGATGAATTAGAATATTTGGGTGTACAGGAATATTATGCTCACGATGATAACTCCGGAATAAACCCTGTAAGCACTCAGTTTATCCTTACTGAAGACAAAAAAATGACATTTACCGTGCATTTAATATGTCCGAGTAATCCCCCTACCTACACTTGCGGCTATTTCCAAACGAACCCTGCTTTTAGCAACGATGAGGCGTTATATGCTCGTTTATATTCCATTACCCCCGGCAATACTTTTGAAAAATTTTGGGATTTAAACACCACTTCCGGACAACAAAACATTGTTGAAAAAATCGATTTATTACCCGGAACATATGTTATGGAAGCAAATTTCCCCAACAGCATCCCTCCTTATCAGAATTTAGGGTATGCTTACATTATGACCAAAGAAATTATTTATGGCGATCCGGTAAAAGAAAAAAAAGGAGCCGGCTTAAGAATTAAAAGGATAGAAGACAGACCTAATACTAATTCAGACCCCATCATACGTAAATTTGTATACAACTCCTCTGACACAGTAAATTCTGTAAGTAGTGGGAAGTTAATGTCCCCTTTAAAATTTTTAAGTCTTACTCAACGAGAAATTTTTGTGGAATGTAATTTTCCGGGGGATGGTTTTACCTCTAATCTAAGCACTGATTATCGCAATATTTCTTTTAGCAGTAGCAGTTTTATTCCTACCTCACAATCAGCCCAATCCTCATACATTGGGTATAGTAGGGTTACTGTATTATATGGAGATGAAGGTGAAAATGGGAAAAAAACTTATACGTATCACAACTACAGTGATGAAGTTGGAGGGTATAACGGACAGCCATCCGGAATACCGGGTATTCCAAATCCCTTAAACGGATATTTAATTTCAGAAGAAGTATTTAATGCCAACAACCAAAAAGTATTATCCACTGATTTTCAGTATACCATAAACGAAAATAGACATATTTGGGGTATGATTGATGAGTTGGATTCATATGGTGGAGGTAATGCAAGCTCCTGGAATAATTACTTGCATTTTTTCAGAATTCCTGTATATACCGTTACTCTTCAATCTGAATCTATGACACAGTTTGGGCTTACCGTTGAAAAAGAATATCAATACCACCCATCTTTCCTTCACTTAAAACCTATTGAAACCAAAATAAAAAATGCGTACGGAACCAAAGATCAAATAACCCATACCATCTATTCCAAAGATTACATTACAAATAACGCTTCAGACGATCAAAGCATTTCTATTCAAACACTTCAAGAAATGAATATAAATGAACCCATAGAAACCAGCGTGTATTCTCAAACAGGAACCGTAAAAAAACTAATACAATCATCCTTAAAATCCTTCAAAAATAACCCTCAAGGGATTCCTTTACTAGATAAAATCTATCAAACTGAACTCATTATTCCTACTACTAATTTTATCCCCTCTTTCATCGATGCTAATGGTCATTTTATCTCGTCCGTTCATTACAAATCTCACGGTGAAAACCAAGCAGAGGTAAAAGTATTGAATTACGATAACCGAGGAAACTTATTAGATTATCAAAAAAATCATCAAAACCCTCAAACCCTTATTTGGAGTAAAAACC
>CAZEIM010000050.1:0-18074 GCA_964512145.1 uncultured Flavobacteriales bacterium
CTCCCTCCGGGGTCGCTTAAAAATCAAATAGTTACAACAGTATTTTATTTTTTAATATTATTGTTGTAACACATTTGTAACACAAAATCAAAATAAGCGTATTATTTCCGTACATTTTATTTGTTATTGAAATTGTATATTATTCTTATTAAGAAAATATTTATTAATAATTTGATAATATTCTTTACTAATTAAAATATCATTTTTTTGAAAAGTCAAAACGACATAAATAATGTTAAGAAAACTTTTCGACAGTATATTGCTTCGGATATTTAGGTTTAAAAAACAAATACTTTTGAGTCGTTTGATTAAAAAACGTTCAATAAAAAAATAATTTTACTTTAATGAAATGAGGAATTTTGAATTAAAGTAACTAGGATAAAAATAACTCCAGATAAAAAAATAATCCAAAAGAAAAATAAAACATTGTTTTTTATTCTTTTAATGTCTTTTGCAGTATTAAGGGCTGTTTCTAACATCAATGCTCTTTGGTGTTCCTCGCTAAGATTATTTAGTTCATCAATTGTCATTTTAGAATAAGAGATTTTTGGAGTTGGTAGTTGGTTATGTTGTTCCATAAATTAAGTTTTAGTTAATATTTTAATAAAAAGCTAAATTTACTTAATGCTTTCAGCTCTTTTTAATTGTTCAAAAATACGTAAATACTTTTTTGTCGGTTTACCTGCATAGGTTTTTTTAAAATTCTTTTTGTATAGTTCGCTGTAAAGCTTATCAATTTTGAAGTATTCCCCTATTGTTTTATTTAATTGCCTGTTTTTATTACTATAGGTTTGACTTTCATACATACAACCAGTAAAGGCTTCGCGGTGTAAAAAGTAACCGTCTATTAAGTAAAGTTTACGGCAACGCTTTTTTGTGTGTGGACAAATAAAATACCATATTTCGCCCCTATTCAAGTTTGAGGGGGTTGAGGTTAAATATACTTTGTAGTTCATTGGCTTATCTCTATAGCTGTATCTCAACTCGATGTGTGGTTTTTCGGTACACGTATTCGAATTTATTGTAATACTAGCTGTAGTAGTTTCATTCCTACTCCAAGTAAGTGTTCCACCCTTTATTGTATCAGGCACTAAATATCCCCATTCTTTAAGCTTTGAAATATGTATTTTCAACGCTTCATTGTATAGGGTTGGGAATGTATGGGGCTTTGGCATTTGAAATTTATTTTGAAAATGAAACCTAAATCATTAAGGAACTTAAATTAAAGTGAATTTGATTTTATTCTAGTATTTAATGCTTTTTTATACCTAAGTCATATTTTATATTGTTATTGTGTAAGAATTAACCCTTTATCTGAATGGTTAAATATTACACAATTTTCATTTTTAAAAAGTCGGTTAAATGTTACACAATTTTGGTTTTGCTTATCCCATTGTTTTATAATTTCATTCATAAATATTTTTTTAATGTTTTTACCATATTTTAAGGAAAGTTCTTTCAGTTTTTCTTTATGTCTGTGTGTATGATTTGATTTAATTGACTGCCAAAACAAAGGATTAGACAAGTCTTTTATTTTGCTTCTTTCTTTACCTTTTAAATTAGATATTTCAATAGTAAAATCATACATTAAAACCTCATCCCATTTTTTAACCAATAAGTGTTTAAGAGATTCTAAATTTTCTTTTATTGTTAAATCTGCTAAACATTTTATTGGTAAATTTATTAAACCAATCATTTTTATTTGCTTATTTTCAAATCTTATAATTGGCATAGGCATTTGGTATTGAATTTGTTTATCATAGCACTTAATAATAAATCGTTGGTTTTTTACTTGTCTGTAATATTGTGAAATATCTTTAACACTAGAAAACTCTTTGTTTTTATGTCTAATTAAACTATTTAAGAAAATTTGACAATCATTGTTGATCTGTATATTTAAACCATACTCAAAATTTCTTAAAACGGCCTGTTTTGGATTAATATTATTAAGCCTACACAAATGGTTAACTGCATATTTTAATTGTGTTAAATTAAATGTATTACCATTAAACCCTTTTGTTTTTTGCTCTTTGCTTATTTGGTTGGGAGCAAAGTTATTATTTAGAAAATTATAATACTTATGCAAACTACCTTGTACTATAAGTCTATTAGTAGATAAGGATATAAATTTCATTCCCTTATATTCAGCCGTTACTTTATCCTGTTCTATTTCTCCAGTACTTAAAGAGTAGTTGCTTTTGAAGTCTAAATTTGAGTTTTTCAAAAGTTTTTCTCTAGGATAAAATGGAATATCTATTTTAACAAAATCAATCAAAAAGTTTCAATTGTGGGTTATGTGGGAATAACTCTTTATTGGTAGTTAAATATTCTACTAATTCACCTGTTATTTTACAATAGTCTTTGCGTATAATAGCAATAGAATTAACTGCTTTTAACATATCAACATACCTACAAATATTTTGAATAGGAATACCTGTTGCAATTGAAACCATGTATCTACTCGCTATATTACTTTCCCAATAATTTGACACCGTTTTAAGTTGTGTATAGTAACTATTCTCCATTTTCAATATGTTTTGATAGTTTACAATTACTTAAAGCTTCAAAATGAAATATCCTTTTTTGTCTTGTTGTATTCATAACTATTTATGTTTTGAGTTCAACAAAAACAATTCAGCTTCCTGTTCCATTTCAGCATTTGATTTTTTACGCCCTTGTTTTATCCAATTAATAATGCTTTGGCGGTCAAAATACAAGCGTCTACCCTGTTTACATACTCCGGGTAATTCGTTTTTAGAAACCTTTGAATAAACCGTTGGCTTAGTGAGGTGTAATAGCACTGAAACCTCATCAATAGTTAAAAACTGTTCGGGTTGTTCGGGGGGTGTTTTGCTTTCCTGCTTATTGTTTCTCAAACAGGAATTTACGCAATCAATAATTACCGTTTGTAAATCCTCAATCGGTAATGAAATTAATACTGTTTTGTCCATATCAAATAAATTTTGATACAAACAAACCGCTATTTATAGGCTCAAATTTCCCTGCTTTCCTTAATGGGAATTTTGGGAAAGTTTTATTTTAGAAACCTTTGTTTTTATATCTGTTCTGTATAGATTTTCTGCTTTGCTTTGATGTTTACCAAACATACTTTCGTCAATTGAAAACCGCTTTATTTTCTGTGGTATCAATGAAGCAAATAATTTACGTTCTTGACGGTAATTAGATTTTACAATTCCCTGCCTTTGCATTTCGTCAATCCAAACACAAAAAACGCCCTTCAACTTTCCTATGAAATTGTAATCTGTATCAATCAATGGTGGGTCAAGTTCTTTTAAAATATCAATGCAAGGTTTAACCAAATCAGTATTGTAAAAAAGTTCGTCAAAGGTTTTCGGGGTTTCCTGTTCAGGTTTTTGCTTAACAATCTGTTGAGGTGATTCATTTATACCTACAGTATTTTGAATTTCTAATAATGCTGTTTTGATGTTATCAATATCATACATTGTTATAGAATGAAAATGTGAGGAAATTCCAATTGAATGAGTTATTCTTAATGGGAAACTATATTTATTAATTTCTTTTAATTCTTTTTTGTATTTATTAATTTTTTCTTGTTTTTCATTTTCTGTATTACAATGTTTCAATTTTCCTTCTTTAATTGTTTCAATTACTTTTAATATATTATGTTTCTCAACCCAAGTATTATATTTTATTCCTTCTTCCCATTCTTTTAAAGCTTTTTGGCAACCCTCTATAAATTCTTTGATAGTATAATATTCTTTTTCTGCCTTTTTAATTTCTCGATAAAAATAATCTTTTAGGTTATTTTTTGTGAGTTGGTTTAAATAACCATTTAAAATTATTTTTTTATAATCTTCAATTGTCATAAAAAGTGATTTTTAAATAGCTTTTTTAAAGCCTGTGGTTAATACATCTGTTTGTTTTTGTATTTGTTCGTTCTCAAAACTATCTAAGTAACTTTCTGTAGTATCAACCGAACTATGTCCTAATAATTCACTAATTAATTCAACTGTAGCCCCTGAACGTTTTAAAACTGTAGCAAAACTATGTCGGGCAAAATACGTTGTTACATCTTTATTTATACCTAATTCAAAAGCTATTTGCTTCATGTATTTATTAATGTTTTTAGTTAATTGTTGGTAAACGGCTCTTTGTCTTTCGCTAGTCATACCTTCTTGTATGTGTGGAAAAATATAAGCTTCTTTTAAAATAGACGGTTGCCCCCATTTTTTAATAATTTCGTTTGTTTCAGGCTTTAAGGCAACTGTAATGCTTCTATTTTCTTTTTTGCTTCTTAGTGTTTTGGCTCTTTTGTATGTTAATATTTCTCCATTTATATTTTCCCATTTAAGCATACAAAAATCTTTAACATTCATACCATTACATAAATAAAGAAATACCCAATAGTCTTTTGCCATATCTTTTAAACTCATCGGTTTTGCTTCATAGCTGTATATCTTAGCAACCTCATCAATGGTTAAGGCTTTTTTTATGTTTCTTGAAGTGGGAATACTGTATTTGTTTTTACCTTCACCAAAAGGATATAAAGCACGATTAATATTTTGCATATTGTATATTGCTCTTAGGCTTCTTAAATATATTCCTATGGTTGTAACACTTTTTCCGTTATTTAACATCCAGTATTCATATTTTTTTAATACATCGGACGTAATTTCTGCAAAGGATAAATCTTTTTTAAATTCAATAAGGCTATTTCTTGCACATTCATAGCTTACGGCTGTACCAATACGATTTTCTTGTTTTAGTTGTATAATATACTTATCAAAAGCAAATGATACACTATTACGTGTATTTCGTTGCTCTAAAAAACCTTCTTCAAATAAATTAAAGGTAAAAACACTTAATCCTTTTATAACCTCATTAGCTTTAGCAAGGAAGTGACTAAGTTTTAAATGTATTTCTTTTTGTTCGGGTGTACGCCTTTTATTATTCATTACACTATCATATTCAGAAGGTGTAAGATAAATTCCTGTTGAATAATATTTTCTCTTTCGAATAAAGGTTATTTTAATTTTTACTGAACATTTCCCATTTTTATTGGGTCTTAGTAAATCATAATACAAACTTGCTTCGGCTGTTTTCATTATTGCACCTTATTTTTGTGACACATTTTTGTAACACATTTGTAACACAAATATAACATAATAACGCAAAATAAACCATTAACAAATTAAAACAAAAACGCTTAAAACACTTGTGAAATATAGCAATATAAGGGGTTTTATTATTGTTTAGTATTTTGTTGTTTTGTGTGCATTTTATGACTACGGATCAGAAGGTTGGGGGTTCGACTCCCTCCGGGGTCGCAAATTAAAATAGTACAGATTAAAACTGTAATCCTATCACTAAAATATCATCTACCTGTTCTAAATTTCCTTTCCAAGCATGAAACTCGTGTAGTAAGGTTCGTTTTTGATCCTCAAGTTTGGTTTTGTGAATTTTAATCAATAATTCTCTAAAATTTTTATACATAAATTTTTTGCCTTTTGGCCCCCCAAACTGATCGGCATATCCATCGGAAAACAGATAAAAAACATCTCCTTTTTGAATTGGTATCACATGGTTTGTAAATTCTTTTTTTCCTTCAGTATGTGCTCCAACCGGAAATTTATCTCCGGGAATTTCAAAAACTTGCTCATTCCTGATATAAAATAAAGGATTATAGGCCCCCGAAAATTCGAGCAAACCTTTTTCATAATCGATTGCACAAACAGTAGCATCCATTCCATCTCGAATAGAATCTTCCTTTTGTTGCTCAAACGTTTGTAAAACCTCTTCATTTAATTCATTTAAAATAATAGCTGGAGTTAAGACTTCCGATTCCTTTTTGGAGGCTTTAACTAAGCCATTATGCCCTATTATCGTCATAAATGCTCCAGGCACTCCATGTCCTGTACAATCCACTGCGGCTACAAAAACCTTATTTTTTACTTGTTGCACCCAATAAAAATCGCCACTAACAATATCTTTAGGCAAATACATAATAAATGCATTGGGAAGTACCGATTTTACATAATCATTAGAAGGTAAAATAGCCTCTTGAATTCGTTTCGCATACTTAATACTATCGGTTGTATGATTTAAAAGTATTTCAATTTCCTTTTTTTGTTCCTCAATTTTAGCGGTTCTTTCTTGCACTTTATTTTCCAGATTACTGGTCAGGCTAAATAAATCATTTTTCATGCGCAGTAATGAATGCCCAAGAATATCCTGATCGCTTAAAGGTTTGTAAGAAACCTGAAAATTCCCTGCTCCCACTTCTTTAGCAAACTCTTTAGTTCTATTGAACCCGTCTAATAGATTATTTAATGCCATAGCCATTTCCCCAATTTCATCATTGCGAGTGTTGATTTTTTGATTAGGAATAATCCCTTTCCCCAGCATTAGCAACTGGTTTTTTACCAAATTCACCGGTTTTAAAATTAAGCGAATCGTAAAAACAGCAATAAATATGGCTACAATAATTATTACCACTCCTAATTTGCGAACCAAAAAATTTAATTCGTCAAAAGAGGATAAAATATTTTCAGTATCTGATTCAGTATTTTTTCGTTGACTAAGAATTAATAAATCTAACATTTCAAGCACTTTTGCTGTTTGTTCACTAATCCTACCTCTTTCCTCTATTAACTCGAGCATTTCAAAATATGTTAAAGGTTCTTGATAATCTTGAATGCTTTGTAAAGTACTCTTGACCACCTCATGATACCCAAATAAAATATCAATTTCTTTAAATATTCTTTCTATTCCTTTTATTTCTTCGGGAGTCCAATCTTTAGAAAGTTTTAAAACTTTTTGTTTAAGGGGGGGGTATTCTTCTTCAATTAATTTAATTAAATTTTGCTTAGTGGCATGCCTAATATCCCCTTCCTCTCTAATCCAAAATTGGATGTAGGAATAGGAATTTAATACTTCTATTTTTAACTCTTGTAGTGCATCCACAGAAGGAGCGTGAACATCTACAATTTTGGTATTAATTTCTTTACTTTCTCCTAAGGTTTGTAAGGTTTTATAATTTATTGCAATAATAAAAACAATAAGCAAACCAAATCCTAAGCCTATAATCCAACCTATTGAAAATTTAAATTTCCTAAACACTTTATTTGTTTTCTAATAACTTTAATTCGTTGTTATACTTTTCTGATTGCATGGAGTCGTTTAAGCTAAAATATATACCGGCTAAACCAATTAGAGTTTCTTTTTTCTTAGGATTTAATTCATATGCTTTTTGCATATATGGAAGTGCTTTTTTAAATAATTCAATGGCTTCATCTTGAATTAATTCTATGGAAATTAAATCCAAATCAAAATCCTGATATTTAATTTTATTTACTGCTTCGTTGTAATAATGTATTCCTAAATTATAATTAGCACTCCAGTTATTGGAGTCTTTTTCCAAAACATATTCAAACGTATTTTTTACCTGATTAAAAAACTCATTTTTAACCCCTTTATTTAAATCATATAATTCAGAGTAAATATTCCCTAAAACCAAATGAAACTTAATATCTAAATCTTTTAAATTACTAGATGGATCTGCTTTAAGCATGAGTTCTTTATATTTGTCAAATAGTTGTATAGCCAAAAGATATTCATTAATATTTAATGATGTAACAGCATCATTGTAATATGTGGAAACTAAAAACTTAATGCTTTTTAATACATTTTCATTTTGCTTGGGATCTTTATTTTCTTTTAAAAAGTAAAAATGATCGGACAATGCCACTTCTCTATAATTTGATTGTTTATTTTCCTTATCTAAGTTGTTATACAATTCTTTATAAATAAAACCACTATAATAATAAGTACTCAATTCATGGATTGTTTCGTCATGTATTTTAGCCGAATCGATATATATTTTAGCGGAATCCCATTTTTGGGATTGATAATATTGAAGTGCTAAACGAACATTACTTTTTTGTGCTTGTAATTGTATACTAACAAATACGATTAAAATAATATGTATGATTATACTTTTCATATTAATTTACTACAATAGCCAAAGAAAGTAAGTTTGAGCTAACTTTCAGTTTTCTATTTTCTAAATTATTCTTATTCAATTCAAATTTTTGTTTACTCTGAACTATCACAAAATTAATTCCGGCTATTTTTCCAAGCCCTGCTTTTTCGGTAACAATTAAAGTACTTTGACTGGAAGTTTTAGACAAACATTCGTTTACTTTGTCATCTTCCTTTTCTGGTATAATAAGCATGTGGCATTTTTTTATTTCTGCAGTGTTTTTGTATTGTACTACTTGAATATTTTGATCAAATACTTTTTTAGTCTTTGCCATTTCCTGAAGAGACTCAACCACAGCACTTTCTCCTAAAATTCCAATAATAAAATCACCCGTTTTGTACTCATTAGGCCATTCAATATATTTTGTAAAATTATATACAAATAATGCTTTAATTTTAGCATTGGTATCATACTGATTTTGAAAAGACGTAAAAAAAATCCAAATACAAAAAATGGGAAAAATAATATACAATGTCTTTTTCTTCTTAACTCAAAGATAAAATTTCCAAGCATTAAGTTACAATCGATTTAAAAAAATTAATTCCTTTTCTTTTAAAAACCTCCATTCTCCTCTTCTTAATCCTTTTTTAGATAATCCTGCATACATAACCCTATCCAGCTTTAAAACCTGATACCCTAACTTTTCCATGATTTTTCGAATAATCCCATTTTTAGTAGTATGTATTTCAATTCCAATATGTTTTTTACTGTCTGAGTCTTCTACATACTGTATATCATTTACCTTAAATTCTACATCATCAATTTTAATTCCATTTTTAAGTTTAATAAAATCTTCTTTTTTAAAATTTTTATCTAACTCAACATGATACATTTTTACAACACGAGTTTTAGCACTGGTAAGCTTTTTAGTTAAATCACCATCGTTGGTAAGCAGTAACACACCGGAACTTAGTTTATCCATTCTGCCCACTGGGTATACCCTTTCTTTACATGCATTTTCTAATATATTAAAAACTGTTTTTCTGTCTTTTGGGTCTTTGGTGGTTGTAAGATAATCTTTAGGCTTATTAAGTAGTATATATACCTTCTTTTCATTATGAACCTTTTGTTCTCCTACATGAACTTGATCTGATACATGTACCTTGTATCCCATTTCAGTTACAATTTTCCCATTAACTTTAATGGCACCTGAAGCAATGAGCTGATCTGCCTCTCTTCGAGAGCAAATACCAGAATTTGCTAAATACTTGTTTAAGCGAACATAATCAGGATTTATAACTGCTTTTTGAGTCGAAAAATTCTTTTTGGTTGAAGAATATTTTTTTTTAAAGGACGTATTATCTTTTCTTGTAAAGTTTTTAGTATTTACACCTTTATTTTTTTTATTATTTTCCATAAATGTTAAAACAAAGGTAGTTGTATTACGTTAAGGTTTTTAGAATATTTTAGTATTTATGAAAAAAAACGTGTTAATAATATTATAAATTCCTTTGGTTTTTCTGCATGAACCCAATGCCCTGCATTTTCAACTTCAGTAATTTTTGAATTTGGAAATATTATTTTAATATCTTCAACATCTGAAGGTAAAATATAGTTTGATAAAGACCCCTTGATAAATAAAGTAGGTTTGTAAAAAACACGATCGGCTATCTCCACACCAATATCTTGTAAATTAGAAGCTAATACCGACAGGTTAAATCTCCAAGATAATTTTTCTGATGTGTTCCAATAAATATTTTTTAATAAAAATTGGATGGTATCTTCTTCCAATAAATATTGTCTTAATATTACCTCTACTTCTTTTCTGTTTTTAATGACCGTAAAATCAACCGCCTGTAAAGCTTGAATTACTGCATCTTGTTTAAAAGGGTAAAACTTAGGTGCTATATCCACAACCACCAATTTCTCAACAAATTCCGGATAATTTTGAGCAAATTTCATAGCTACTTTCCCTCCCATAGAGTGCCCTAATAAGTAAAATTGTAATAAATGCTGTTGGTTAGCAAACTCAAAAATATCATTCATCATTACCTGGTAATTATGCTCTGAATGATGTGGTGACCTTCCATGATTTCTTAAATCAATAATGTATACTGTGTAATAGCTAGAAAGTTCAATAGCTATTGACTGCCAATTATCTAACATTCCAAAAAGGCCATGAAGTATTAACAAAGGCTTACCATTGCCTAGCTTTTTATAATTTAATTCCATAAGTTCACAAAAATATAAGAAATAAGTCTTGAACTAAACCAAACATTAAGAGAGCTTTTTAACAGCAGTACGTTGTAAACTTTTTTAAATGGATAAATCATGTCATAGTATAAAGTATATTTTAGCGCAAAATATTTCGCATGATTTCATATAAGTTAATATTTGAAAATCCACATTTACATTTTTTAAATATTGAAATGGAAATTGACTTAACTCATCATAATGCAGAATTTATTGAGTTACAACTTCCTAGTTGGAGACCCGGAAGATACGAATTAGGTAATTTTGCCAAAAACATTGTTTCATTTTCAGTTTTCAATGAAAGTAATCTTCCTATCCCATTTAAAAAAACCACAAAAGATCTTTGGCTTGTTAAAACTAATTACAACAAAAAAATCAACGTAAAATACACCTATTATGCGGCCGATTTAAATGCGGGTTCAACGCTTTTAAATGAAGAACAACTATATGTAAACCCGGTAAATTGTTTGTTATATCTAAAAAACAATCTTGATTTGCCTCATCAGTTACAATTAATAATTCCGGAAAATTTTACCGTAGCAGGTTCTCTAAGAAATCATTCAACATTAAAAAACACATTTATTTTTTCAAATTACCATCAATTAGCCGACAGTCCTTTTATTGCATCCAATTTACTTACTAACTATCAATTTAATGTTGCAGATACTTCATTTCATTTGTGGTTTATGGGTATTTGCAATCCTGATTTTATAAAAATTGAAAAAGACTTTACAGCATTTATTGAAGTACAAAAAAATATCTTTAAAGAATTTCCTTTTAAAAAATATTACTTTTTATTTCAAATATTACCTAAAGGGTTTTATCATGGAGTGGAACATATTGATTCTACTGTAATTGCATTAGGCCCAGGATATAACCTTATGCAAAACGGAGGATACCAGTCTTTTATGGGCATTAGCTCACATGAGTTATTCCATGCCTGGAATATTAAAAGCATACGTCCTATTGAAATGTACCCTTATCAATATGATAAAGAGAATTATTATTCTACTGGGTATGTAGCAGAAGGAGTTACAACCTATTATGGAGATTTATGTTTATACCGATCAGGATATTTTACGGAAGAAAAATATTTCGATATTTTAGCCGAGACTATTACTAAATATATGGATAATGAAGGTAGAAATAATATGAGTGTTGCTCAGGCATCAATAGACACTTGGTTAGATGGGTATGTGAAAGGGGTACCTAACAGAAAAGTATCGATATATAATGAAGGTAGTTTATTAGCGTATATTACAGATACTTATATCAGAAAGTCTACCGCTAATAATAAATCATTAGACGATGTTATGAGGGAATTATATAATGAATTTTCACAAAAAAACAAGGGCTTCTCTGAAGATGATTATTGGAAAATTATTTCTCGTTTAAGTAATATTAGTTATACAAACGTGTTTGAGTCGCTAGTGTGGGATACGAAATCATATTTACCACATATTGAAGAATGCTTAGAATATTATGGTTTAAAACTATCCAAGGTAGATAACCCTAAAAAACATGAGCGAGTTTTGGGTTTTAAACTCTCTGAAAACACAACGGTTGGCCAAATACACAATAATTCACCGGCATACGTAAGTGGGTTAACCTTTGGTGACAACATATTATTCATTAATAATATTGACGTAAAAGGCAATGCAAATGCATTTGAAAAATGGATTCAATGTTTTGAAGGAGAAATTACCTTACAGGTATTAAGGGATGATAAATTTAAAACGATTACTATAAGGGATCAACATAACTCGTCTTTTTATCCTGTTTATAAAATATCTAAAAAAGAAAACATTAATGAATCAGAAGCCCTAAATTTGCAATTACTACAAAAACCTTAACATATGCCCGGAATAAAAACACTTGGAGAATTTATTATTGAAAGACAAAAAGAATTTACAGAAGCCACTGGAGAATTGTCCAGTTTATTGAGTTCGATTAGATTAGCCGCTAAAGTTGTAAATAGAGAAGTAAATAAAGCTGGATTGGTAGATATTTTAGGCGCGGCAGGGGCCGAAAATATTCAAGGGGAGGTGCAACAAAAACTAGATGTTTTTGCTAATATTCGTTTTATTAGAGCCTTAGAGGCAAGAGGTGTAGTGGCGGGAGTTGCCTCTGAAGAAAATGAAGATTACATTGAGTTTAAATTAAAAGAAAATAAAAATGCAAAATACATTGTCCTGTTTGATCCTTTAGATGGATCTTCTAATATTGATGTAAATGTTTCTATAGGTACCATATTTTCAATTTATAAAAGAACTACAGAAACAACATCCAGTGTTACCTTGCATGATTTTCTGCAACCTGGAACCAAACAAGTAGCAGCAGGTTATGTTTTATATGGTTCTTCCTGCATTTTAGTATATACTACGGGGCACGGTGTAAACGGTTTTACGTTAGATCCTTCCATCGGAACGTTTTGTTTATCTCATCCAAATATAAAAATTCCAAAAGACGGAAAAACATACTCTATCAATGAAGGAAATGTAAATACCTTTAGCAAAGGTGTAAAAAAGTATCTTTCTTTTTGTCAAGAAATATCTCCCGAAACAAACCGTCCATATTCAAGTAGATATATAGGGTCTTTAGTAGCCGATTTTCACAGAAATTTGCTTAAAGGGGGAATATACATTTATCCGGGAACCTTAAAATCACCGAATGGTAAGTTAAGATTGCTGTATGAAGCTAATCCACTGGCATTTATTGTTGAACAAGCCGGAGGGAGAGCAACAAATGGCGAAAAAAGAATTTTAGACATACAACCTGAAACATTACATCAAAGAGTTCCTCTATTTATTGGGTCTGAAAACATGGTATTAAAAGCTGAGGAGTATTTAAAATAGAAACTTGCTTGGTATTTGAATAACCTTTACTTTTGTAAAAAAAATGTTAAAAATGAAGTTTCGCACAATTTTTATTATAGTTTTTGTACTATCTAATATCAATGTATTTAATCAAAACAATCGATTTTTAACCTTTGATTTGTTTTTTTTACAAAATAATCCAAACATTAGTTTTTCTCAAGAGTATAAATTCTCAGAATACTTAAACCACCTAAAAAATTACGAAATAAATCATATTTTTATTGATACATCTATTAGTAAAAGTAATTCTATCATTAATAGTAAACGAATTGAGGAGTTAAAATCAATTACTACTTCCTTTAATATTAATTCTGAAAAAATTAGTGTGCTTGAATTACCAAAATATGAATCTCAATCCTTACAAAGTTTTGCAAATGATATAGATGCTGTAAAAATTAAAATCGCATATTCTAGTGAAACCCCCATTGCATATTTCGACTATAAACAGTTTAATTTACCGGTAGATAAATTATTATACGAGGAAAACAATGAAGAAAGTACCGTGACTTCATATAAAAACAAGTGCAATGCCTTTGCTGTTTTTAATTTGCCATATAAAGCCACAATGAAAGTAAATATTTGTGATTATGATAAGGTAAATAAAGCATTTACATACAACTATTATACGATGGCCGAATTAAATTACCCAACAACATTTCAAAAATACAATGCATTAGGAAGTATAGTAGGATTATACGAATTATCTTTTGATAAAGAGAAACAACCCAATTGGCCTGTAAAAGTAACGATACCTTTTGAATCTTGTTTCAATAAATTTGAATTTACCTTAATTAAAATAATCAATCAGGTAAAATACAATGTTATTCCTATCCAAAATTTATATAATTCTGAAGAGCAATATTTATCGTTTGATATTAAAGAAAGTGGAGTATATTTATTAATTCATAATAGCCAACGTCCTACGTATGATATAACCTTCCAAACACCTAGTCATTTAACCATTATTGAAGCTACAATTGATGAGAGATGTAACAATATACAGCATACAGCTGATATAAAAAACAATAAACTATACTTTAAAATCCCTGCTACATTTTACGAGCCTGTATTAAATATAAAGGCTAAAGACAAAAAAAGTGGAAGCGAATTTTATATTATAAATAAACCTATCAGTACTATTGAAGGCGAAGAAAAAATAAAAGATATTATGGTTCAGGATTTTGGTGTATATTACAAAAACGAACGAAAATATTCATTATTTAAGAGGTATACCGTTAAAACAAAAGACTTTCAATCTCAAATCAAGTTGGATAACTTATGATTTTTTAAGACTTAAATTCTTTAAAGTTCATGACCCATTTTTTCTTTTTTTGTTTTTAAATACAATTCGTTGTGTTTATTCGATTGAATTTGCAAAGGAACATTTTCTACAATTTCTAAACCATACCCTATTAATCCTGTTCTTTTTTTAGGGTTATTGGTCATTAATCTCATTTTCTTTATTCCTAAATCATGTAATATTTGGGCTCCAATTCCATAATCTCTTTCATCCATTTTAAAGCCTAATTCTAAATTTGCCTCTACCGTGTCTTTACCTTCTTCTTGTAGCTTATATGCTTTTAATTTATTTAACAATCCAATTCCCCTACCCTCCTGTTTCATATACAGCAAAACTCCTTTTCCCTCGTGTTCAATCATCTCTAAAGCTTTATGTAGTTGCGGACCACAATCACAACGACAAGAACCAAAAATATCTCCGGTTACACAAGAAGAGTGCACCCTAACCAATACCGGTTCATTTTTATCCCAGGTTCCTTTAATAATAGCTATATGATCCTCTTGAGTAGTGGTTTGTTTATAAGCAACTAATTTAAAATCACCGTATTGGGTGGGTAACATAACTTCTACTTCTTTTTCTATTAAGCGTTCGTGTTTCATTCGATACGCTATTAAATCTTCAATAGAAATAATTTTAAGATCGAATTTTTCAGCAATTTGAAACAAGTCTGGCAATCGAGCCATAGTTCCATCATCATTCATTATTTCAACTAATACTCCAGCGGGCTCATGGCCAGCTAACCTAGCTAAATCTATTACAGCTTCCGTATGCCCTGCTCTTCTTAAAACGCCTCCTTTTTTAGCTCTAAGAGGAAAAATATGCCCGGGTTTTCCAAGTTCATGGGGCTTGGTTTCAGGATCAATTAATGCTTTAATTGTTTTAGATCTATCACTGGCAGAAATACCTGTGGTACAACCTTTACCAATTAAATCAACTGATACAGTAAACGGAGTTTCATGTAATGATGTATTATCTGAAACCATTAGTTTTAAACCCAACTCATCGCATCTATCTTCAATTAATGGCGCACAAATTAAACCGCGCCCGTATTTAGCCATAAAATTTATAATTTCAGGGGTAATATGTCTGGCAGAAGCTACAAAATCACCTTCATTTTCTCTATCTTCATCATCAACAACAATAACAATTTTACCGTTTTTTATTTCTTCAATGGCATCTTCTATTCTATCAAGTTTATTTTTCATGGTATTTTCTTAATATATACAAATTTAGTTAAATCTATCATTATTATATTTTAAACATCCCATTATTTAGGTCTTAATTAAATAATATTTGCATTAAGGACTCGTTTTTAGTAAATTTATCATAAAATTGCTTCATGCAAGATTTATCATATATAACCTATAGGAACTCTTACTTCTTTTTATTATTCATTAAAAAATCATCTCACATATGATTAATTTATACTTTTCAAAAATTAAACTAATTTTATTCCTTATATTTTTATTGGCTTTTCAGTTTAAAGCCTTTCAACAAAATACTTTTCATAATATTTATGGAACGGCTTCCAGTGAAAACATTAGCGCATTTTATTATTATCCAACAGAAGATGCGTATTATGTTAGTGGACGGCACGTGGCCTCTAATTCAATATTTGTAGCAAAAATAAATAATACTGGAAATATTGTTTGGCAAAAAAACTACAGTGGAACATTCTTTAAAGTTCCTACATATATCATTAAATTAACTACAGGTGATATTATGCTTTATTCAAGCGAAAATAACCTGTCAGGATCAACAAATTACTTGTTTAGATTAGACCAAAATGGGAATATTATTTGGACAAAAACGTATGCTTCTACTGTAGACAGATTTGGAAAAATTATTGAATCAGACAATGGTTCAGTTCTATTTGTTTCCTGGAGATTAGTTAGCGGATCATCTGACGATATTAACATTACAAAAATAAATGATTTAGGGAATATAGTATGGAGCAAAGCATATAATGATGGAGATGATCAACAATATCATATTGCATCCGATGGATTAGGAGGCATATTAGTTACAGGTGCTGTTCATAGCTCCGGAGCACAAAGACCTTTTATTTTGCGAGTAGATAAAGACGGGAATTACGTTAATGGGGTAAAATATAATGTCGCGTCTAATTTTTCTGAAATAAGTGAGTTAATAACTACCATCGACAATGAGTTTTTATCTTTAGGTTGGTATTATACAGGAACACAGTATTATATAACTATTAAAAAATTAAACACCGATTTTAGTGTAGAATGGGAAAGAACTTTACTATCTACTATAGGAAATGATATATGGAATAAAGGCGCAAATTCAATTTACCAAGATATCTATGGATTTATTTATGTATCTATTACCTATAAAACAGGTTCTAATAGATACGCTCGTATTTTAAAATTTAAGTCTGACGGAACTTATCTATGGTCAAAAGATTTCTTGGATTTTCAGGGTCTAGGATTAAAATCTACTGAACACGATGACCAAGTCGTGTTTTTCGGAAACTTAACTCATAGCTCTGGATTTGGTTCTCAAGACTTTTTTTTAGCAGTTAATGACACATCTTTATTTTCATGTTGGGCTACGATTTCTAATCAAAATGTCGGAGGGTCATATCCTTTAACTTCGGCTGTTTGGAACCCGGCTTCATATAATACTTCTTGGACAATCACAAATTTTTTAGCAACCGTTGCTAATCATACATTACTTAAAAAATGTTTTTGCCTTGCGTTACAACCTTCTTCTACAAATGTTTCATGTAATGGTGGATCAGATGGAAGTGCTAGCGTTTTACCTATTAGTGGAACTTCCCCTTACACATATATTTGGTCAAATGGACAAACTACTTCAGGTATTTCAGGGTTAACTGCAGGAAATTATTCAGTTACTGTAACAGATATTGAAGGTTGTAGTGGAGAAGAAAGCTTTAATATTACTCAACCCCCAACCGGATTAAATGTAAATTTAAACAGTGTTACAAATGTTTCCTGTTATGGTGGTAGTAATGGAGCTATTTCAGTTTCTGGTAGTGGTGGTGTACCTCCATACTCATATCTTTGGTCATCAGGCCAAACAAGTTCTACTATTAATGGGTTAATGGCCGGAAGCTATACAGTAACTGTATCTGACGGAACAGGTTCTTGTAATAAATCTTTATCTGTAAATGTTTTGCAGCCTGATTCCATTTCTCTATCTTTTAACATTACTTCACCTGGATGTACATCTGCAACAGGTTCTGCTACTGTTATTGTTGGAGGAGGAACACCTTCCTATACTTATTTATGGTCAAATGGTCAAACATCTGCAACTGCAACAAATCTTAATGTTGGAAATTACTCTGTAACTGTAACAGACTCTAAGGGATGTGTAAAAACTGGAAATATTACTTTATCTGCTTCTGCTCCAGTTGCAACTATAACTTCTACTGGGCCATTTTGTGAAAATCTTCCGAATATCTTTTTATCAGCAACCCCTAGTATTGGTAATATTACATGGTCAGGTCCCGGTATCATAAATTCATCTTCTGGATTATTTAGCCCTTCAACAGCTGGAGTTGGAACACATTTAATTACATTTTCTTATGAATTAGGTAGTTGTACCGATACAGATCAAGTAAATATTCAAGTTTTAGATGCTCCCACGGTTAATGCGGGCACTGACACTACGATATGTCAGGGTAATTCGGTAACAT
>CAZEIM010000051.1:0-10070 GCA_964512145.1 uncultured Flavobacteriales bacterium
ACTTGCATGTGTTAGGCCTGCCGCTAGCGTTCATCCTGAGCCAGGATCAAACTCTTCGTAGTAAAAATTTTAAATGTACTTAAACATTTTTTCTTCGTAACTTACATCAATCTATCAAAGAACTCTTAATAATCTATTTTTTACTTTTATATTTCAAAAATGGAATGCAAATATACAACCATTTTTTAAAAATCCAAATATTTAATAAAATTTTTTTAAAAATTTTTATAAACACTTTTTAAAAGAACTTTTGCAAATGTATGTGAAGTAGATTTATTATGCAATACCTCTTTAAAAAAAATCGTGTTAATTTTTGTTATGCTCTGATAATCAAATACTAAAAATTAAAACTGAACTATATAGAATTTGATTTCGCTATATTAATTATATATTAAAATCATCGAATAATTAAATTATGATATATTATTAATACCATATAAAAAGAAATATTTTATATGTTCGTGTTATGAAAACTCCTAGTGAAATTCAACTCTATATAAAAGATGAAATCGATTATTTTGAAGATATTTTTAAAAAATCGATGAAGAGTAATACATTATTGTTAGATAAAGTAACGCATTATATAATTAAGAGAAAAGGGAAACAAATAAGACCAATGTTTGTCTTTCTCTCTGCAAAACTAGTCGGAAAAACTAACCCTTCTACTTACATTGCGGCATCATTAATTGAACTATTACATACAGCAACACTAGTACATGATGATGTAGTAGATGACGCGATGTTTAGAAGAAGTTTTTTTTCCCTTAATGCTTTATGGAAAAATAAAATTGCTGTATTAGTTGGAGATTATTTATTGTCAAAAGGACTCCTATTATCAATAGAAAATGATGAATTCGAAATCTTGAAAATAGTTTCTAAAGCAGTAAAAGAAATGAGTGAGGGTGAATTATTGCAAATAGAAAAAACTCGCACATTAAATATTACTGAAGAAATTTATTTTGAAATTATTAAACAAAAAACAGCTTCATTACTTGCCGCATGTTGTTCAACCGGAATATATTCTGTATCTAAAAACACTGAAATAACAAAGAAAATGTGGGAGTTTGGAGTAAATGTTGGAATGGCTTTTCAAATTAAGGACGATTTACTTGATTATGGTATTTACCATAAAACGGGTAAAGCACCTTACGTAGACATAAAAGAAAAAAAAATCACACTCCCATTAATTTATACCATTAACCAAAGTACGGATAAAACTAAGAGACAAATTATTCAGATCATTAAAAATGAAAATGATAATTTAAAAAAAATAGAATGGCTAGTCCAGTTAATTAAAGAAGTAGGAGGTTTTGCATATTCTGAAAAAATAATGAAAGATCATATTAATAAAGGTAAAATAATTTTGAACGATATTCCTGATAAAGATAAAGAAGCACTTCTATATCTTGAAAGCTTAATCGACTATACTATTTTGCGAGAAAAATAATTTTTGAATTTTATCAAACAATATTTTTGAATGTAATTCGTATGACTCATTTGTCCATCCTGCAATATGCGGTGTTATAACAACATTGTTCATATGTAATAGCTTTGTAAAAAGTTCATGTACATGAATATTATCATAACTTTTTTCTTCATATTCTATAACATCTAAACAAGCCCCTAATACTTTTTTAGATTCTAACGCGTTAATTAATGTATTTGTATTTACTATAGCACCTCTGGATGTATTCATAAGTATTATTGGTTTTTTAAATTTGTTTACTCGATTGTCATTAAACCAATATTTTGTTTCATCGGTTAAAGGCAAATGAATACTCAATATATCGCAATGTTCATATATGTAATCTAAAGTTACTTCTTCTACTAATAAATTGCCAAAATCAAACTTGTACTTATCATATGCTATTACTTTCACGTTAAATCCCTTCAACAAATTAGCAAAAGATTTGCCCGTGTTACCATACCCAATAATTCCTATAACTTTTCCTGCAAGTGTAGTCCCCCAGTTCAAATCTCTCTCCCATTTTCCCTGCTTAACTTGATTAAATGATATAATTATTTTATTTAGTAAGGAAAGTAGCATCCCTAAAGCATGTTCTGCTACTGCTAAACTATTTGCTTCTGGACTACTTAAAACTTTAATGCCTTTTCTATTAGCATAATCAACATCAATATTATCTAAACCAGAACCTGCTCTAGCTATAAATTTAAGCTCTTTGGCATTATCTAACAAAGCCTGATCAACGAATAGACTACGTATAATAAGCCCTTGAAATGTATGAATATTTTGTCTAACAAAATTAATATCGTTATTTAAAACAACTTTACATCCTAACAATTCTAATTTATTTTTTAAGAATGAATGTATATCTCCTACTATTAGTATATTCATATATATTATGTGTAATTCCCTAAATAAAAATACTAATTGTTATCATTATTTATATAATATTATTAAGCTTATATTATTTTTGTAGAAAAAATGAACGTACTAGTTATTGGTTCTGGAGCTCGTGAACACTGCTTTATTTGGAAATTAAGTCAAAGTAAAAAAGTATCCAACATATTTTCATTACAAGGAAATGGAGGGACACATTCTCTTTCAAAAAACTTGAATGTTTCTACATCCAATTTTCCTGAAATTAAAAACCTTGTTATAGAAAATAATATCGGTTTAGTACTAGTTGGACCAGAAGAACCTTTGGTAAAAGGGATCGTTGATTATTTTTCTGAAGAACCTGAGTTAAAAAAAATTCCAATAATTGGGCCATCCTGTGAAGGGGCAAAACTTGAAGGCAGTAAAGATTTTGCTAAAAAGTTTATGAAAAAATATAAAATACCTACAGCAAATTATAATAGTTTTTCTAAAGAAAATATTTCTGATGCATTTAATTTTTTAGAAACAATCTCGCCTCCATACGTTTTAAAAGCAGACGGATTAGCCGCTGGAAAGGGTGTTGTAATAATTGATGACCTAATTACAGCTAAAAAAACACTCCTTGATATGTTAGATGGTAATTATGTAGGAGATGCTGGGAATATAGTAGTAATTGAAGAGTATTTAAAAGGGATAGAGGTTTCTATGTTTGTTTTAACAGATGGCGAAAATTATATATTGCTTCCTGAAGCTAAAGATTACAAAAGAATTGGCGAAGGAGATATTGGATTAAATACTGGAGGAATGGGAGCTGTCTCGCCAGTTTCCTTTGTTGATGAGGCATTTAAACAAAAGGTAATAGAACAAATTATAAAACCAACCATATTTGGATTAAAAAAAGAGCATATTGCATATAAAGGATTCATATTTTTTGGAATTATGAATGTTAAAGGTAATCCATATGTAATTGAATATAATTGTAGAATGGGAGACCCAGAAACCGAAGTGGTTATTCCTCGTATTAAAAATGATTTGTATGAGTTGTTAATGGATACATGGAATAATAATCTTAAACACACTAAACTTGAAATTGACCATAAAAGTGCATCAACTGTAGTAGCTGTTTCTGGTGGATATCCGAAAGATTACTTAAAAGGTCATATTATTTCTGGATTTTCTGAAGTAAAAAATAGCGTTGTATTTCATGCTGGAACTAAATTTGAAAATAATGCTATAGTTACAAATGGTGGGAGAGTTTTAGCTATTACATCATTAGCTGATAATTTAAAAGATGCATTAGATATTTCTTATAAAAATTTAGACGTACTTTATTTTAAAGATATGTATTTTAGAAAAGATATAGGAAAAGACTTACTCTCATGATTCAAATTGATCATACTATAGTTTCAATAGATATTATTAATGAGCATTTCGCTTGTAATCTATCAGCATGTAAAGGAGCGTGTTGTGTTGAAGGTGATTCAGGAGCACCTCTTGAAACGGAAGAAGTTAAAATTCTTGAATCGATTTATCCCGAAATTAAGCCTTTTTTACGAAAAGAGGGTGTTGAAGCTATTGAAAATCAAGGCAAATATGTAGTAGATAATGATGGTGAATATGTAACCCCTTTAGTTCAAGGGAAAGAATGTGCCTATGTAGTTTTTGATCAAAATGGAGTAAGTAAATGTGGGATAGAATTGGCTTACGAAAATCGAAAAATTTCATTTAAAAAACCAATTTCCTGTCATTTATACCCTATAAGAATCACCAAATACAAAAATTTTGATGCTGTAAATTATCATGAATGGCACGTATGTAGCGCAGCAAAATCTTGTGGAAAGTCAAAAAAAATAAGACTTTTTGAGTTTTTAAAAGATGCTTTAATTAGAAAATACGGGGAAGAGTGGTATAGGAAACTAGAATTTGTAAATCGAGCACAAATATAAGAAATTTTATTTTGTATTCTTAGTACATATTTTTTATTTTACAAACTATTTATATGTTAATTTCCTAATCAGGAATTTTATTTTAAAGTTGAAGATTTGATTATCAATACATTTACGCACTGAATTATTTTTTCAACAAAAAAACGTTCATTAACGTTGTTGAAAAAATAGTTTAAATGTTCATTCTTTTCGATTGAATTGCTTTCCTTTTTTATACAAATTTGTGCTTAACAAATCAACATAATTTATTATTTAAAATAAATCAAGAAATATTACCAAAGTTTTACTTTTAAACTAAATATAACAAATGCAAGAACTAAAATCACAAGAACCTTTACTAAAAGAAAACCCAGACAGATTTGTATTATTTCCTATACAACACGATGATATATGGTCATTTTACAAAAAAGCAGAAGCTAGTTTTTGGACTGCAGAAGAAATAGACTTAGGGCCAGATTTATATGATTGGGAACAAAAATTAAACGATAATGAAAAGCACTTTATTAAACATGTTTTAGCATTTTTTGCCGCTAGTGATGGAATTGTTAATGAAAATTTAGCCGAAAATTTTTTACATGAAGTACAGTATACTGAAGCAAAGTTTTTTTATGGATTTCAAATTACTATAGAAAACATTCACTCCGAAACATACTCCTTACTAATTGATACATATATAAAAGATTCAGAGGAAAAAGGGAAACTATTTAAGGCTATAGAAACCTTGGATTGTGTAAAGAAAAAGGCAAATTGGGCTTTAAATTGGATAAAAAACGGATCCTTTGCAGAACGTTTAGTAGCCTTTGCTGCAGTTGAAGGCATCTTTTTTTCGGGTAGTTTTTGTTCAATTTTTTGGCTAAAAAAACGAGGCCTAATGCCTGGATTAAGTTTCTCTAATGAATTAATTTCTAGAGATGAAGGCCTACATTGTGACTTTGCTTGTTTATTATATACCAAACATTTAATCACCAAACTTTCTAAAGAAAGAGTGCAACAAATTATTACAGATGCCGTAGAAATAGAAAAGGAGTTTGTAACAGATGCGCTTCCAGTTGACCTTATTGGGATGAACTCAAAGTTAATGACTCAATATATTGAGTTTGTTGCAGACAGATTACTGGTTGAATTAGGTAATTCTAAGGTATATAACTCTACTAACCCATTTGATTTTATGGATATGATTTCATTACAAGGAAAAACAAACTTCTTTGAGAAACGAGTAGCCGAATATCAAAAAGCGGGTGTAATGCAAGGAAAGGAAGATCAAGTATTTAAATTGGATGAGGATTTTTAAAATTTAAGTTAAACAAAAAAACACAGAAGCGTATGTTTGTAGTAAAAAGAGACGGAAGAAAAGAAGCTGTTAAATTTGATAAAATTACAGCTCGTATTAAAAAATTATGTTACGGTTTAGATACCATCGTTGATCCTGTTGTTGTTGCCATGAAAGTAATTGAAGGCGTATACGATGGGGTTACGACAACCGAGTTAGATAACTTAGCAGCAGAAGTTGCTGCAACCCTAACAACAAAACATCCTGATTATGCTTTGTTGGCATCGAGAATTGCGGTATCAAACCTACACAAGAATACCAAAAAATCATTTTCATCAACCATAGATGATTTATATCACTATGTCGATCCTAAAACAGGGCTAAAAGCTCCTTTAATTGCTGATGATGTATATGAAGTAGTTAAAAATAATGAAGAAATACTTGATTCTACCATTATTTATGATCGAGATTTTGGATATGATTATTTTGGGTTTAAAACCTTAGAAAGAAGCTACTTACTGAAATTAGATGGGCAAGTAGTGGAAAGACCTCAGCATATGTTAATGAGAGTTGCAGTAGGAATTCATAAACAAGATGTTGACAGAGTAATAGAAACATACGAATTAATGTCTGAACGTTGGTTTACTCACGCAACTCCAACATTATTTAATGCAGGTACTCCAAAACCTCAAATGTCTTCTTGCTTTTTATTAACCATGAAAAATGACAGCATTGAGGGCATATACGACACATTAAAACAATGCGCTAAAATCTCTCAAGCCGCTGGAGGTATTGGTTTATCAATACATAATATACGAGCAACGGGATCCTATATAAGAGGCACTAACGGAACTTCCAATGGTATTGTTCCAATGCTTAGAGTATTTAATGATACAGCTAGATATGTTGATCAAGGCGGTGGAAAAAGAAAAGGTTCATTTGCAATATACTTAGAACCATGGCATGCTGATGTATTTGAATTTTTAGACTTAAAAAAGAATCATGGAAAAGAAGAACAAAGAGCTAGAGATTTATTTTATGCGCTTTGGATATCAGATCTTTTTATGAAAAGAGTTGAGTCAAATGACAATTGGACATTGATGTGTCCAAATGAATGTCCAGGATTATCAGATACATATGGAGACGAATTTGAGGCTCTATACACAAAATATGAAAAAGAAGGTAAAGGCCGAAAAACTATTAAAGCACAAGATTTATGGTTTAAAATCCTTGAATCTCAAATAGAAACTGGAACTCCATATATATTATACAAAGACGCATGTAATAAAAAATCTAATCAACAGAACTTAGGGACTATTAAATCAAGCAACCTTTGTACTGAAATTATTGAATATACTGCACCTGATGAAGTTGCTGTATGTAACTTAGCTTCTATTGCGTTACCAAAATATATTATAAATGGTAAGTTTAACCATGAAAAATTATTTGAAGTTACCTATGCTGCCACTATAAATCTAAATAGAATAATTGATAATAACTTTTACCCGGTTCCGGAAGCCCGAAACTCCAACCTAAGACATAGACCAATAGGACTAGGTGTTCAAGGCTTAGCTGATGCTTTCATTATGTTGCGTTTGCCATTCGATTCGGAAGAAGCAAAGCAACTTAACAAAGATATTTTTGAAACGATTTACTATGCTGCCATGACTGCATCAAAGGATTTAGCAAAAGAAGAAGGCGCTTACGAAACTTATGCAGGTTCGCCAGTTTCTAAAGGAATTTTTCAGTTTGACATGTGGGGTGTAACCCCAAGTAATCGTTGGGAATGGAATGTATTGAAAGATGAAGTGAAAAAATATGGGGTACGAAATTCATTACTATTAGCACCAATGCCTACCGCCTCTACCTCTCAAATACTTGGTAATAATGAGTGTTTTGAGCCTTACACTTCTAATATATATACTCGAAGAACTCTGTCAGGTGAGTTTATTGTTGTAAATAAACACTTATTAAAAGATTTGGTTCAACTAGGTTTATGGAACGAGACATTAAAAAACAAGTTAATCTCAGCAAATGGTTCGGTGCAAAATATTGCCGAGATACCAGCAAATTTAAAAGCAATATATAAAACTTGTTGGGAAATATCTCAAAAATCTCTTATCGAAATGGCTGCAGATAGAGGTGCTTATATTTGCCAATCGCAATCTTTAAATATTTTTATGGAAAATGCGAACTTTGCCAAGTTAACTTCAATGCATTTTTATGGTTGGAAGTTAGGATTAAAAACGGGCATGTATTATTTAAGAACTAAAGCTGCCGCTGATGCTATTAAGTTTACAGTTGATAAATCTGCTGTTAATGAACCTACTGTAAATACAATAACTGTTACTACTACAGAACAAAACATATCTATTAGTGAAGACTCTGCCACCATTGAGCAACGCCAAGCAGAAATTGCTTGCTCATTAGATAATCCTGATAGTTGTGAAATGTGCTCGGGTTAATAATTTTAATTAGCTTATAAATCACCTAACGGAAAGAACTAAAAATTCTTTCCGTTTTTTGTTTATACTCATCCATTATTTTAATAAGTTAAGAGTCATAAATATGATTCTTAACTTATTCATATACGTAAAGTTATTTACCTTTGCATTATCATGCATTACCATCATTCATCTCATGTAAAAAAAACTTGGATCGTATTTGCTTTAACACTCTTTGTCTCAATAATGGAAGTGTTATTCGGCACACATACTCATTCTCATGCATTAAAAAATGATGGATTACATTTAATAACGCATGTTGGAATTTTTGGTTTAGCGATTTTAGCATATTACATTCATCCAACCAAAAAAAATTATCGAATAATTTTAGATTATACCGGACTTTTAATAGCTATTGCTTTATTAATTATTGGGTTCATCTCTATTGTTGAATCTTTTTTATCATTTACTCATGATCACGAAAATGTGGAGGTTGATGCCGCTATAATTGTTATGTGTGTAACTATGGCATTGAATTTTTTAAATTTTTATATTTTACGCCCCGAATTGTCTTGTGGAGACAATAACTTAAGAGCCATTTATCTGCATATTGTTTATGATTTATTAAGTTCTATAGGTGCATTACTATCCCTAATTATTGCAAAATTTAGTTCTTTTCATCGTATGGATGCCATCGCTGGAATGATTATTTCTGCCATAATTATAAAATGGTCCATTACTTTTATTATAAGTGTATATAAAAACTTAAAGCGTTGAAATTTTTTAAATACCAAGGCACCGGAAATGATTTTATAATTATTGATAATAGAGATGCTTCTATTACATTAACTCAGAATCAAATAAATTATTTATGTGATAGAAAATTTGGCATAGGTGCTGATGGTTTAATGTTGCTAGAAAATAAAGAAGGATACGATTTTAAAATGGTGTACTTTAATTCCGATGGTAAAGAAAGTACTATGTGTGGCAATGGAGGGCGTTGTTTAGTTGCCTTTGCTCATTTTTTATTTAATAAACCGCAAAAAAAGTATTCTTTTTGGGCTATTGACGGAAATCACGAAGGTATTATCAATGAAAATTTAGTTTCATTAAAAATGTCAGATGTGTTGGAATACACGTTAAATAATGATCACTTAATTATTAATACAGGTTCTCCTCATTATGTTGTTTCGTGTTCTAACCTAATTCAAGACGATGAATTTTTACATGAAGCAAAAAAAATCAGATATTCTGAACCATTTCATAAACATGGTATTAATATTAATCATATTGAATCTATAAGTAATAATACATTAAAAATAAAAACATATGAGCGAGGTGTTGAAAATATTACATTGTCCTGTGGAACTGGTGCAATTGCAGGAGCAATAATGCATTATTTAATTAAAAATAAAGAAAACAAAATAACCGTATTAACTCAAGGTGGAACATTAATCGTTGAATTAAGTAAAACCGATAATGGATTTAATAATATTTGGCTTACAGGACCTGCAGAATATGTGTTTAAAGGAGAGATAAATGTCTGATATTTTACTTGAAAATATATTGCCTTTGCCTAATGAAAAATGGGTTGAACTAAGGTCCTTTGTTGTTATAACAGATGCAGATAAAATTCCTCCACACTTTTGGATTTGTCTTCAGGGAAAATGTTTCTCCATAGATATAAATGGTTATTATGCCAATAAAAATATTCAAGTTCTGATTCAACAATTAATTCGTAAAAAAAACCATTCATTATTTTTAGAACTTGATTTTAACTCAGAAAACACGCTTAATTTGTGGGATAATATGCATAAAACAGTTGCTGGATATAATAAAGTAATGCTTGGAAAAATAAGTTGTATTGAGCCATTAAAGCACTTTTTTCATACATACTATAACATAAATACACAACACGTAAAAATTATTTTTGATTTATTACCTATGCTGCAAAAAAACCGTATAATCAAGCAAATATATTTTTTAAATAGCATGTATCACTACAACTCTGTTCCAAGGCAAATGCAGTTAAAAAAATATAGCTACCAAGATGTTCAACAAAAAATATT
>CAZEIM010000051.1:10082-17800 GCA_964512145.1 uncultured Flavobacteriales bacterium
CATCTAACTAATCATAAACAAATTATTTTAATATAAAATATGAAGAAATCACTCATATTTAAGGTTATTATCTCATTATTATTCATTATAACTAGTATCATTATATATTACGGTGTAGATATTTACCAAAAAATATATAAACCAAATGTGCTAATAGGTGGGAAAAAAGAAATATACTTTTATATTTATACGAACTCAACATACCAACAAGTATTTGATTCGTTAAGAGTACAAGGAATTGTAAAAAACATTAATTCATTTGATTGGGTAGCAGAAAAGAAGAATTATAAAAACAAAATCAAACCAGGCCGATATAAATTAAAATCGGGCATGAGTAATAGTGATTTGGTAAATCTATTAAGATCAGGTGAACAATCACCTATAAGAATAACTATTAATAACATGAAAACAATACATGAATTAGCCGGATTTTTGTCTCAAAAATTAGAACTAGATTCAATCGATTTTTTAAACATTGTTTATCATTCTGATACCCTACAAAAATATGGTTTTAATAAGGATAACATTTTATGTATGTTTTTACCAAATACTTATGAGTTTTACTGGAATACTAATGCATATAAAACATTTATTAAAATGAACCAGTACTATCAAAAATTTTGGAATACTATTAGAAAAAATAAAGCTCAAAAAATAGGACTAAATCCACACGATGTATGTGTATTGGCTTCCATCGTTCAAAAAGAAACTAACATCCCTGAACAAAAACCTACCGTAGCCGGAGTATATATTAATAGGTTAAATAAAAAAATGTTATTGCAATCAGATCCTACATTAATATATGCACTTGGTGATTTTTCTATAAAAAGGGTGTTAAACATACATAAACTAGTTGAATCTCCCTATAATACATATAAATATCCCGGGCTACCTCCAGGCCCTATTGTTATGCCCGATTTATCTACAATAGACTCTACGTTAAATTATGAAAAACACAAATACTTGTTTTTTTGTGCCAGTCCTGATTTATCAGGTTATCATAATTTTTCGGAAACTTATGATCAACATCTTATATTTGCTAAAAAATATCAATACGCATTAGACACCGCTAAAATCTTTAAATAAATTATATGTCAACAAAAATTAAATTTGGAACGGATGGTTGGAGAGCAATTATTGCTAAAGAATTTACCACAGAAAATGTTACAAGAGTTACCGAAGCTGTAGCAGAATGGTTATTAAAAAAATATCCTAATCCTTCTGTGGTTATTGGACACGACTGCCGTTTTGCAGGGGAGCTTTTTGTAGAAACTGCAGTTAAAGTTTTAGCTGCGCATAACATAAAAGTATATATGGGAGAAGATTTTGTTTCTACACCCATGATTTCATATGGTGCAAAAGCCTTGCAAACAAATTTAGGGATTATTATTACGGCAAGTCATAACCCACCTGAATATAATGGATATAAATTAAAAGGGCATTATGGAGGTCCTTTATTAGTTGAACATGTAGCCGAAATAGAAAAAATAATTCCGGATAATGCTAAAAATTATGATCAAGTTTCTTTAGATGAATATAGGAAAAAAGGATTGGTAGAGTATAAGGATTTAGAAGGTATATATTGTCATCACGTTCAAAAAAGCTTTGACATAGATGCTATTGAAAAATCTGGACTAAAAATAGCATATAATGCCATGTATGGTTCTGGTCAAAAGGCTTTTAAGCGATTACTACCTAATGCTATATTTTATCATTGTGAACACAATCCAACATTTTATGGTATTGCACCAGAACCTATTATGAAAAATTTAGGTGATTTTTCAGACTTTATAAGATCTCAAAAAAATATTGATTTAGCCATTATTACTGATGGTGATGCTGATAGAATAGGTTTAATGAACGGTGATGGTGAATTTATTGATTCTCATCACATTATTTTATTGCTTATTTGGTATTTACATAAGTATAAAAATCTGCAAGGGAAGGTTTGTACCGGGTTTTCCTCAACCGTAAAAATTAATGCCTTATGTAAAAAATTAGGATTAAATCTTGAAATAGTTCCCATAGGGTTTAAATATATCTGTGATATTATGCTAAAAGAAGATGTTTTAGTGGGCGGAGAAGAATCTGGTGGTATTGCTATAAAAGGACACGTACCCGAAAGAGATGGTATTTGGATTGGTTTAACTTTACTAGAGTTTATGGCAAAATCGGGCAAAAAAATTCAGCAATTAATTGATGAAATTTATAGTGAAGTGGGGAGTTTTGCTTTTCAACGTATCGATTTAAAATTAACCGAACAACAAAAACAACAAATTATTGAAAATTGTAAAAACAATAAATATCATGCCTTTGGAAACTATAGTGTTAAAAAATTAGAAACTATTGACGGATATAAATATTATTTTAATGATGATGAATGGGTAATGATTCGCCCTTCGGGTACAGAGCCAGTATTAAGAACATATGCTGAAAGCTCTACAAAACAATCGGCCGAAGCTATTTTAAAAGCTACCCATCAAACCATTTTAAATTAATTGTTATGGATGTTGAAGAATCTACCCCAAAAAAAATACATTATAAAAATTCAGAAGAACTATTCCAAAAAGCACTCACTTATTTTCCGGGTGGAGTAAATTCTCCGGTTCGGGCTTTTAAATCGGTAGGCGGTACCCCTTTGTTTATAAAAAAAGGATTAGGCTGTAAAATATGGGATGAAGACCATAATGAATATATTGATTTTTGTGCTTCTTGGGGGCCCTTAATATTAGGTCATGCGCATCCTAAAGTGGTAGAAAGCATAAAAAAAACAGCTGAACTTGGAACTTCCTTTGGAACTCCTACAGCCCTAGAAAATGAATTGGCCGAATTAATATTAAAAAACCATTCATATATTGAAAAAATTCGATTTGTAAGTTCGGGAACAGAAGCAGCTATGTCGGCTATTCGTTTGGCAAGAGGGATTAGCGGAAAAAATAAAATCGTAAAATTTGAAGGTTGTTATCATGGACATGTAGATGGGTTATTGGTAAAAGCCGGATCCGGATTGGCTACTTTAGGAACCTCAACCTCCTTAGGTATACCTAAAGCGTATGCAGAAGAAACTATTGTATTGCCTTTATATGATAAACAAGCGGTAATTACTGCTATTGAAAAATATAAGCATGATATTGCTTGTATTGCCATTGAACCTATTCCGGCTAACAATGGGTTACTTATACAAGGTGAAGAATTTCTTCGATTTTTAAGAGAAATAACCTCTCAAAACAATATTTTATTGTTTTTTGATGAAGTAATTTCAGGGTTTAGGGTAGGGTTTGAAGGAGCAAGTGGGTATTATGGTATTAAACCCGATTTAATTGCCTTTGGAAAGGTTATTGGGGGAGGTTTACCCGTTGGTGCTTATGGATCATCCAAAGAAAATATGGCCTATGTTGCTCCGGAAGGAGGGGTATACCAAGCTGGCACACTTTCAGGAAATCCTGTAGCAATGGCAGCCGGTATAGCACAATTGAGTGAGTGTTTAAAGCACGGATTTTATCAGGAATTGGAGAAAAAAACAAAATATTTTGTTCAGCGTATATTACATCATACCAAGAGTAAAGAATATCCATTTTATATGTATCATATTGGATCTATTTTTTGGTTTTCATTTTTAACCGACCGAGCATTACACAGAGCCGATGAAATTTTACCTCAAGGAATGGAATACTTTAAAACCTTTTATCATTTATTACTAAAGGAAGGGGTGTATTTTGGTCCTTCTGGTTATGAGGTTGGCTTTATTTCTGCAGCCCATACAGAAGAAGATTTAAAATCTGCTGCTGATAAAATTTGCATGGTGTTAGACATCGTTTTTAGCAAAAGATGAGAATTAGTGCCTTTACCATTGTTCGTAATGCACAAAAATACTATTTCCCTATTGTTCAATCTATACAATCTATCTTGCCTTTGGTAGACGAGTATATTGTGTGTGTTGGAAATAGTGATGACGGTGATTTTACGTTAGATTTAGTAAAGCAAATTTCCTCCAATAAAATAAAAATTTTTGAAAGAACCTGGAACGAATCGGAATTTACCAAAAGTAAAATATTAAGAGAAGAAACTAATTTTGCTCTTGCACAATGCTCAGGCGATTGGTGTTTTTATTTGCAAGCCGATGAAGTAATACACGAGCAGGATTACACTACTATTTTAGAAAGTTGTAAAAAATACATGGATAATCCAAATATTGACGGACTATTATTTAAGTACTACCATTTTTGGGGAGATTACGAGCATTATTTACCTATTCATGGTTGGTATCCGAATGAAATTCGATTGATTAAAAATCACAGAAACATCACCTCTTTTAAAGACGCGCAATCCTTTATTCATAAAAATGGTAGCTTACTAAAAGTTAAAGAAATTGACGCTTATGTATATCATTATGGGTGGGTTAGACCCCCTTGGGTAATGCAACAAAAAAAGAAAGAACACGACAGCATGCATTGGGGAAGAAAAAATGCCGATAAAATGCATAAACATTCTGATTATAATTTCAATTACGGCAACATGACAAAAATTCCTTTATATGTGGGGACACATCCCAAGGTAATGGTAGATTGGAAGGAAAAAATATCTTGGAAACATCTTCTAAAGTATGATGACTCCCAAAAGTTAAACCGACCAAAAATGAAGCATGAAAAATGGAAATACCGATATATAACCTTACTGGAAAAATGGTTAAGAAATGGTAAACCTATTTTTGGGTATAGAAATTGGATTAAAATCAAATAAATATAAATTTTAAAATATTATTTACTACAAAATATTTATTAAGACTCGTTTAAAAAACATTTTATGTACATTTATGTTTAATAAAAAAACGTATATGAAAAAAAATTCCTCCTTTATATCATTGTTTATTTTACTTGTAAGCATATTCTTTTTTGCTTTTATTCAAGATAAACCTAAAGAAACTATTAAAATTGGAGATAAAGCTCCCTTAACAGATGTTAAAATGGCTAACATCGATAATAAAATGTTTAACCTTGAAGACATTAAAAAAGAGAAAGGAATCTTAGTTATGTTTTCTTGTAACACTTGTCCGTTTGTTATTGCTTGGGAAGATCGATATCCAGAATTAGGAGAAATCTGTAAAATCAATAATATTGGGTTTGCTATTATTAACTCTAATGAAGCAAAAAGAGATGGAGAAGATTCTTTTGATGAAATGAAAAAACATGCAAATGAAAAAAATTATAACACATATTATTTGATTGATAAGGCATCTCAGTTAGCCAATGCGTTTGGGGCCAAAACTACACCTCACGTGTTTTTATTCAACTCACAATTTGAATTGGTATATAAAGGTGCTATTGACGATAATTTTGAAAATAAAAATGCGGTTAAAGAACATTATCTAAAAAATGCCCTTGAACAACTTTCCATTGGGGAAAAAATTACAAAACCAGAAACTAAAGCTATTGGTTGCAGTATTAAAAGGGTAGCAGTAAACTAAAAGAATTTTTTATCTAAAATATATTTTTCTTTTAGCGTATCTGATACTTGCCCTTTTAGATATTTTTCCATAACCAAAGAAGCCATAGGGGCTGCCCATGTGCCTCCAAATCCTGCGTTTTCAACAAATACAGAAATAGCAATTTTTGGTTGATTTTTAGGAGCAAAGGCTATAAAAATAGAGTGATCTTCTCCATGTGGATTTTGTGCAGTACCTGTTTTACCACAAACCGCAATATCTTTAATTCTTGCGCGTGAAGCGGTACCTCCGGGAGCTTCAACCACCTGTTGCATTCCTTCAATAATAGCCGTAAAATTTTCTGAAGCAATCATTGTTTTCTTCTTTTGAAGAAATAATGAATTAATGGTATCTCCTTCAATTTTTTTTGCAATATGTGGAACATAATAATATCCTTTATTGGCAATACTTGCGGCAATATTGGCCATTTGAATTGGAGAAACTAATATTTCACCTTGACCAATACTTAAAGAATAGATTGTTGTAAATGCCCATCGTTTTTGTCCGTAAATTCTATTGTAATATTTTGAATCTGGAATTTTACCTTTCCGTTCCCCATATAAATCTATCCCCATTTTTTCTCCCATACCAAAACTTTTTACATACTTTGCCCAAGTATCTAAGTTTTTAGGGTGTACTACAAAAATATTTCCGGGTTCATCTAAAATATTTTTAAATACATTATAAAAATAAGGATTACAGGAGTACCGTACAGCTTCCTCTAAACTATATGCTGTTGGATGATCATGACACCCTACTAATGCTTTATTACATGTATAACTCGTATGTTCTGTAATTTCTCCTTGTTGTAATGCTATTGCCCCTTGCACTAACTTAAAAATAGAGCCCGGGGGGTATTCAGCCATGAGTGCTCTGTTAAACAAAGGGTTTAATGAATCATTTTTAACTAACATTTTATAATTTTTTGTACGATCTCTTCCTACTAATAAATTAGGGTCATAAACAGGACTAGAAACCATTGCTAAAATTTCTCCAGAAGTTGGATCAATGGCAACAATACTTCCCTTTTTATTTTCCATTAGTTTTTGAGCATAACTTTGCAACTCAACATCAATGGTTAATGTTAAAGGCTTTCCGGGTACAGAAGCTTTATCCCTACTTCCATTTTTATATCTTTCTTTTATCACATTTTTACTATTTGCAATAAATATTTTATAGCCGTTTTCTCCTCTCAGTTGTGATTCATAACTTTTTTCTACACCATTCATTCCTATATAATCACCCTCTTTATAGCTAGAATCTTTTTCAATAATATTTTTATCTACTTCACCCACATATCCAATAATATGTGCAATGGATTTTTCGTATATTTTTCGTATGTTTCGAACCTCCACAAAAAAAGCCGGAAACAAATGAATTTTTTCCATAATGGGAGTATATTGCTCAATCGTTAGTTGCTCTAAAAAACGATAGGGTTTATAGGCTGAAAACTCTTTAGCCTTTTTTATTTTATGTATAAAATCTTCTTTAGTTACCCCAAATATTTCGCAAAACTTTAGCGTATCAAAATCTTTAGTAACCATTCTAGGTGTAACCATTATATCATAAACCGCCTCATTAAAAACAATTTTTTTATTGTTTCTATCGTAAATAATTCCTCGAGGTGCAAATTGCTTTACGTACCTTAACGATTGGTTTTCTGCCGATAAAACAAATTCATCATTAATAACTTGAATATAAAAAAGCCTAATAATAAAAATTAATGAGGTAATAACTACAATAGCAAGTAAAATAAGCCTTCGTTGATTGGCAGAAATCATAATCTACTTCTCAGTTGTTTATTAGTAAAAAGTATTTTAAAAATAAGAATAATTGATAACGAAACTAAGTAACAACTAATCGATTTAAAAAGTGTGTCCCAAAAATAATTGAAAGAAAATGCTTCGAAAAAAAACAATAAAATATGAAATGGCAATAACAATAAGCTAAGATATTTAATATACCAAATGTATCCGTCATAAGATACGGCCGGTATATCAGTAGGCGTATACTCCTCTTTTAATCTTATAAATTTTAATACAGCAGGTCTTAAATAAGCTATACATAAAGATGCTGTTGCGTGTACGCCAAGAGTTCCAGTAAATATATCTACACAAATACCTGTAAATAATGCTACAAGTAACAAAACATGTCTTGGAAATACCATGGGAAAATGAAGAAAAAATAATGGATATAACTGTGGATTAATATATTTATTAAATGAAATTGAATTTAA
>CAZEIM010000052.1:0-16252 GCA_964512145.1 uncultured Flavobacteriales bacterium
AAATAAGTAGTAAGCGATAAGCCATATATTAATTTAAATGATGTTAAACGAAAAGAATAATAAATTGTTTCAATAACCGAAATAAGATAATTCAGTATGTCAAAATGACATAAATATAACTTAGGCATATTCTTTGATAATTAAGAGAAAAAAATAAAAAATGAATGCAGGTAAAATAAATGTTCAAGCAGAAAACATTTTCCCGATTATTAAAAAGTTTTTGTATTCTGACCAAGAAATTTTCTTGAGAGAGTTAGTATCCAATGCAGTAGATGCATGCACCAAGTTAAAAACGTTAAGTTCATTAGGTGAAGCAGAAGTAAATACAGAAGAACTACTAGTTGAAGTTATTGTAAATAAAAAGAAAAAAACACTTACCATACGAGATAATGGTATAGGAATGAGTAAAGAAGAAACTGAAAAATACTTAGGTCAAATCGCATTTTCTGGTGCAGAAGAATTTGTAAACAAATACAAAGACAAAGCTCAAAATATTATCGGACATTTTGGCTTAGGATTTTATTCGGCTTTTATGGTAGCCGACAAAGTGGAGGTTCAAACAAAATCATACAAACAACATGAAGAAAGTGTTGAGTGGATTTGTGAAGGGAATCCGGATTATAAAATTAGTAAAAGTGACAAAAAGGAAAGAGGAACAGAAATTATACTTCATTTATCAAAAGATGCAGAAGAATATTTAGAAGAAAATAAAATTGAAGGTTTATTAACTAAGTATTGTAAGTTTTTACCTGTAAAAATTAAATTTGGAACACGAGAAGAAACTGTAAAAGACGAATCGGAAAAAGAAAAAAAACAAACAGTTGATAACATCATCAACAATACAAATCCGGCATGGACTAGAAAGCCTAGTGAGTTAAATCAAGAAGATTACAATGGTTTTTATAGAGAATTATACCCCTTAACTTTTGAAGACCCCATTTTTAGCATCCACTTAAATGTAGATTACCCTTTTAATCTTACAGGGATATTATACTTCCCAAAATTAAAATCGACCATTGATTTACAAAAAAATAAAATTCAATTATATTGTAATCAGGTATTTGTTTCTGATTCAGTTGAAGGTATAGTTCCTGAATTTTTAACATTATTACATGGTGTAATTGATTCACCGGATATACCATTAAACGTATCTAGATCCTATTTACAAAGCGACTCAAACGTTAAAAAAATATCTTCTCACATTACAAAAAAAGTGGCGGATAAATTAGAAGAAATGTTTAAAAATAACCGACCCGATTTTGAGGCAAAATGGGATGATATACAAATATTTATTGAGTACGGAATGTTGACCGATGAAAAGTTTTATGAACGTGCCGAAAAGTTTTATTTACTTAAAAACACCGAAGGAAAATATTATACCATTGAGGAGTATAAGGAAAAAATTAAAGCTATACAAACTAATAAGGATAAAAAAATCGTTTTATTATATACGAATGATGTTAATAAACATCACTCATACATAGAAATTGCTCAAAATCGTTCCTATGATGTGCTCATTATGAATACCAGTTTAAGCAGTCATTTTATTGGACAACTTGAAATGAAACACACCGATATTAAAATAACCAGAATTGATGGGAATAGTATTGAAAAATTAATAGAAAAAGAAGAAAACATCCCTTCTAAACTATCTGAAGATCAAAAAAATACATTAAAACCAATATTAGAAGAAGTAGTTGATAAAGCAAAGTTTTCAATCGTATTTGAAAATATGAGCGAAAAAGATCAACCTTTAACGGTAACTCAACCTGAATTTATGAGAAGGATGAAGGAAATGAGTATGACCGGTGGCGGTGGATTTTATGGCGCTTTACCGGATAGTTATAATTTAGTGGTAAACACAAATCACCCAATTATTTCAAAATTAGTTTCTGAGTCAAATACTGATAAACAAAAAGATTTAGCAAAACAAATTACGGATTTGGCTCTTATATCCAATAACATGTTAACAGGTAATGACATGACACAATTTATTAAAAGAAGTGTTGATTTACTAAGTAAAGTTTAATTTAAAAATATCTATATCATGAAAAATATTAAAAATATATTATTTTTTATACCCTTACTTTTTTTAACCTCATGTGGGTATAATAGTATGATTGAAAAGGAAGAAGCTGTGAAAGGAAAATGGGCACAAGTTGAAAATGTATACCAACGAAGGGCTGATTTAATACCCAACATTGTAAATACAGTTAAAGGGTATGCAGCACATGAGCAACAAACGTTAGAAATGGTTACTAATGCTCGAGCAAGTGCTACTAAAATTACCATTCAAGCAGAAGATTTAAGCGAAGAAAACATAAAAAAGTATCAAGCCGCACCAGATGGTTTATCAACTGCACTAGGCAAATTATTAGCTATTTCTGAGAACTACCCAAATTTAAAAGCAGATCAATTATTTATAAATTTGCAAACAGAACTTGAGGGTACTGAAAACCGAATTAGCAATGAACGCAGAATGTTTAATGAATCGGTGCAGGATTACAACTCGTATATACGCAAATTTCCATTTAACATTACCGCTGGTATTTTTGGTTTTAAATCAAAAGGATACTTTGAGTCTAAGCAAGGATCGGATGTAGCGCCCGAAGTAAAATTTTAAAATTATTTATGACAACTTTCTTTTCTAAAGAAGAAGAAAAAAAAATTATTGCTTCAATTCAAGAAGCGGAGGAAAACACATCGGGTGAAATACGATTGCACATACAACAAAAAAGTATGTTCGATAACCCTTTAGATGATGCAAAAGCAGTATTTAATAAATTGAAAATGCATAACACGGCTCAAAGAAATGCCATATTAATTTTCATATGTCCGGAAGAAAAGAAACTAGCAATATTTGGAGATAAAGGAATTCATGAACACGTTGATGTAAATTACTGGAATGATGTTATACTTACTATGTCCGATAATTTCTCTAAAGGAAAATATTTAGAAGGTTGTATTGCCGGAATTTCAATGTGTGGAGATAAATTGCAAAAATTTTTCCCGTTTCAACGAAATGATATAAACGAATTATCGGATGAAATTAGTCAAGATTAAAATATTATTATTCACGTTTTGTTTATTAGGTTTTTCTTTTATACCTAAAAAACCTAATCCGCCCAAATTAGTTAATAATTTATCGCAAGAGTTTCCTGAATTTTTAAGCCTTCAAGACCAACAAAGCTTAGAAAATAAGCTAGTTGCTTTTGAAAAAGAAACCTCTAATCAAATATGTGTTGTATTTGTAGATGATTATGCAGGTACTTCAGAAAATGATTTTGCTACTCGAATATTTAACGAATGGGGAATTGGTCAAAAAGGCAAAGAAAACGGAGTATTAGTATTAGTTAAAGTAGGAACTAAAGATGGTAATCGGAGGGTATATATAAACACCGGATATGGACTAGAAGGGGTAATTCCAGATATAATGGCCAAAAGAATTGTAGATGAAACCATTATTCCATTTTTTAAGCAACAAAAATATTATAATGGTCTTGATGAAGGCACAAACATACTTATGCAATTAGCCAAAGGTGAGTATCAAGAAAAACAAAAAGAACCAGAAACGGTAATACCTATTATTGTTTTTATATTCATAGTATTACTCTTTATAATATTAACTCGAAAAGCCAGTAAATATTACGGAGGACATACCTTTGGTAATACCGGAAGATCCGATTGGGGGAGGGGATTTGGTGGTGGTGGATTATTTGGAGGCGGTGGATTTAGTGGCGGAGGTGGTTTTGGAGGATTTGGTGGTGGAAGATCCGGAGGAGGTGGAGCAGGAGGCAGTTGGTAGTTCTTTTTATTTTACCAATACGTTGTATATATATAAGCGGTTATTTTATAAAAAACAAACATACTCATTACTAAAGAAAGGGTAAGCTTTAAAACTATCCCTAACATAGATCCTAAAAATGTGCCTACTCCCGATTTAAAAGCTTCTAGCGAATTTTTTCCTGCTATTAAATCACCAATTACTGCGCCTAATAACATGCCCAAAACCATACCAATTGGAGTTAAAACAACACCTATCAACATCCCTATTATACTTCCCCAAATACCATATTTAGTAGCGCCAAAAACCCTTGCGCTCCATATAGGAATAAAATAATCTAACACCGTTATAATTAATGTACATACACCAATAACAAAAAGGGTGATTTTATCAAAAGGGGCAATAGCCCATTGTAAAAGCAACATGCTTAAATAACTCAAAGGAGGTCCAGGTAAACCGGGTAATATACAACCTAATATACCCAACACCAATAATAAAATAGAAAATATGATAAGAGCTATTTCCATAATTTTTTTATAAAGATATACAAAAACAGATTTTTTAGTTTACAATACAAATATCTTATCGATAGGAATGTATAATAATCAGTATTTACAAAAAACTAAGGGTTTAGTGTTTTAGTTTAGAATCTAATTTTGCTCACTAAAAGAAGTATTTTTTAGAATAAATTACTTTAATATGGATTTAAACAAATATTTGCTAATTTTAAATTCAATTTTTTAGATTGGTTAAATATTTTCTTCTACTATTTTTTTTACACGAAATACTATATGCTCAAACAAGTAGTCGCATGGGTGTTGTATATATTTTAGGGCAAGAAAAAGCTGTTTCAAAAAACCTTTCATCTTGTAAAGACAGCATTTGCTATAATAATACTGCTATTGAGTATATTCAAAACACATTATGGCCCAATGGATATTTTACTGCCCATATCGATTCTATTAAGGTAGATAGTAATAAAAATGTGTATAACGTATACATCAACCCAGGCAATGCTTTTTCATGGATAGAATTAAAAGAGGGCAATATGGACCCCAAAATAATTAAAACGTTAAAAATAAACCTTACCGAAAAACAACAAAGCGTCTTTAATCCTTTTGAATTAATCTTTCTTCAAAAAACTATCATTAAATACTATGAAAATAAAGGATATCCTTTTGCTTCAATACAATTAGACAGTATCTCCTTGCTCCGTGAAGGCATTAAAGCTAACTTAAACGTTCAACTCAATGAATACATTGTTATTGATAGTATTCAATTTTCAGGAGAAATAAAACTCAATAAAACATATACCTATCAATACCTTGAAATATTTCCCGGAATGCCTTATTCAGAAAGTAAATTAAGGGCGATAGAATCAAAAATAAACGAATGGAGTTTTGCAGGAATTAAAAAATCACCTTATGCCATATTTACAAAAGGAAATGCCTCAATATTTATTGAATTAATCAAAAAAAAATCGAGTAACTTTAATGGAATTATTGGGGTATTACCGAATAATGAAGGAAATATCAGCGTGGTGGGGGAAATGAGACTTCGACTAGACAATTCCTTTGGAAGAGCCGAACAATTTCAAATGATGTGGAAAAGATTACAAAACAACACGCAAAACATAAATATTAAAACTTCTTTTCCTTACGTATTAAACACAAATTTAGGACTGGGAGCTGATTTTGATTTATTTAGAAGAGATACTAGTTTTAACAACCTAAATGCCAAATTATTTATTCAATATTTATTTAACCCTAAAAATTATTTAGAGTTTTTTTACAACATAAAACGGTCGAATATTATTGGAAATTCAATCGTAAATACAGGTAATTTAAGCTTTTTAGATGTATCATCCAATGCCTATGGTATGGGCGTGAAATTTGATCGTTTAGATTATGCCATAAACCCAACAAAAGGATATTTAATGCAAGCAGCCCTTTCTGCGGGAAATAAAAACATACGAAACAATCCATTACTTCCTAATGAAGTATATCAAAACATCGATACTAAAACCATTGAGGTTTTGAGTCAGTGGCAATTTCAATACTACATGCTATTGCATAAAAGAATAGTACTGAAATTAAAACTAACCGATCAGCGTTTATTGAGCAAAAATAAATTCGAAAATGAATTTTACAGAATAGGTGGCTTATTTTCATTGCGTGGATTTGATGAAGAAAGCATATATAATTCGGCAAATACCATATTTACTATGGAGCCAAGGTTTATATTGGAAAAAAATTCTTTTCTATATGTGTTTTTTGATGGAGCATATTACGAATATAATACGCTTTCTCGATTCATATATGGTTACCCTTTTGGATACGGTGCTGGTATTAGTTTTGAAACAAAACCTGGCATTTTTACATTTTCGTATGCATTGGGTCGACACACCTTTTCCGAAAATGGAATTTCAAAAGACGCTGGTTTTTCTTTGAGGTCGGGTAAGGTTCACTTCGGATATATTAGTTATTTTTGAAACTATGGAAAGTATATTTTTTATAGTCATTGCATTTATTTTCGGAGCATTCATTAGCTATATTTTTATTCAAAATAAGTCTAAAAAATCAGCACGTGAACAGCTAAATACTATTCAAGAAAAAGACATACAACTTGCCACATTAAAAGAGCGATTGGATAAATCTATTGAGGTTTTTCAGGAAATTAAACTTCAATTAGAAAATGAAAGAAAAACAAAAGAAAAATTACAAATTGAGGTAAGTATTGCTGAGACTCAAAATAAAAATTTAATGGAAAAATTACAACATCAAAAAGATGAATTACAAGAACTACAGCAAAAATTTACCACTGAATTTAAAAATATTGCCCACGATATTTTAAAAATAAACACACAACAGTTTTCCGAATCCAATCAAAAACAAATAGCAGAAATTCTATTTCCATTACGAGAAAAAATACAACTCTTCGAAAAAAGAGTCAATGATGTTCATACGGAAGAAACAAAACAACGAAGTGAATTAAAGCAACATTTATTACACTTAATGGAGGCTAATAAAACCATTACTCAAGAAGCCCAAAACCTAACCAAAGCTTTAAAAGCAGACACTAAAGCACAAGGTAATTGGGGGGAGATGGTTTTAGAAAGAATTTTAGAAAATTCGGGGTTGGTTAAAGAGTACGAATATAAAGTGCAGTATTCTGATGTTAACAAAGAGGGAGTTAGAATACAACCGGATGTAGTTGTGTTTTTACCCGATCAAAAACATATTATTATCGACTCAAAGGTAAGTTTAGTCGCTTATGAAAAATATATATCTTCCGAAATACCAGAAGAAAAACAATCGTACTTAAAAGAACATATCTTATCCGTTAAAAATCATATTAAAAATTTATCCTCTAAGGATTATATAAGCTCTTCAACATTAAAACTTCCCGATTTTATTTTATTGTTTATGCCTATCGAAGGTGCTTTTTCTTTAGCTATTCAACACGATTCTTCTATTTATCAAGAAGCCTGGGAGAAACAAATTGTGCTAGTTAGTCCAACTACGCTTATGGCTACCTTAAAAACAATTCATTATATTTGGACTCAAGATAAACAAACAAAAAATGCATTAGAAATAGCTTCACAAGCTGGCTCATTATATGATAAATTTGTAGGATTTTTAGATGATATGCAAAAAATTGATAAGTCTATTGAAGTACTAAATAAAACATATCAAGAGGCGATCAATAAACTTAAAAACGGCAAAGGTAATATCATTGGAAGAATTGAAAAATTAAAACAATTAGGGGTTAAATCAGAAAAAAATATTCCGGGTGCTTTTAAAACTGACGAAATAAACGAAGAGTAATGCGTACTATTTGGTATATATTTTTGCTGATATATGTATATTCATGTGGTACTTATAGAACACATAAACCTACTAATTTCTCAAATTATTACAAGCGAGATAACCAAGTTATAGAAGGGAAGTACAAAGTATTTCATGTAAATGAAAAAACCAGCCAAGTTTTTTTCTCATTTAATACGCAACAACTATTGCATGTTCGAAATGCCGCTGACGATCAATTTTCTTACAAAATAGAACTCAAATATTCCTTGTATACAAATTTTGAAAAAAGAATATTAGCCGATAGTGCTAAGATGTATATAGAGAATATTTCTAACCCTTACATTAATAAAGAGTTACAGGGATATTTTGAAATAAATGATTCTACGAGTAATATGTATCTTCTAGAAATACATGCCAAAGATGTATTTAGAAATGCAGAGTATATTTCTTATATTACCATTGATAGAACCAAAAAACAAGATGCTCATTATTATATTCTCAAGAAAAATAATCGGGTAGTATTTGATGATGTTGTTTATCCGGGCGATACCATAGAAGTATTTTATAATTCAAAGGCTCAAACAAATTTTATGGTGAATCATTTTTTCAGGGACTTCCCTCCTTCTTTACCTCCATTTTCATTTGTAGAAGATTTGCAATTTAAATTTGAAACAGAAAAAATATTTAAACCCTTAGTAACAGATAGCTCTATACAAATTGTTACCGACAAGCCCGGTATATATTTTCTAAGACAAGATACTTCCTTAAAAGAAGGGTTTTCTATATATTGTTTTAAAAAAGAAGCCTTTCCTGAATTCTCGGATTACGCTGAATTAATAGGGCCTTTAAGATACATAACCAGTAAAAAAGAATTTATCGACATACAAGCCGGAAATCAACGGCAAATGTTTGAAAAATTTTGGCTTAACATAACCGGTAATAATCATGACAGATCGAGAGAACTTATTCACGAATATTATCAAAGAGTATTTATGGCTAATAAGTTATTTACCTCTTATACCGAAGGATGGAAAACCGACCGAGGAATGATTTATATTGTTTTTGGTATTCCAAGTGCCGTATACAAAACAACACAAACAGAAAATTGGATTTACGGAGAAGACAATCATTATTTTTCGGTGAGTTTTTCATTTAGTAAAGTACAAAATCCGCTTTCAGAAAATGATTATATTCTTAGTAGATCAAGTATATACAGAAGTATTTACTATAAAGGGGTAGACAATTGGAGGCAAGGTAGAATTATTATTCAATAACATATGTTTGAAAAACCAAAAAACATTATAATAGGAACCAGACCATTACTTGAAGCGATAGAATCTGGTATTTCCATTGATAAGGTTTTTATTCAAAAAGATTTAAAATCTCCGGTAATATCAGAAATTAAAACCAAATTAAAACAACATAGTTTTTATTATCAAGATGTTCCGGTTGAAAAACTCAACCGCCTATCTAGCAAAAATCATCAGGGAATTATAGCATTTTCAAGTCCAATTTCATTCTTTAATTTAGGGAATTTATTGGATGAAACCATTTCAGCCGGAAAAAAACCTCAGATTTTAATTCTCGATCGAATAAGCGATGTAAGAAACTTTGGAGCCATTTGTCGTTCAGCCGAAGCATTTGGTTTTGAAATTATAGTTATACCCATTAAAGGTGCCGCTCAAATAAATGAAGAAAGTATTAAAACCTCGGCAGGGGCCATTTTTAATATTAAAATATGTAAGGAGTTCGACTTAAGTCATACCATTGAATTTTTAAAAAAATACGGAATTCAAATTGTCGGAATATCCGAAAAAGGCAAAGAATCTATTAAAGATTATCATACCGATTTACCTATTGCCTTAGTTTTGGGTTCCGAAGAAGATGGTATATCACCTCAACTTTGGAACAAATGCGATAAAACACTACGTATTCCACTTAAAGGAAACACGTCATCATTAAATGTTTCAGTAGCAGCTGGTATTGCTATGCAACAATTGTAGTTTTAAATTTATCAACTCTTGAGTTTATAGTTAGAGGATATTATAAAACTATCCCAAATACTTTAAAAACTCATTTTTTACCGATTCATTTTTAAAAGTACCTCCATAAAAAACAGTTACTGTAGAAGATGTATCATCTTTAATACCCCTAGAAGATACACATAAATGTTTTGCATCAATATATACTGCAACATCTTCGGTTTGCAATACCTTTTGTATTTCTTGTGCTATTTGTATGGTTAAACGCTCCTGTACTTGCGGACGCTTAGCAAAATATTGCACGATTCTGTTTAGTTTAGACAAACCAATTACTTTACCATTTGAGATATATGCTACATGGGCTTTTCCAAAAATAGGCACAAAATGGTGTTCACAATTGCTGTAAAAACTAATGTTTTTTTCAACCAACATTTCTTGATATTTGTATTTATTTTCAAATAATGCCACTTTAGGTTTGTTTTGAGGATTTAATCCACTAAATATCTCTTCCACATACATTTTAGCAACTCGTTGCGGTGTCCCTTTTAAACTATCGTCTGTTAAGTCTAAACCTAGAGTCTCCATTATTTTCTTAAAATGAAACTCTATTTTCTGTTTTTTTTCAACATCCGATAAGGTAAATGCATCTTTATGCATGGGTGTTTCTACTCCAGTCATGATATGCTCATCTCCAATTTCATCGTGTGATAAACCATTTAATATAATTTTTTGCTCATCAAGCAGGGTATTCAACGTAATTTCGTTCTGTTTCATATAAAATAACTTTTAAAGATTCAACTTCTGGTAATTGCTTAACTAATATGTCGTATATAACTCTTGCAATATTTTCGACTGTTGGGTTAATATGTTTAAACTCTTCTACTTCAAGGTTTAAATTTTTGTGATCTAATTTTTCAAGAACATATTCATGAATCACATTTTTTAATTTTTTAGTGTCAATCACATATCCGGTAATAGGATCAATTTCCCCTGTTACTTTAACGGTTAGCTCATAATTATGACCGTGGAAGTATGGATTATTACATTTACCAAATATGCGCTCATTTTCTTCATTACTCATCTCGTTTGAATGCAACCGATGAGCAGCATTAAAATGTTCTTTTCTATAAATACTTGCTTTTAAGGTTTTCATATTCTTTAAACATTCGTAATGAATTTTTGTTTAAACTTATATAAATATTGTTAAACAAAATGAGAAGAATCATGGTCTGGTTTCGAAATGATTTGCGGTTGCACGACCATGCTCCTTTATATACAGCAACCCAACAAGAAGCGGAAATACTACCAATATATATTTACGAACATATTCATAATAGTTTTTCTGAGTATGGTTTTAAAAAAACCGGCCCGTTTCGACAGTATTTTATCTGGGAAAGTGTGCATAATTTAAGATGTAATTTAAGATCTATTGGATCAGAGCTTATTGTACGTACTGGAAATCCATTAGAAATTATCCCCTATTTAGTTAAAAAATATCATCTAAGTCATGTATATACTCAAAGTTTATCTGCTCCGGATGAACGGAATACAGAAAAAAAACTCGACTCTTTACTATTTACACTAGATTGTCAACTCACCTTATTTCCGGGAGAAACTCTATACCACATCAGCGATTTACCATTTACAATTCCTTCTGTACCGGATGTATTTACAAAATTTCGCATTAAAGTAGAAAAAGAGTGTACTCCTCCCCCATTATTTCCAAAACCTCAAAAAATAAACACCATAACACATATACTTCCGGGTGAAATACCAGAGTTACAAACATATCATACTTTTGATATGTTTAAGGGAGGTGAAACATTTGCTGAAAGTAGACTAAACGATTACATTTGGAAAACCTCTTCTATTGCTAAATACTTCGAAACTCGAAATCAGCTCTGGGGTAAAAACTATGCTTCACAACTCTCTCCTTGGCTGGCTTTGGGGTGTATTTCACCGCGAACCATGTATTATGAAATTAAAAAATTTGAAATAGAACGCATACAAAACAAATCGACCTATTGGCTGTATTTCGAATTATTATGGCGCGATTTTTTTAAGTTTCAAGTGTATAAATATAAATCAGCATTTTTTAAACCCGAAGGCATAAAAAATGCTCGCATAAACTCATCGTATGATGCGGAAAAGGTTTCTTCATGGATAGATGGGACTACTGAAAATGATTTGGTTAATGCTTGTATGTTACAACTTAAAAAAACAGGTTTTATAAGTAACAGAGCACGGCAAATCACTGCCAGTTACTTTATACATAATCTTAAACAACCTTGGATTATTGGAGCATCTTGGTTTGAAAGTATATTGATAGATTATGATGCCTGCAGTAATTATGGTAACTGGGCATATATAGCAGGACAAGGAAACGACCCAAAAAATCAACGCATTTTTAACATGGATATTCAGGAGAAAAAGTTTGATCCTGAAAGGAAATATATTCAATATTGGAAATCTAATTAAAACCCTTATGTTACACAGAATTTATACCAAACAAATTTTACACTGCGATGTGCCCACCGCATGGGAATTTATGAGTTCCCCTAAAAATTTAGCCGAAATTACCCCTTCTTATATGGGTTTTCATATTTTAAATCCTAAAGAAGAATTGCAAAACATGTACCCGGGACAAATTATTGAATATCATGTATCTCCTCTATTGGGTATAAAACTACATTGGGTTACCGAAATAACCCATATAGCTGAAGGAAAGTATTTTGTGGATGAACAAAGAACAGGACCGTATGCTTTTTGGCATCATAAACACTTTATACAACCTCATCCTAAAGGGGTAGAAATGATTGATTTAGTGCATTACGCATTGCCCCTTGGGCTTTTAGGGAATATAGCCAATGCTATTTATGTAAAAAAACAATTAAAACAAATTTTTGATCATCGCTTTGCTGTATTAGAAAAAAAATTTAACTCAAATACATAAAATATTGAAAAAAATCTTTGCCGGGGTCGATTTAGGAGGTAAAAACACCTCTAATACAGTAGTGTGTTATAGTGAAAAAAAAGCTCTATACTTTTACCAACCAACAGGTAAAAATACCCATGAAAAATTCATGCATTTTTTAATTGACCATGATTTTAATGAAGTATTTATGGACGCGCCTTTGAGTTTACCTAAAGGCTATTTTTCTAATATAACATTAGATTTTGAACATTTTTACAAACGCAAAGCCGATATCGAATTAAACGCTATGTCGCCCATGTATTTAGGCGCTTTTACAGCTCAGGCGATATATATTAAACATAAATTACAAGAACATAATATATCGTGTTATGAAGTATACCCTAAAGCATTAATACAGGAGTTAAATATCAAAAACTATCATAAAAAACTATCCAATCAAGACATAAAAAAAGTCTTAGCAAACCTTAATTTGCCATATTCTTTAAACTATAAAACTGTAAAATCTATGCATCATTTTGATGCTTTGTTATGTTGGCTCACTGGATATAGATATCAAATCAAAAAACATAAACAAGTTGGACTACCCGAAGAGGGAATCATTATTTTTTAATTTACACACTATGAAAACATATTTAATACTTGGAGCATCTTCCGCTATAGCAAAAGAAACAGCTCACCTATTCAGGCAAAATCAAAGCAAAGTTATTGGAATAAGCCGACAAGATATACAAAATCCTTACGATGAATTTTATATCATACAATCCTATACCCCTGAATATTTACCAGATATTCAACAAGCCATTGATGGTCTTATATATTTTCCAGGAAGCATTCAGTTAAAGCCTTTTCACCGGTTAAGTAAACAGGATATTGAATTGGATTTTCAAATCAATGCCATGGGGGCAATATATACTTTACAAAAATATTTACCCAATTTAAAATTAGTACATCAAGCCTCAGTAGTATTAATAAGTACTGTAGCTGTTCAAACGGGAATGCCTTTTCATGCATCTATTGCCATGACTAAAGGAGCTTTAGAAGGCTTAACAAAATCATTAGCTGCTGAATTAGCTCCCCAAATACGAGTAAATGCAATAGCTCCTTCATTAACTCAAACTCCTTTAAGTGCTAAATTTTGGGATACACCCGAAAAGCAAGATTCGGCTCAAAAAAGAAATCCACTCAAAAAAATTGGATCTCCTAAAGAAGTAGCTGAAGCAGTTCGATTTTTAGTTGAAGACTCATCATCCTGGATAACAGGTCAAATATTGTCGGTTGATGGAGGTATGGGAAGCTTGCGACTATTATAACAAAATGACTATGTTAAAAAAACAAGTTATACAAGCCATGGATATTGAAGCCATGGAAAAAAATGATCGGGTGCATTTTATGAATTCGGTTATTGGCTTTAAAAATCCAGTTTTAATAGGTACGATCAGCAAAAATAAAATTGAAAATGTTGCCATTTTTGGTTCAATTATTCATATAGGTTCAAACCCTCCTTTAATAGGATTTATATCTCGTCCCGATATTGTTCCTAGAAATACCCTACATAATATTCGAGATACAGGATATTATACCATAAATCATATCCATTCAGATATTGTAAAACAAGCCCATCAAACTTCTGCAAAATACCACGAAGATGTTTCGGAATTTAAAGAATGTGGACTACATCCTTACTACATCTCGGAATTTACCGCTCCATTTGTACAAGAAAGTTATATACAAATAGGCTTATCTTTACACGAAATTATACCAATTCCATCTAATAATACACATTTAGTTATCGGAAAAGTAGTTCGCGTACAACTACCAAATCAGATTATAAGTTCCGATGGATATGTAAATATTGAAAGAGCCGGAACTTTAGTTTGCAGTGGAAACGATACATATCATCAAACACATATGATAAAAACGTATTCTTATGCAAAACCTAACAAACCGGTGCAAGAAATTCGAAGAACCTATGACATTTAAAAAACCCTTTCTACCTTGTAAAACTTGTGTAATCTGTGGAAAAAACTTTTACTGGAGAAAAAAATGGGAAAAGAATTGGACGGGCGTGTTATATTGTAGCAAGAGATGTAAACATCAAAAACCAAAAGTATGAATACCTTGAGATTAATTTTAGGAGATCAATTAAACTACCATCATAGCTGGTACCAGCATAAAAGTAATTCGGTATTTTACGTGCTTATGGAAATGAAACAAGAAACTGATTATGTTAAACACCACGCTCAAAAAGTGTTAGGTTTTTTTGCTTCTATGTACAATTTTTCAAAATTTTTAGAAAAAAAAGGCCATCAAGTGATTTATATAGACATAAATCACCCAAAAAACACACAAAATTTAACTCAAAATCTACAATTCTTAATACAAGATTACCAGATACATCATTTTGAATATCAATGGCCTGATGAATACCGTTTAGATGAGCAATTAAAATCTTTTAGTCGTTCAATTTCCATATCTTATAAAAGTTACGATACAGAACATTTTTATACCACCCGGTATGAATTACAAGACTTTTTTGCACATAAAAAACAATATGTTATGGAATCGTTTTATCGATATATGCGAAAAAAGCATAGTATTTTAATGGATAAAAACGCTCCACGGGGAGGAGTATGGAATTTTGACAAAGAAAACAGAATGCCCTACAAGAACGCGCATGCAATTCCTGAATCCCCAAAACTTAACCATAACTACAGTGATATTTGGAATGAAATCAAAAAAGCTGGTGTTCAAACGTTTGGTAATCCAAAAGAAAAAAATTTCCCTTGGCCAACTACACGAAAACAGTCCCTTGAAGTTTTGTATTATTTTTGCCAACATTTACTCACGTATTTTGGCACATACCAAGATGCCATGCATATTCAATACACTAGTTTATACCACTCTAAACTTTCATTTTCATTAAATACTAAAATGATTTCTCCTAAAGAAGTTATTCAAGCGGTTTTAAACTATTGGGAACAAGAATCCGATAAGATACATATAGCACAAGTTGAAGGGTTTTTAAGACAAATATTAGGCTGGAGAGAATATATGCGTGGAATATATTGGGCAAATATGCCAACATATAAAGAACTAAATTATTTTAATCATGCCAATGCTCTACCTGATTGGTATTGGACGGGAAACACCAAAATGAATTGTTTAAAACATGCCATTTCCCAAAGCTTAGAGGATGCTTATGCACACCATATTCAACGACTCATGATTACTGGAAATTTTGCACTACTAACTATGGTACATCCCGATGAAGTAGATGCTTGGTATTTAGGAATTTATATTGATGCCATTGAATGGGTTGAAATTACAAATACGCGAGGTATGAGTCAATATGCCGATGGAGGAATTGTAGGTACAAAGCCATATATTTCATCGGCTACATATATTCATAAAATGAGTAATTATTGTAAAACGTGTTATTACTCAAAAGATCATAAAATCGGAGAAAATGCTTGTCCATTTAATGCATTGTACTGGAATTTTTACGATACACATCGTTTAAAACTGCAAAACAACCCCCGGGTAAGTATGATGTATAAGATTTGGGATAAATTTAGTGAAGAGGAGAAGAAAAAGATACGAGAAAAGGCTAATAAATATTTATCAAATATCAATTTGTTATAAAAATTAAATCAAAAAGTTTGTACTTTATATTATCGAATCAGCAACACCATACCATAAGAAGTTGTTTTCTTAAAGAAAATTCCGTCTTGATAGTATAATT
>CAZEIM010000053.1:0-5571 GCA_964512145.1 uncultured Flavobacteriales bacterium
TATTGTTTTTGAGTGATTTATGAAAAAATAAAAAATAGAACGGACAAGTCAGGAAAAATCTAAAAATTATAGCCGTACAGGTTTTTGGACAACCTGTTTCTGAAAAAATCCCTGAAAAAAATTATTAAAATCCATTTACACCATTAACGGTGGTATATTTTAATACTAAATTTTTATTAGGATATATTCTTTTAAATGCCGATTGTACCATTAAAGTAGCTTCATGAAAGCCGCATAAAATAAGTTTTAGTTTACCAGGGTATGTATTTATATCCCCAATAGCAAATATTCCCGGAATATTCGTGCTATAATCAAATGTATTAACGGCAATGGAGTTTTTTTCAATATTTAAACCCCAGTCTGCAATGGGGCCAAGTTTAGGAGATAAACCGAATAAGGGAATAAAATGATCCGTTTGTTTAATTATTTCACCTTTTTCACTATGTTGTATAGTTACTTCATGTAATTTTCCATTACCCGATAAACCTACTACTTCTGCATTGGTCATGAGTTTTATTTTTCCATTTTCACTTAAATGCATTACTTTTTCAACAGAATCTAAGGCTCCCCTAAATTCCTCTCTTCTATGTATTAAGGTTACCTCGGAAGCAACATTTGTTAAAAATATCGACCAATCTAATGCTGAATCTCCACCTCCGGAAATAACTACGCGTTTATTTCTGTAAAATTCGGGATCTTTAATAAAATATTCAACTCCTTTATCTTCAAAGTCTGTAATATTTTCTATAGGTGGTTTTCTTGGTTCAAAACAACCTAAGCCACCTGCAATAGCAATGTTAGGGGCTATATGCTGGGTCCCTTTGTTGGTAGTAACAATAAATTTACCATCTTCGGTTTGTTCTATTTGCTCAGCCTTTTCTCCAAGAGTAAACCCCGGTTTAAAAGGTTCAATTTGTTCCATAAGCTTATCTATTAGTTCACCAGCTAAAATACTTGGATAGCCCGGGATGTCATAGATAGGTTTTTTAGGGTATATTTCAGAACATTGTCCTCCGGGTTGAGGCAATACATCAATTAAATGGCATCTCAATTTTATTAAACCGGCTTCAAAAACCGTAAATAAACCTACCGGACCAGCTCCAATTATAATAATATCTGTTTGAATCATGGGTTAAAAATTAGGCAAAAATAAAAATAATAAGCTAGTTTAGTATTATTCAATCAATGTTAATTATCAATTTATTATAGCTTAAAAAAATACTTTTTGATTAAAAACATTCTTTCAGATTTTTAGAGTCCAAGTAATTCCTTTGCATTTTCAATGTTAATAGGAGTTATATTGCCGGTGCCCAGTAATTTGGCTATTTCCTCAATGCGTTGTTCGTGGGTTAATTTTTCGATGGAGGTTATCGTTTTGTTTTGTTTGTTGTTTTTGAACACTTTGTAATGATTTTTTCCTTTTCCGGCTACTTGTGGTAAATGAGTTATAGCCAAAATTTGCATATGGGTTGACATATCTTCTAATAAACTTCCTAATTTATGAGCTGTTTCACCGGAAACCCCGGTGTCAATTTCATCAAAAATTACCGTAGGCATAGCTACCAATTCACATATTTTGTATTTTAAAGCCAACATAATCCTTGAAAGCTCTCCGCCTGATGCCGCTTTTTGTATTTCTTTAAAATCACTTCCTTTGTTTGTTTTAGCTAAAAAAGAGATTTCATCTATACCTAAGTCTGTAAAATCGGTTAGAAATGTGTGATCAACTTTTAATGAACAATCCTTCATGTTTAATCTTTCTAAAACCTTATGAATACCTTGCTCAACTGAGGTGAATACAGATTTTCTTTTTTCGCTTAGCTGATCGCATAATTGTTTAAGAGTTGCTTTTTTTTCTTCAATAGATTTTTCCAATTCCAAAATTTCCTCATCGGAATGTTGCAAACGATCTAATGTGTTTTGAAGCTCTTGCCATTTATAAACCAATTCAGAATCCTTAAGCACTTGATGTTTCTTAAGCAAACGCTGATATTCATCTACTTTTTGTTTAAGAAACTGAATTTTTTCTTCATCTAGTTCGCTTTGAGATGCTTTTTGATTAAGCTCTTGGTATATATCGTTTAGCTCTATATTAACTCCTTGTATTCGTTCAAATAAACTTTCATCATTTAGAATATCCGAAATATTTTGTATTTCATGCTTTATTTTTTTTAAAAGTTCAAACAACCCCATGTCCTCATCGTTAAACAAAACATATATTTTTGATAATTTTTCCTTTAATATCTCAGCATTTTCTAATACCAATAATTCTTGTTCTAATGCATCTAGTTCATTTTCTTTAGGTTGAAGAACATTTAATTCATGGGTTAAAAATTCGATATAATCCTTTTCTTGAATATTTTTTTCGTACTCTATTTTAAGTTGATGTAATTTTTGAATTTGTTTTTTGTACTCTTGAAATAGATTGGAATATTGTTTTAGTAGCTGTTGGTTTTTAGCAAATGCATCAATATACGATAACTGAAAAGTAGGGGAGAGGATTTGTAAATGATCGTGTTGAGCATGAACATCAATAAGTTGTTGGGCTAACTCTTTTAGAATATCTAACGAAACCGGTGTGTCGTTAATAAAAGCTCTGGATTTTCCTTGAGGGTTTATTTCTCTTCGAATAATGGTTTCTTCTGGTATATAATCTAATTGATGTCTTTCAAAAAAGTGTTGAATTGAATAATTCGAAATATTAAAGTAAGCCTCAACCAAGCATTTTTTTTCTTTATTTAATAATACTCCCGGATCCGCTCTTTTTCCTTCGATTAAGCCTAATGCACCTAATAAAATTGATTTACCAGCCCCTGTTTCACCGGTAATAATACTTAATCCTTCATGTAGATGAATATCTAACTCCTCTATGATGGCGTAATTTTCTATTTGTAAACGCTTAAGCATATACCAAAAATACATAATGAAAAGGTATCTAACACAACCTGAATTTGTTTTTATGTTTTTTTCAATGGTATGGTATGAAATACTGTGAATCGTAAAATATCTCGTTTAAAGAATGTTCCGGTACGTGTTTGTTGAAACCAATTTAAATAACCTATGTCTACCGTAATATTTTGTGTTATTTTGTTACTAATTCCTACATATATTCTGTTTTGATCAAAAATATTTAGCGCCATATTTTTACTAATATTGATATGCAATTCGTTTGAGACTTTAAGTTTAATTTCTTGTATCTCATTAAATGTATGAATTGGAAAAATGAGTTGAATTCTGTATCTGAATCTGTAATTGCTAAAAAAATAGCCATCTTCTAATGTACTTCGTAATTGGTCTGTGTTATGATAAAAACGAGCTTCCAGTCTGTATCTTTGCTCTATTTGAAATAGTTTTATTTTTTCTTTATGCGCAAATTCGAAATGAGGTCTTATTTCGGGTACTGTTAAATTATAAATATCATTAGGTATATTGGGCTTTTGTAAAAAGTAACATCCCCCTAAAGAAAATTCCCATCCTGTTTTACTAATTTGTTTATGAAGATGCCCTCTAAATAATAGTTGATGTTGAGCTAATGGATTGATAAAATGCCTTTCTTGTACTTCGTGTTGCATGTACCACAAGTTGTTTATAGGGATGCTTACAAAATATCCATACCAAAATAATTCTTGATTGGTTGAATTGTTTTGTGAGTAAAATACTTGAATATACGTGCAAAGCAGTAGATACAGTAACGTGTTTTTCTTCATATTGTTAAAATTTCTCAAAGGCTCCTAATCCAAATAAAGCATAATCATATTTTACCGGATCTATTGGATCAAATATTTTTAAATTCTCGGTTAGTTCATATGCAGCTTGCCAATCGTTTTGTTTTCGACTTAATATATTCAATTTTCGGGCTACATTCCCGGAGTGCACATCTAATGGACAAATGAGTTGGTTTGTATGTATTTGATTCCATATACCAAAATCAATATGAGTAGTGTGTTTCCGAACCATCCAGCGTAAAAACATATGTAGGCGTTTGGCGGCTGAATTTTTTTCTACATCTGATATATGTTTAAAGGTCCTTTTAGGAGGCTCTAATTCAAAAAATGTTTTTCTAAAATGTATTAAACGTTCTTTAGCATCTTGTTTTGTTGAGAAAACTCTTTCTAATCCATGGTGATTTTGGTAAATATTTCTCAACGAATATATAAAATATTGTAAGTCATCAAAAAAAAATGTTCTATGTTTAAAAAATGCCAGTGATTTTATTTCATGTTTGCTAGCGAACATAATAAAATGATAGGGCTCTAAGTCCATGGCTTTCATTAAATTTTGCGCATTTTTAATAATACTGGCTCTTTGACCCCAAGCAATAGTGGCAGTTAAAAAACCTGAAATTTCAATATCTTCTTTTTTGCTAAATAAATGAGGAATTTGTATAGGGTCTGTTTCAATAAATGAATTCTGTTGATATTGGTTATATTTTTCCTCCAACAGCTCAAATAACCAAAATTCTTTTTTCTTTAGGCCTAGCATTTATAAGCATTTGAAGTAATCAAAAGGCTCAAGACAGCTTAAGCATTTGTATAAAGCTTTGCAGGCGGTAGAGCCAAATTGACTTACAAGCTGAGTTTTGGTCGATTTACATTTGGGGCATCGAACTATTTCAGGTTCTAAGCCTAAAAGCGCCCTTTTATCGGTAGTTTTTTGAGCCGGAGGTGCAATGCCGTATTTTTCCAGTTTTTGTTTTCCTTGTTCACTCATCCAATCTGTACTCCATGCCGGTTTAAGTATATATTGTATATGTACAAGTTTATATCCATTATTTTTAAAAGTATGTTGTATTTCTTTGCTAATGTAATCCATGGCTGGACATCCGGAGTAAGTAGGTGTAATATGTATGGTGATCTCCTCATGTGAATGCACATTAACTTTACGAACAATACCCAAATCAACTATACTTAATACAGGTATTTCGGGATCAAAAATATTTTCTAATATATTGGTTATTTCCTGGTTTACAAACATTTGTATTATGGTGTTTTACTTAAAACGAATGTAGTAAAAATTGTTTATTTATGTATACTAAAACTTAATGCGTTAAAAAGTATAAACTATGAATAAATAACACTTTGCCTCATCTTTTAAACTTAATGGATGCTTTACAGACTTCGAGGTTTCTTAATTTTGAAACTTTTTTTATTTAGATTTGGTATGTGGAAAAGAAAACATACAATGCTAATAAAACCCGTGCTTCGAAAGCCGGATTAGAACCTGGAATATTAATGCCAACAGGTAGTAAAGTTCAAGAAAATCCATTTATTATTATTACAGGGTATTCTAAAGAAAATTATTTTACAAACCGTTTTTTGTTGGAAAATTTTAACATTGAGAAGTTACCTAAACATACTGATTGTTTATGGATGCATATTTGTGGACTACATAATGTACATACTTTACAGGCCATTGGGAAATATTTTTCTATTGATAGTTTAATCATGGAAGATATTGTTAACTCCGATCAAAGGCCTAAATTTGAAGAGTTTGAAGATGGTGTTTTATTGATCTTAAAATATATTTTTAAAAATAAAAGCACTAAGTTTATTACAGAGCAGTGTAGTTTAG
>CAZEIM010000053.1:5594-9851 GCA_964512145.1 uncultured Flavobacteriales bacterium
AGTTTAGTATTAAAAAATAATGTTTTAATAAGTTTTTCTGAGCATTACCCCGATTTTTTAGAAAAAATAATTATTAAGTTAGAAAATACAAACAGCAAGTTGCGTTCAAAAAAAATTGATTTTTTAGCCTATACTTTGTTGGATAATATGGTAGATCAATTTTTTTACTTGGTAGAAGAAGCTAACGACACCATTGAAAAATTAGAAGAAAAAGTGATACGATTACCGGATAGCACTACGTTACCTAATATACAAGCAGTTAAAAAAGATATATTAAACCTTAAAAAAGTTTCTTATCCATTAAGAGAAGCGATCGTATCATTAGAAAAGAGTAAAACACCCTTTTTTGAAAAGGAAACCTATCGTTACATTAAAGATGTAAAGGATCATATTTTTTATGTTTCAGAAAGTGCTGATAATATGAAAGATTCTTTACATTCTATTATGGAGTTATACCTATCTAATGTCAACAGAAAAACGAACGAAGTAGTTAAAGTGTTAACGTTATTATCGGCTATATTTATTCCCCTAACTTTTTTAGTGGGAGTATATGGCATGAATTTTAAGTATATGCCTGAATTAGAATGGAAAAACGGCTATTATTTTTCGTGGATTTTGATGTTATGTATTGCTATCTGTATGTTGATGTTATTTAAAATTAAACGATGGTTTTAGTATGTTTTATAATATAGTGAAAGATTGGGAAGTAATCAACAATACATTAGTTAAAACGTATGTATTTGCAGATTTTCTGTCTGCGGCTAACTTTATTCAAAAAATCGTAGATTTATCTGAAAAATCTCAACATCACCCAGATATTTTTTTGCATTCTTATAACTATATTCGGGTAATATTATTTACACACGATAAACAACAAATTACAAATAAAGACTATACATTTGCTAAGCAATTAGATGATTTATTTTATGAATGACAAGGTTTATTATATTTTATTGGTTGGAGTAACGCTGGCGTGTGCTTTTATAATTTCACAAATTATTCGTAAAATACTTAACAAAGTGGTTCAAAATTATTCCGATAAAATTAAAGCTGATCCTACCAATTTTAGTTTTATTAATAATTCCATCAGTTTCTTAATTTATTCAATAGCGATTTTTTTTATATTTATTAAGATTCCTTTTTTAAAAAACTTAGGTACGGCTTTGTTTGCAGGTGCCGGAGTTTTAGCTGCTATTATTGGTTTTGCTTCTCAAAAAGCGTTTTCAAATATTATAAGTGGAATTTTTATATTAATATTTAAACCTTTTAGAGTAGGAGATATTATAGAGGTAAGTAGTTCAAAAATCGGAAGAGTAGAAGAAATAACCCTTAGGCATACGACTATCCGAAATTTTGAAAACCGAAGAATTGTAATCCCCAATAGTATTATTAGTGACGATACTATTGTAAATAGTAATTTAACAGATGAGCGCATTCGAAAGCATATTGAAATTGATGTTACGTATTCTTCAAACTTAAATAAATGCATGAATATTATTGAAGAAGTTATTTCTAATCATCCGTTGTTAATTGATGGGAGAACGGATGAGGAAAAAAACAACTCCGAACCGATTATTTTAGTTAAAGTGATTTCTTTAACGGAGTACTCCGTTAAAATTAGAGCTTGGGTTTGGGCTAACAACAGCTCAGATGCTTTTATTTTACAATGTGATGTGTTAAAAAGTATAAAAGAAACTTTTGACAAGGAAGAAGATGTACAGTTGGCATTTGTTGAACCTTCTATTGCACTTCAACGATAGGAGCATGTTTAAATATTGGCCATATGTTAGCTTTAAAAAATTATTCAATATATTTAAAATATGGTTTAGCTATTATATTTCTAAATGGCTAAAAAAACCTATACTATTAGGCAATCCTTTTTCGGTGTCCATAGAGCCTACCACCGCTTGTAATTTAAAATGTCCTGAATGCCCCAGTGGATTAAGAAGTTTTACAAGACCCACCGGTAATTTAAATATGGATAATTTTAAAAAGTTTATTGAAACAAATCACGCAAATATTATGCATTTAACGTTCTACTTTCAGGGTGAGCCTTTTATACATAAACAGTTTTTAGAAATGGTTCGCATGAGTCATAATTATAATATTTTTACAGTTACTTCTACAAATGCACATTTTATTAATGATGATACTGCTCAAAACATTATACAATCAGGTCTTGATGAGTTAATTATTTCATTAGATGGAGTAACTCAATATGTCTATGAGCAATATCGCATTGAAGGTTCTCTTTCTAAAGTATTACAAGGCACTGAAAAAATGGTAAACTGGAGAAAAAAAATGAATTCAAAAAAACCTCGTTTAATTTTTCAGTTTTTAGTAGTTAAACCTAATGAACATCAAATAGAAGAAGCAAAAGTTTTAGCTCAAAAATATGAGGTTGATGAAATAAAATTTAAAACAGCACAAATTTATAATTACCATAATGGTCATGAATTAATTCCTTCCATTGAAAAATATTCAAGGTATAGGAGATTAAGCAATGGAACTTATAAAATTAAAAATGAATTAAATAATCAATGTTGGAAAATGTGGCATTCCTTAGTTATCACATGGGACGGAAAAGCTGTGCCTTGTTGTTTTGATAAAGACGCGAAATATACCATGGGGAATGTTTTTACGGACTCTTTGTCAAAAGTATGGCGAAATGAGTTATATCAGACATTTAGGAAGAACCTACTTAAGGGCAGGAAAAATATAGATATTTGCCAAAATTGTTCTGAAGGCACAAAAGTTTGGAGTTAGATAATTTTAAATTTTTATTCTAATGATGGCGATAACCACTTTTTAGCTTCTTGTACCGTTATATTTTTTCTATGCGCATAATCTTCAACCTGATCCATTTTTATTTTTCCTAATCCAAAGTACTTTGATTGTGGGTGAGCAAAATACCATCCAGAAACTGATGCGGCAGGATACATGGCTAAATTTTCGGTAAGTTCAATTCCTGTATTATGAGTAGCATTGAGTAATTTAAACAAGGTTGTTTTTTCTGTATGATCGGGGCACGCAGGATATCCCGGTGCGGGGCGTATACCTTGGTATTTTTCTTTAATGAGCTCGTCATTATTTAAATGTTCCTTAGAAGCATACCCCCACAATTCTTTACGAACTACTTCATGCATGCGTTCTGCAAATGCTTCTGCTAATCGATCTGCTAATGCTTTTAGCATGATGCTGTTGTAGTCGTCATGATCTTTTTTAAATTGCTCGATGTATTTTTCCATGCCAATACCGGTAGTAACAGCAAATCCTCCAACGTAATCTTTTATTTGTTTTGTTTTTGGTGTAATAAAATCTGCTAAGGCTAGTTGAGGAACACCATCTGCTTTTTTAGTTTGTTGTCTTAAGGTTCTACTGATCGCTATTGTTTGTTCAGGATTTTCTGGTGAATATATTTCAATATCATCCTCATTCACGCTATTGGCCGGCCAAATACCAATTACTGCATTTGCTTGCAGCCATTGTTCAGACACGATTTTTTGTAACATACGTTGCGCATCTTCAAATACTTTTGTAGCTTCTTTACCAACCACTTCATCCTGTAAAATATTTGGATATCTTCCCGCTAATTCCCAAGTTTGAAAAAAGGGAGTCCAGTCTATATATTTAACTAATTCTTCTAAAGGGTAGTTTTTAAAAACTTTCACTCCGGTAAAAATTGGCTTGCTAATTTCATTAGGGGAAAAGTTTAACTTTAACTTGTTTTTTCTGGCTTCTGATATTGGAACAAATTCTTTTTCACGTTGATTATTGGCATGATGCAATCGCATACGCTCGTATTCCTCTTTAATTCCTCGAACAAACTCTTCTTTTTTATGTGTAAGTAAACTTTCTGCAACGGTAACCGATCGAGAAGCATCTAATACATGAACAGTGGGTCCTTTGGTATAGTTTTGTTCAATTTTTACCGCTGTGTGTATTTTAGAGGTAGTTGCACCGCCAATGAGTAAAGGAATGGATAAATTCTCTCGTTCCATTTCTTGAGCTACATACACCATTTCATCCAAAGATGGGGTAATTAAACCACTTAATCCAATAATATCTACCTGTTCTTTTTTAGCGGTTTCAATAATTTTTTCGGCTGGAACCATAACACCTAAGTCTATCACTTCGTAATTATTACATCCAAGCACAACACCAACAATATTTTTTCCAATATCGTGTACATCGCCTTTAACAGTGGCCATTAAAATTTTTCCGGCCGATTTTTTTTTTGAGTTTAAAATGATCGCC
>CAZEIM010000053.1:9861-11506 GCA_964512145.1 uncultured Flavobacteriales bacterium
TTTTCCGATGTTTTTTCGGCTTCAATATATGGTAACAAGTAAGCTACGGCTTTTTTCATAACACGTGCACTTTTTACTACCTGAGGCAAAAACATTTTACCACTTCCAAATAAATCTCCTACAATATTCATCCCATCCATTAAGGGGCCTTCAATAACCTGTATAGGGCGTTCGTGATTTTTTCTTGCTTCTTCTATATCTATTTCAATAAAGTCGGTAATTCCCTTTACCAAAGCATGTTCTAATCTTTTATTTACAGGTAAACTTCTCCAGATTTCGTCTTCTACTTTTGCCTTTACACCTGCTTTATAGGTTTCAGCAAATTCGAGCAAACGTTCTGTAGCGTCTTCTCTTCGATTTAATAAAACATCTTCAACTCTTTCTAATAAGTCTTTCGGAATATTATCATAAACTTCTAGCATAGATGGGTTAACAATACCCATATCCATACCCGCCTTTATACCATGATATAAAAATGCAGAATGCATGGCCTCACGAACAGCATCGTTTCCTCTAAATGAAAAAGAAACATTACTCACTCCACCACTTACTTTTGCTCCAGGTAAATTTTCTTTTATCCAACGCGTGGCATTAAAAAAATCTAATGCATTGTTATTGTGTTCAGGTATTCCTGTTGCTACTGGAAATATGTTTGGATCAAAAATAATATCTTGTTTTGGGAAGCCAACTTTTAGAACTAAAATGTCGTATGCTCTTTTACATATATCTATTCTGCGTTGGTAAGTATCGGCTTGTCCTTGCTCGTCAAATGCCATTACAACAACTGCAGCTCCATATCTTTTAATTTTTTTAGCTTGCTGTATAAATGTTTCCTCTCCTTCTTTTAATGAAATTGAGTTCACTATTCCTTTTCCTTGTAAACATTTTAGACCTGCTTCAATTATATGCCATTTAGATGAGTCAACCATAATAGGAATACGGGCAATTTCGGGTTCGCTGGCAATTAAATTTAAAAATTTTACCATAGCCTGTTGTCCATCAATCATTCCCTCATCCATATTTACATCTAATATTTGCGCCCCTCCTCTTACTTGATCAAGTGCTACGCTTAAAGCTTCTTCGTATTGATTTTCTTTAATCAATCGCAAAAACTTTTTAGACCCAGTAACATTGGTACGTTCTCCTACATTTACAAAATTTGATTCAGGTCGAATAATGAGCGGTTCTAAGCCACTTAATTTTAAATATGGAATTTGTTCTAAGCTTTCGTTCATACAAGAATTTCTGAATTTTTTTTGAGTTTTCTGGGCGAATATTTTTGTGCTAGTTCTGCAAACTTTTGAATATGATCGGGTGTTGTTCCACAACATCCACCCACTATGTTTACTAATCCTTCTTTCATAAATTCTTCTAACTGAAGAGCCATCATTTCTGGAGTTTCATCATATCCGCCAAACTCATTTGGTAACCCTGCATTTGGATACACGCTAATATATACATCGGCTTGTTGCGATAGCGTTTTTAAGTAAGGACGCATATCTTTTGCTCCTAAGGCACAATTTAATCCAATGCTTAACATCGGCATGTGCGAAAGTGAAATTAAAAATGCCTCCGTAGTTTGCCCGGATAAGGTTCTCCCACTAGCATCAGTTATAGTGCCCGAAACCATGATAGGAACTGAAAA
>CAZEIM010000053.1:11528-16084 GCA_964512145.1 uncultured Flavobacteriales bacterium
AAATATTCATCTATAGCAAATAAAGCCGCTTTAGCATTTAGGGTATCAAAAATGGTTTCTACTAGTAACACATCTACACCACCTTTTATTAAGGCTTTTACCTGTTGTTTATAGGCATTTTTAAGTTCATCAAAATGTACGGCTCTATAACTAGGGTCGTTTACATCAGGTGAGATAGATGCGGTTTTGCTGGTTGGACCAATAGCTCCGGCAACATATCGGGGTTTTTTAGGGTTATTTTGAGTATACTCATCGCATATTTCTCGTGCAATTTTAGCCGATTGAATATTCAATTCATCTACATATTTCTCCATCTGATAATCTGCCATGGAATATATATTGGCATTAAAAGTATTGGTTTCAATAATATCAGCTCCGGCCTTTAAGTAAGCTTCATGTATTTCTCGAATAATATGAGGCTGTGTAATACTTAATAAATCGTTATTTCCCTTTAAAGAATGTGGCCATTCTTTAAATTGATTGCCTCGGTAATCCTCTTCGGAGAGTTTGTATCGCTGAATCATAGTGCCCATAGCACCATCAAGTATTAATATATGGTTATTCAGTAAGTTTTTTAAATTTGGTTTCATATTGTTTTCAAAGATAAAAGATTTGATTCTTTATTATAAACTTATTTAGGTTAATTTCTTTTTTTTAAATTGATATCGATGTAATATTTTTTATTATTTTTCGGCATTGTAAATGTTATCGTATGGCACTGGATAAAAATCAAATAGCAAAAAGAATTGCTCAAGAATTACAAGATGGCTATTATGTTAATTTGGGTATTGGTATTCCTACGTTGGTTGCAAATTACATTCCTAAAGGCATACATGTTGAGTTTCAGTCTGAAAATGGCTTGTTAGGTATGGGGCCTTTTCCCTATGAAGGGGAAGAAGATGCTGATATTATTAATGCCGGAAAACAAACCATTACTACCTTGCCGGGTGCAGCTTTTTTTGATTCGGCTATGAGTTTTGCTATGATTCGAGGTAAACACGTGCAATTAACGGTATTAGGAGCCATGGAAGTATCAGAACAAGGAGATATAGCTAATTGGAAAATTCCCGGAAAAATGGTAAAAGGAATGGGGGGAGCTATGGATTTAGTTGCTTCTGCCGAAAATATTATTGTTGCTATGATGCATACTGATAAAGCAGGAAATTCTAAATTATTAAAAAAATGCACCCTTCCATTAACGGGTGTTGGATGTGTTAAAAAAATTGTGTCCGATTTAGCTTTTTTGGAAGTTATTCCCGGAAAGGGATTTAAACTCTTAGAAAGAGCTCCGGGAGTTTCGGTGGAAGAAATTAAATCAAAAACGGAAGGAAATTTATGGGTTGAAGGTGAAATTCCTGAAATGAAATTTGAGTAAATATGAAAGCATTTTCTTTTCTTTTCTTTTCTTTTCTTGGAAGCATTGTATTTGCTAACAATCCTTTAGAGTCTCATGCGAGTCACGAAGAAGTTTCTGTTTTACCCTTAGTATTTGTAATTACTTCTATATTAATCGGTGCATTTATACGTTTTGCTTTTAAAAATATTAAATTTCCTTTTACGGTGATTTTGCTAATCGTGGGAGTAATACTTGGGTTGTTTACTCGCATTCAATCTATTGGAAGTATTAGTTTTATGCATTTAAATGTTTTTTTTGATTCAGTTGCGTGGGCGTCTGATATTGATCCACATTTATTATTGTTTATTTTTCTTCCCATATTAATATTTGAGGCGGCTTTCGCCATGGATTTACATACGTTTAAAAAGACCTCTGTAAACTCTACATTATTAGCAGTTCCAGGCGTACTTATAAATTTATTTACAACCGCTTTTATGCTGATGGCTATTCAATATTTAGGGTATGGATTACACGAATGGACTTGGATATTAACCTTAATGTTTTCTGCTATTATATCTGCAACAGATCCAGTGGCTGTGGTGGCTATATTAAAAGAATTGGGTGTAAGTAAACGATTAACTACTTTAATAGAAGGTGAATCTCTTTTAAATGATGGAACGGCATTGGTTATTTTTATGGTTTTTTTAGGCACTATTACTGCTCAACAGTCTCAAAATCATGAATTGGTTGAGTTTTTAAGAGTATCTTTAGGAGGAGTAGCCGTTGGATTGATAATAGGTATATTATTTATTCGTTGGATCAAAAGAATATTTAACGATGCGATGGTTGAAATTAGTATTGTAATTGCCGCTGCTTATTTAACTTTTTATTTAGCAGAGCATATTTTTCATGTATCTGGTGTTTTATCTTTAGTTGCATTGGGGATTTCTTTGGGTGGATACGGAAGATCTTTTATTAGTCCTAAAGTGCAGCATTTCATGAAAGAATTTTGGGAATTGGCAGGTTTTATTGCTAACACCATGATATTTTTAATTGTTGGAATTGTTATAACCATGAAAACAACTTTTAATATTCAACATTTTATTATACTTATTTTTATATATCTTATTATTCATTTTTCAAGAGCTATAAGTATAATCTCATTATTTCCATTAATGAGAAGAAGTGGTTATGGTGTTTCTCAAAAAGAAGCTATGGTTTTGTGGTATGGTGGGGGGTTAAGAGGAGCGCTTGGATTATCCTTAGGCTTAATTGTATTAGGGGTTGATGAAAAGTACATTTCTGTGGAAATTAAAGACGAAATCTTTTTTTACATATCTGGTATTGTTATATTAACCTTGTTAATTAATGCTACTACCTCTGAATTAATGATTAAAAAGCTCGGATTGACAAAATTATCTGGAATAAAAAAATGGATGATACAACAATCAAAAGAATTTAAAAACCAACAACTGCATCATTTTTTAGAAGAATTAAAAAGTAAAAGATATATTAAAGGGTTTGATGAGGCTTCAGTTAAAACGTATATACCGAATGATTATGAGAAAGTTTCCATAGAACAAGTTGAGATTTCTCAAAGAATAGCCGAAATTCGAATAAGGTTACTTGAAAAAGAAAAAAGCAGTTATTGGCATCAATATAAAGAAGGATTACTAATGCCTAATTCATTAAATAAACTGTTAGATTCAATTAATGTAATTATTGATGAAGAAGGGAATGTTCCATTGTCAGAAAGAAAGGACATGGAAATAGTTTGGAAACCCTCGCGTGTTTTTAAAAAACTAAGTACCTTTACCTTAATTAAATCTAAGATAGACAACTACTTGTTTAAGAATTTATATTATTCCTATGATGCCGTTGTTAGTTTTGTTATTTCTCAAGAAGAATGTTTGTCTTTATTGGAAGAGATGAATCATAATAAAACAGTTGAGGCTCATGATTACGAAATGATAAAAACTGAAATACAAAACAATATTATTGAAGGAAACACTTTTTTAAGAAACATGAAAATTAATTATTCAGAAATTTTTCAAAAAATCACAACACTTCAAGCTACGTTTTTAACCCTTAAAAAAGAAGAAGAAATTGTATTAGATATGCAAGAAAAAGGCTTGTTGCAGGAAGGTGAGTCGGAAAAAATGTTAGTAGATATTGAAACGCGATTGAAAAAGTTAAATTTTTGATATTTTTTTATAAGTTAATACTTTTTGTAAGAAAGCCTCGTTAGTACAATATTATAACTTTATAAATGAAAAAAATATGCACAAAAAATCTACTAATTTATCAAAACAGGTTAAACGTATTTCTCCTAAAAAATCGGTCATTGATTTTTTAGAACTTTATTCTCAAAGCATTCAATTTTTTAAAAGCAATAAAAATGAACATTTTTTGGTTTATTTAAATTGAATTTTTTTAGCAGAAATATATTTACTATTGCCACTGTTTTAGTATTGTTTTCTTTAATCATTGGTGCTTTTGGTAGTCATTGGTTAAAAAGCAATACTTCAACAGATAAAGTTGAGGCGGTTAAAACAGCTGTTTACTTTTTGTTTTTGCACGCCTTAGTTTTTTTTATTTTTTCGGAAAAAATCAATACACACAAGCATTTATTCACAGTTTTTATTGGTATTCTTTTATTTTCCTGCAGTATAATATTGTTAGCTTTTTTATATGCTTTACAAATTTCTTATCCTTCGTTTTTACATCTTATAACACCCATAGGGGGTATAATAATGATTTTAGGTTGGGTATATTTTTTAGTTTTACATATTAGAAAAAATAAGGATTAACGAATAATTTATTTAATCTATTAACAGATGCAGGTGGAAGATATTATAAATAATATCAAATGTATCATAAAGATAGATTTTCTTTATTTGATGAAAACCAATTAAATGCATGTGCTTTATTTGTTAAATTTTGTGCGTATAGTTTAAATGAAAATTTAACGGATTCTTATTTTGCTAAAGATATATATGAAAATTATTGGGTAAATTATGAAAATAAAATATAAGTAAATCTTTTCAGAATTAAAATAGTGCGGGTGGAGGGACTCGAACCCCCACGCCTTGCGGCACCAGATCCTAAGTCTGGCACGGCTACCAATTACGCCACACCCGCATGTGTGAATTTTGCACAAATATATGTTTTTTTTATTTTAAATAAAAAATTCATATGATTCTTCATTTTTCAATGAATT
>CAZEIM010000054.1:0-14369 GCA_964512145.1 uncultured Flavobacteriales bacterium
TCAGGAAGTAAGAGCTTGGACAATCCCTGTAGGATGCAAGGCGCCACAAGCAGCAGGAGTAATTCATACCGATTTTGAACGAGGATTTATTAAAGCGGATGTTATTAAATATAATGATTTTATTAAATATGGATCAGAATCTGCATGCAGAGAAGCAGGTAAATTAAATATAGAAGGAAAAGAATATGTGGTTGAAGATGGAGATATAATGCATTTTAAATTTAATGTGTAATGGATTTGGTTTTTGCAACCAATAATAATCATAAACTAAAAGAAGCTCAAAAAATCCTTAGTCATAATAATCAAATTAAAATTCTTTCATTAAAAGATATTCGAATAAATCAAACATTACCTGAAGATTTTGATACTTTTGAAAAAAATGCTCATCAAAAAGCACAATTTGTGTTTGAATATTGTAAATCGCCATGTTTTTCAGATGATAGTGGTTTAGAAATTGATTATTTAAATGGTGCACCGGGTGTATTTTCCTCTAGATTTTCTGGAGAAAATGCAAGTGATCAAAAAAATATACAAAAAGTATTGAGTTTAATGAGTGGAGTTAAAAACCGAAAAGCTCAGTTTAGAACATGTATTGCATATATAAATGATACGGGGGTGTATTGTTTTAATGGAATCATTAGAGGAGAAATTACTTTCGAAACAAAAGGATTGAATGGATTTGGATATGATCCGATTTTTATACCAGAAGGACATAAATTAACGTTTTCTGAGATGTCATTAGAAGAAAAAAATTTAATCAGCCATCGAAAAAAAGCACTCATATTATTTAATGAATATTTATTAAAAAATGTACTGAAATAGAAATTAAAATAATTCTATTTTCCATAACCGGTTTATTTCTTTAAAATTTTTTCATACACCCATTTTTAAAAAAAAATATTTATGATATTTTAATTTTATATTTGAAAAAAAAATTTTGTATGTTAAAATTAACGCAATTTAAAACCATATTCGTAGCTTTTTTAATTTTTATATCTGCTTGTAAAAAAAGCAACAAGAATCAAACTTCCGCAAAAATTAATCCGGAATTTGGTGCGTATATTTCTGCATTTACTTCCGGAATGGTATCTACACATTCTAGTGTAAAAATTAGATTAGTAAATCCTGTGAACTATTCTTCAAACGATAAAGAATATTCTAACTTATTTCAGATTTCACCATCTATTAAGGGAGAAGTTAGATGGATTGATGAGCAAACGATTGAATTTGTTCCTGAGAAACCTTTTGAACAAGATAAAATATATAGAGTAAAGTTTTTTTTACACAAGTTAATTCAAGATCTTCCAAAAGAATTTTCTGTATTTGAATTTGAGTTTAAAACATTACAGCAACACCTTCAGGTAGAGGTTGAACAGTACAAAACCTATTCTAAAAAAGATTTATCATGGCTAGGGGTTAAACTTAAGATTACATTGTCGGATCAAGCTTTAGATGAAGAAGTTTATAAAATTATTTCTGCAACACAAGAATTAAAAAATCTTTCATTACAATGGTTAGAAAAAGAAGGAGATAAAATATATTTTGTACAAATTGATAGCATTTCTCGTAAAGAAAAAGCCTCTAAAATTGAGATAAATTATGATGGAAAGAGTATAGGTGCTGAAGAGAAAAATTCTATTGTTTTAGATATTCCGGCTTTAGGTGATTTTAAACTCGTACATTACAATATTATAAGCGATCCCAACCAGTACATTTCACTTCAATTTTCAGATCCTTTAATGGACGGACAAAACTTAAAAGGACTCATAACTATTGAAGGGTTTTATGGTAATATTTCATTTTCTATTGAAGATAATGAAATAAAAGCATATTTACCATATAGAATAAATGGTCAAAGAAAACTCAATGTATTTGAAGGAATCAAGAATTCTATGGGATATCCTTTCCTCTCTAATGAAAGTATTATATTAAATTTTGAAAACCTTAAACCTTCCATTCGTTTAATTGGAAACGGAGTTATTGTGCCAAATTCACAAGGTCTATTTTTTCCGTTTGAAGCAGTAAATTTAAGCTCGGTAGATATTAAAGTAACTCAAATATTTTCAAATAATGTAAATCAGTTTTTTCAGGTAAATAATATAGACGGAAATTATGAATTAAGGAGAGTCGGGAAAATTATATTTAAAGGAAATGTAAAACTAATTTCAGATGTATCTATAGACTATAATTCTTGGAATTCTTTTAAAATTGATTTATCTAAATATATAAATATACAGCCAGGAGCCATTTATAATGTTGAATTATCTTTTAAGAAAAAATATTCTTTATATCCTTGTGATAATCAGCAAGATGAAGATAATGAAATGGAGGAACTCCCAGATAATTGGGATGATCCAATGCAGGAAAATGAGCAAAGTTATTGGGATTATTATGACGACTACTATTATGATGATGAAGATTATGATTATTCAAAAAGAGATGATCCCTGTCATTCTATGTATTACAGGCAACAGAGAAGAGTATCTAAAAATGTATTTTCATCTAATTTAGGAATTATTGCCAAACGATCCGATAAAAATTCTATTTCTGTAGCTGTAAGTAATTTATTAAATGCCGACCCAGAAGCATCCGTAAATATTGAAATATTTAATTTTCAAAATCAATTATTAGGCAGCACTACAACCAATTCAGATGGAATGGCTCAATTAAATGTTTCAGGTAAGCCATTTTTATTAATTGCAAAAAAAGGAGATCAGGTTGGTTATTTAAGAATGGATGATGGTTCTTCACTTTCGTTAAGTATGTTTCAAACATCGGGAAGTTCTGTAAAAGAAGGACTTAAAGGGTTTTTATATGGCGAAAGAGGAGTTTGGAGACCGGGTGACACCTTGTTTTTAACTTTTTTATTGGAAGATAAATTAAAAACGCTACCAATTGGGCATCCTGTTATATTAGAGCTTTATAATCCATTAGGACAATTATATAAAAAATTGATTAACAATAAACCTGTACAATCTTTTTATCATTTTCCTGTAACTACAGAGTCTTCTGTGCCTACAGGAAGTTGGATTGCAAAAGTTAGGGTAGGAGGGGCAATATTTGAAGAAATGCTTAAAATTGAAACTATAAAGCCTAATCGTTTAAAAATCGCTTTTAATCCCAGTCAAAAAATATTGAAAGTTGGAGATGAAATAGCTGCTAATTTACAAGTAAAATGGTTGCATGGTGCTGTGGCAAAAGAATTGGATGCTAATATTAAAGCTAACGTTGTTAAGTCTTCTACTAAGTTTTCATCATTTACAGACTATAATTTTGATAATCCCGCTATACCATTTGACCCCGAAGAAATTGAGATTTTTGAAGGTTCATTAAACGAGTTAGGTGAAGCAGAAGTAAATAATACATTATCTATTTCAAATGAAGCACCTGGTATGTTAAAGGCAAATTTTTTAGTTCGTGTGTTCGAAAGTGGGGGAGATTTTAGTATAGATCAATTTTCAATTCCAGTATCACCATATAAAAGTTATGTGGGTGTAAAAATGCCAGCAGGAGACAAAGCTCGCGGCATGTTATTAACGGATACAACTCATCAGATACAAATAGCTACAATTACTGAAGATGGAAAGCCTATTGCTAAAAAAGATTTAAAAGTAACTATTTATAAAATAACTTGGAGATGGTGGTGGGAAAACCAATCGGGTTCTTCGGTGTCGGAATATGTAGGTAGAAATGAGTATAGTATAATTGCTTCAGGAACTGCAAATACAAATACAAAAGGCATGGGAACTTTCCCATTTAAAATTACCTATCCTGAGTGGGGAAGATATTTAGTTGAAATTGAAGATACAGAATCTGGCCATAAAACTGGACAAATTTTTTATGCCGATTGGCCAGGTTGGGCAGGTAGAGCTCAACGAGAAAATAACATTGCCTCTACTATGCTAACCTTTACGAGCGATAAAACAAACTACAAAGTAGGAGAAAAAGCACAAATTTCTATTCCAACAACGGCTGGTGCTCGCGCTTTATTATCCATAGAAAATGGTTCTAAAGTTTTGCGTTCTGTTTGGATTGAAACACAGGATAAATTTACACAATACGCGTTAGATATTACAGAAGAAATGACGCCTAATGTTTATGTTCATATTACTCTTATACATCCTCATCAGTTTTCAAAAAATGATTTACCATTGAGAATGTATGGGATTTTACCTATTATGGTTGAAAATCCTGCTAATAAATTATTGCCCATAATTTCAATGCCAAATGAGTTGCAGCCCGAACAAAAGTTTGATGTTAAAATAAAAGAACAAAACGGAAAAGCTATGACATATAGCTTGGCAATAGTTGACGAAGGATTATTGGATTTAACCCGTTTTAAAACCCCCGATCCGTATGCTTATTTTTACGCCAAAGAAGCTCTTGGAATTAAAACATGGGATATGTATAATGACGTAATGGGTGGGTTGACAGGTGAATTAAAAAGTTTGTTGGCAGCTGGAGGTGATGATGAAGTTAAAGGAAAAAAAGGCTCAAAAGTTCAACGTTTTAAACCCGTTGTTAAATATTTAGGCCCTTTTACACTAAAACCTGGAGAAATTAAAACACATGCTATTTCTTTGCCAAATTATGTTGGTTCAGTTAGAACGATGGTAGTTGCTGCTGAAAATAATGCCTATGGGCATGCTGAAAAATCTACACCCGTTCGTAAACCGCTTATGATTTTAGCTACTGCTCCCAGATTATGTGGTCCTGGAGAAACATTTCAGTTACCGGTAACTATTTTTACTTCTGAAAAATCTATTAAAAACGTTACAGTAAACCTTAAAACCAATGATATTTTTAAGGTTCAAGAATCTTCATCCAAAAATGTTTCCTTTTCAAATCCTGGAGAAGAAACTGTTAGCTTTGCACTAAGTACAATTGAAAAAACCGGAGTAGGAAAGATTGAAGTGATCGCTTCCGGAGCTAATTTTTTAGCAAAGTATACTATTGATATTGAGGTTAGAGCATCCAATCCATATATAACTAAAGTTACAGAGGAGGTAATTGAAGGAGGAACATCAAAATCACTAAATTATGAATTGTTCGGTATATCAGGAACCAATAGAGGAAGTATTGAATTTTCTTCTATTCCACCTTTAGATTTAGAACGAAGACTTAATTATTTAATGCAATATCCACATGGATGTATTGAGCAAACTACTTCGTCAGTATTTCCGCAATTATTTTTATCTCATTTTGTTGACTTATCATCTGAGGAGCAACAAAAAATTTCTAATAATATTAAAGCTGGTATTCAGCGATTAAGAACTTTCCAACAATTAGATGGTGCATTTTCATATTGGCCAGGGGCTTCTGACGGAGATTCATGGGGAAGTAATTATGCAATTCACTTTTTACTAGAAGCAGAGAAAAAGGGATTTGCTTTGCCAACAGATATGAAATCAAAAATGATTGCTTCCCAAAAGAAAAAAGCACAGCAATGGAAGGCTAACGCCCAACGATATTATAATGAGGACTTAATTCAGGCATATAGATTATATACATTGGCATTAGCTGGACAGTCAGATTTAGGTTCGATGAATCGGCTTAGAGAGAAGAAAAATTTAGATAATACATCTAAATGGCGTTTGGCAGCTGCATATTTATTGGCTGGACAAAAAGATGCGGCAAATAAATTAATAGAAACATCTAATACACAAGTAGCAAAATATAATGAACTATCCTACACGTATGGTTCTGATATACGCGATAAAGCTATGATTTTAGAAACCATAATTTTAACAGGAAATATTGCAAAATCAAAGCCTTTGATGGATGAGATTGCTGCTTCATTGCGATCAAACCAATGGATGAGTACACAAAGTACCGCTTACAGTTTGTTAGCTATTTCAAAGTTTTTAGATAAAAACAAAATGGATAAATCTATTTTGGTGAATTTTGATGTAAATGGAAAAAATGCACAGACTATTAACACCGGAAAACCATTATGGAAAAAACGCATAGCAATATCTTCGGTGAAAAATGGAAAAATAAATATTAAAAACAATGCTCAGGGTATTGTATATGCTCGTTTATTTTTAGAAGGAGTACCATTACAAGGCAAAGAAATTGAGGCATCAAATACTATAACGTTAAATGTTTCATATTATGATATGCAAGGTTCATCTATAGACGTAACATCCCTTGCTCAAGGGACTGATTTTATCGCAAAAGTTAGTGTATCCAACATGGGTGGTAGAGGTGATTTAAATGAATTGGTACTCACTCAAATTTTCCCTTCAGGATGGGAAATAATGAATACTCGTTTTTTACAGGATTTTTATTCCGGTCAAAACAAAAAATCGGCCATGAATTCTTTTGATTATCAGGATGTTCGTGATGATAGAGTATATACTTATTTTGATATGAAAGCGAATACAACACTTACATTTACCGTTCATTTAAATGCAGCCTATATAGGAAGATATTATTTACCAGCTGTTCAGTGCGAAGCGATGTATGATGTTTCGATTAACGCTAATAATGTTGGGAAATGGGTTGAGGTACTTGATCAAGCAAATTTAGGACTGTAGATATTATAATAATTCTATTTTAAAACTAATTTGTTCATTGTTTTTTAATCTCACTCGTAATATATAAAAACCTTGAGGAAAAGAAGAAAGATCTATCATTTTAGTGTTTTTAGGATATGTTTTTTCAAAATTTTCCCACAATATACTTCCATGTACATTTTGAAGTTGTAAATGTGTTATTTCCTCTTCAGCTTTTACATATAAATAATCATTTGTTGGATTCGGAAAAATAATAGTTTGATGATTTGACCATTCATGTACTGATACAAGACTAAAATATACAGAATCTGAAAAACTAGAACATCCGTTAATATGAGATGTCTCCACGAAATACCAAGCTGCGTCTTTAGGATATATGGTTTGATATACGGAATCTGTTAATGCTATATTATTTTTATACCATTGATATTCAAATGCTAAACTCGATTCCAATGAGCTCTCTTTTATTTTAATTTCGGGTTTTGGTGGATTTATTTTACTTACGGCCAACATGGTGTCTGAAAATACAGTACATAACTTCTCATCTTTAGCCGTTACATAGTATAGTCCTGTTTGTTTAACTGAGTTTGAAATGCCAGTTGTACCATCATTCCAAATGTAATTTGTAAATAAACCATCTGTTGATAGTATTACCGAATCTCCTTCACAAAATTCTAACATTCCGGAGGCATTTATTTGAATAGAGTATACGGAGCTGTCTTTTAGTTCTACATATATATCTTCAGATTTTGAATAACATAAACCATCAAAACCCCATACGGTATGAATTCCCTCTGTTGAAATAATACTCGTTTGTGAAGTATCTCCATGGCTCCAGTAATATGAGTTAAATGTATTTTGTACAGACGCTTCAACTTGCGAACAAACCAGGGTGTCGTAAAAGTTTAACTCAGGCTTGGTATTAGCATTTTTTAAAATACCAAAGGCATTAAGCTTTCCATAACCATAGGCATTATTAGGCGTAATACCTGTAAAGGAGTCTGTAAAGGCAGTCTGTATCATATGTTGATAAAAGTCGTGGACACTTGCGTTAGGACACTTTTCAAAAAATAAGGCTACACTACCTGCTACAGCCGGAGATGCCATGGATGTTCCTGAGTTAGCCAAATGGTAACCTCCTGGAGCTACGTATGAAGGTATAGATGTTACATAATTTGCTAAATTATTTAAACGAGCACAAGAAAACACGAGTTGCCCTGGAGCTGAAATGTCCGGTTTAATGCGGTCGTCTCTTGTAGGACCATGACTCGATGTATAAGATAAAAGTCCTGGTGTTGCTGAAGTAAGATAGGATACTCCGTTATAATCTACATAGGTATTGGTATTTACATAGTTGCCCACCGTAATTACATGAGGAGAACACGCCCAATTATTTACGATGTGTTTATTTCTATCGGGAAATTTATATTTAACAATTTCAGGAAACGTAAGACTATCAGGAAAAACATCTGTACTTAAAGAGGCAATTTCACTTGTTCCCGTAATATTTGGAGAAGACCAAATATCAAATTTTCCTGTGCCAGTGGTAGATAGTCTATAATAATATTGTGATGAGTCAGGCGATACCATGTATAATTGTATATAATATACTCCTTCTTGTATTTCAACATAGGTACCTACGGTACCTAAATAATTTCCGGATATACTGTACAAATCTTCTTCTACATTTCCTACAGTAAATTTTTTAAATGAGGTAGCCCCTCTAAATTCTATGTTAGGAGTCATTTTGTCAGCACCTACAGAAAAATAAACATCTTTTAAATCTTGGGTATCAGCCCAAATCTCAACCATTAATCCAGCAAATCCAAACCATGTTGCACTATTATATTTAAACCAGGTAAAATTGGTGTCGGAGGTTACCGGATATGATACATGATATGGATTTTGGCTACCAGAGTTTCCGGCAGCACAAACGACTGCTCGGCCTGGTTTTTCATTTATTAATTGATCAATAATTTTTGTAGCAGGATCTTTACCATCGTGCGATCCACGGTAAGTGCCCAAACTAATGTTTATTACACAAGGTTTATTTAATGAATCGGCTTTATTAAATATATAATGTACAGCATCTGCTACACTTTGTGCGAAATCTATGGTAGGATTTGTAGCGTAATCAACATATATAATATCGGCCTCTGGAGCCATACCTTTATGCAATCCGTTTGCTTTTCCATTTCCTGCCGCAGTCCCTGTAACATGCGCGCCATGGTCGTTATTTCCATTTGGAACTACTAATCCTAAATTAATTTGTTCGTTGTTCCATTCTGTTCCGTAATTGTATGGTTGAGGCTTTAAAGATGAAACATGACTTTGGTTCCAATAATACAATAATCTGCTTTTTCCATTATGATCTAAAAAATCAGGATGATTAACCTCCATGCTTGCATCAATTACTCCTATAATTACTCCTTTTCCGGTTAAAGAATCAAATAATGGGGCAAATCCCTTGTGTGCTGAGTCTATGTTTATGTTTGAACGAATATTATCGTTAAGTGGTTTTCCAAAATTTCCTGAAAATTCGATTCTTTCTACGTAGTTCATTTCCGAAAATTCTTCCAACTTTATAATTGGTAAACTAATAGAATTTATAGATTGAATATGGTACTTATAATGCCCTTGATTTTGCTCACAAAACCTTCTGATTGAAACAGGGTCACCTACTGCCAATAAATGGACTTGTTCCTCCTTGTTTTCATGGTTTTGAATTAAATGCTTTAATAAGATATTTAGTTTTTGATGTTGTCCAAAAGTGATATGAATAGTGAAGAAAAATAAAATCCCCAAAAAAAGTTTTATTTTACAAATTTGTATAATCGGGGATTTCCTTGTAAATATGGATTTTTTCATCTTCATTTTTTAAAAAGAAATGTTGTATGCCATTACTAATAATAAAACTGGCTACTTTTAATGTTTGGTTATAACGTGCAATTTGATAAAAAGTTTCTTGATTTATTTTAATTGTTGGACTTTTGCATTCAATTAATGTTTTTGGCTGTCCTAAAGAGTTGTGAATTACCATATCGTATCTTTTTTTTAAAGTATGTATCATAATCTGTTTTTCAACCGATATGAGCGATAAAGGAACCATTTTATACTGGACTAAAAAATGTATTAAATGTTGTCTTACCCATTCTTCGGGAGTAATAACAACATACTTTTTGCGTACCACATCCCAAATGTATGCTATATCGTTAATATACTTAACTTTGTAGTCGAACTTAGGTAAATCTAAGTTCCAATTTTTTATATTTGAATATGAAGACAAAAAAAGATATTGTAGATAATTGGTTACCTCGTTATACGGGTACTAAGTTAGAAGATTTTCGGCAATATATAATACTGACTAATTTTGATAATTACGTAGATATTTTTGCAGACATTCATAATGTTCCGGTACAAGGAACAGAAAAGGCCATGCCCAATGCCTCTTCTGAGGATATAACGATAATTAATTTTGGCATGGGCAGTGCTAATGCAGCAACTATTATGGATTTGCTTAGTGCCGTTAGGCCTAAAGCGGTTTTGTTTTTGGGTAAATGTGGAGGATTAAAGAAAAAAAATAATTTGGGCGATTTAATTTTACCTATTGCTGCCATTCGAGGTGAGGGTACTTCTAACGACTATTTCCCTTCTGAGGTTCCTGCGTTACCCTCTTTTAATCTTCAAAAAGCGGTTTCTTACACTATTCGAAAAGCCGGATTAGATTATTGGACAGGAACTGTATATACTACAAACCGAAGGGTTTGGGAACATGATAAAAAATTTAAAGAATATTTACGTAGTATAAGAACTATGGGAATAGATATGGAAACAGCAACATTGTTTTCGGTTGGGTTTGCCAATCAAATTCCTATTGGAGCTTTACTGTTAGTTTCCGATCAACCTATGATTCCACAAGGAGTAAAAACAAGTAAAAGCGATGAGGTAGTTACAAAAAATTTTGTGCATCAACACATTCAATTAGGAATACTTTCATTAAAAGAAATTAAAGATCAAGGAGTATCGGTAAAACACCTTAAATTTTAATGTCCGACTTTCAAAAAATTATTTCTGATCTAAAAAATAAGAAATATGCTCCGGTGTATTTTTTAATGGGTGAGGAGCCTTTTTACATTGATAAAATTACGCAATATATTGAAGATAATGTATTGCAAGAGCATGAAAAGGAGTTTAATCAAACTATATTATACGGTAGAGATACCGATGTTTGGAAAATCATAGAAAACGCTAAAAGATTTCCTATGATGAGCGATAAACAAGTAGTGATTGTTAAAGAAGCTCAATTTTTAAAGGACTTAGATTTACTTAAAGATTATATTAAAAATCCCTTAGATAGTACCATTTTGGTAATTGCTTATAAGCTAAAAACAGTTGATAAGAGAAAAAAAGATTCCAAAGAATTTTTTGATTGTTTGCAAAAAAATGCAGTTATTTTTGATTCAAAACCGTTAAAAGACAGCCAAATTCCAGCATGGATTGTAAATGTTGTGCAATCAAAAGGATATGCAATAACTGAAAAATCATCTTTTTTATTGTATGAATTTTTAGGAAATGATTTAAGTAAGATATTAAATGAATTAGATAAGTTATGTATTAATTTACCTAGTAAAACTACGATCAATGAGTCGCATATAGAAGAATTTGTTGGTATAAGCAAAGAATATAACAATTTTGAGTTGCAAAAATCTATTGCTTCTAAAAATGTTTCTAAAGCTATGCGAATTGCTTATTATTTCTCTAAAAACCCAAAAGATTATCATGTTTTATCTACTACGGCTATTTTGTTTTTATTTTTCAGTAAAGTATTTGCGTATCAGCTTTTATCAGAAAAAAGTAAAACAACCGCTGCAAAATCACTAAAAGTAAATCCATATTATATAAATGATTACATTCAGGCTTCAAAACTTTATAGTGGAAAAAAGGTAGCTGAGATTATTTCAATTTTAAGAGAGTATGATGCTAAATCCAAAGGGGTTGATTCTAACGCTTCTTCTTCTGAGTTAATAATTGAGTTAGTATATAAAATTTTGAATTAATTATGAAAAATATTATGGTAACCGGAATTGCCGGTATGATTGGCTCTCATTTATTAGACGAACTCCTAAAAAAAGACTATCGGGTAATTGGAATAGATAATTTAAGTTATGGAGCCTTAGATAATATTCGTCATAATCTTTCCAACCCAAATTTTTCATTTTATAGAGTAGATATTTCCGATATTCAAACTCTTAAAATACTGGCAAAAGATATCGATTACATAGTGCATCTGGCTGCTGTTAAAAAAATTAGTGAGCATGAACCCGGAATACCTACACTTATGGTGAACGGAAAAGGCACTGAAAATGTTTTAGAAGTTGCTAAAATGTGGGGTTGTAAGGTATTATTTGCTTCTACATCGGATGTTTATGGAATGTCAAATGACTTGCCTTTACGAGAGGATGGAGATTTACTGTTAGGCCCAAGTATGATAAAGCGTTGGAGTTATGCCGTTTCAAAATTATATGGAGAACAAATGTCTTTTGCTTATTATAAAGACTACGGGGTTCCTGTAACTATTATTAGATATTTTGGCGGATTTAGTTCCCGATCAAATTTTTCTTGGAGCGGAGGGCATGTGCCCATTTTTATTCAATCTATTTTAAACAATGAAGAAGTATTAATTCATGGAGATGGAAGTCAAACCCGGTCTATGGGATTTGTTAGCGATTTAGTGCATGGAACCATGTTGGCTATTGAAAATGAAAATGCCATAGGAGAAATAATAAATATTGGAAACGATGAAGAACTTAGTGTATTAGAATGCGCTAAACTAATACATGAAATAGCCAATACAGGCAACTTATTAAAAATAAAATACATTCCTATGCAGGATGTTTTTGGTTCCTATAAAGATATCATGAGAAGAATACCTGATTTAAGTAAAGCCCAAAAAATACTAGGATACGCTCCAAAAGTATCCTTTAAAGAAGCGGTAAAAATTACGATTGAAGATTACAAACGAATATCCAGCAACTAAATTAACATCCTTGATATATATATTAATTCCCATATATAACGAAGAAAAAAGTATTCCATTATTGTATCAAGAGCTAACTTCTGTTTCTTACCCAGAGGATGTTAAGTATGTTTTTAGCGATGATGGATCTTCTGATCAATCCATTAAACTATTACATCAATTTTTTGCAAATACAAACTACATAATTTTAGGAGACGGAAATAATTATGGCCCAGGCCATGCTTTTAATGTTGGATTTGAATGGATTTTAACTCAAAATCTTAAAGAGCTAGATGTTGTTATTACTATGGAAGCAGATACTACATCCGATATATCTCTTTTAAATAAAATGTTACAAATCTCCAACATGGGATATTCTTTAGTACTAGCTTCTGTATATGCACAGTCGGGTGGGTTTGATAAAACTTCTTTTTTTAGAAAATTTGTTTCTTTTGTAGCTAATATGTTATTTAGGAGCTTTTTTAATATAAAAGTACTTACCTTAAGTTCATTTTATAGAGTATATCACGTTTCTTTACTTCAAAAAATTCAAAAAAAATATAATACACTTATTACAGAGTATGGCTTTACATGTATGTTAGAAATTTTGATAAAAGCTATTGATTGTAATGCAAATGTAATTGAGGTTCCTATGGTATTAAAGTCTCAAAAGAGACAAGGAAAATCTAAAATGAAGATATTAAAAACAACCCGGGCATATGCTTTATTTTTTATGCGGTGGAAATTTTTTTCAAATACATTTAAAAAGCGTAATTAAAAGATATAATTACAGAAAAATTAAGAGAAAATGAATTAATTTTCATATCATGAAAAGGCCAATTTTATTTTTATTTACATTTTTTTCTTTATTTATTTTTAATGCATATTCTCAAGAGATACAAAATTGCTATAACGCTCAAGAAATAACGATAGATTTACTCGAAAACATAGTTCCGAATACAAAACAGAATCATATTTTTTCGGATGGAAAAGGAACGTACATTTTTTTTTCAAATGCACTTAAAAAATTTGATCATCATTCTCATTGGTATAAAATATCAGTATTTAAAGAAACAGAAATTACTTTGTTATTAAAAGCTTTTGACGAGGATAATGTGTATAATTTTTTCGTATATCAAGATCCGGGAGTAGGTGATTTTTGTCAAAAAGTTTTCGATAAAGAAATAATTCCCATTCGAACCAATTTATTGAAAGATTCCATGGGCATGAAAGGCACAGGTTTGTCTAAAAACTCATCCATAACCGATTCGCTTACAAATGTTGATTATCTTTATTATACCGCATTTCACAAGCCAATTTATGCACAAAAAGATGAAGTGTATTATATTAACATTTACCACACACAAGGAGAAGATTGCGGATATTCTTTTGAAATGGGGGCGAATGATCAAGTACAGGGATTTATAGTAACAGATAGTTTATGCTATCATGATTCAGTTTTTCTACATCCTATACCGGTTCCTGTGATAGATGAAAAATTAATGGACATATTAAAAATTAAAGAAAAAAAATTTAAAAATGCATTAATACTTAAAGGGCTTTTAAAAGATAGTATTACCAATAATCCAATACAGGGAAATATAAAAGTTTTTACCAACAATTTAAAAAATTACGATCAAGATACCATTACCAATTTAAAAGGGGAGGTCTTACTGATAGCTCAGGGAAGTATTTTTTATGAAGTTGAGTTTTCGGCAATAGGGTATAAAAGTAAAAAAATTAAAGTTATGAAGTATACCCTGCAACATGAAATGCGTGATATTGGAGATGTTTTTTTAGTTCCACTTCAATCAGGCAAAACAAAATGTTCACCC
>CAZEIM010000054.1:14379-14920 GCA_964512145.1 uncultured Flavobacteriales bacterium
AATCGGGTGAACATTTTGTTTTGCCTGATATACATTTTTATGCCGGTACGTATGCTATTAAATCTGAATCTGAACCCAATCTTGAGAAATTGATCATCTTTTTAAATACCTATCCGGATAAAAAGATAGAAATTCAAGGGCACACAAATGGAAAAGGTAACATTCAGAAAAAAAAGAATGTATCTGAACAAGGGCCTGAATGGAATTTTAGTGGAAACGAAAAAAAACTATCAAGATATAGGGCCGATGCCATAAAAAAGTATCTAATTCAACATGGTATAGATGGAGATAGAATAAAAACAAAAGGTTTGGGGGATTCTAAGATGCTGTATCCAAAACCTAAAAACAAAATAGAACGTGATTTAAATAAAAGGGTAGAAATTGTGTTATGGTAATGAATATGATTTAATTTTGAATTCATTCCCATGTAAGCTCCCCAAAAATTAGCACAGTTTGTTAGTAGACAAAAAAATAAAAAGTGAATACCCCACAAAAATATTTTTTAGTTTTGCAAAGTATTCAGGAAATTTTAGGACATAGT
>CAZEIM010000055.1:0-14816 GCA_964512145.1 uncultured Flavobacteriales bacterium
AGCAGAAGGAATATTGTCTAAACTCAATTTGTTGCACTAAAGTGGACAAGTCAGGGGATTTTTTCAGAAACAGGTTGTCCAAAAACCTGTACGGCTATAATTTTTAGATTTTTTTTATCTACATCTATCGCCACAGAACCTAAAACATAGCCTTTATCTATCATATTGTGATAATGATCGGGAGACCTAACCCATCCATCCACAATGTTATTTGCTAATTCATTATACGTTATGTTACTCCAAACTTTACCAAACTTATCTTTAACGGGAGTGTTATAATACGTTAACTCAATATTTTCACCTACTATTAAATCGTTTCTGCCAAAATATTGCACTCTTTTTAATGGGTCTTTAAGATATTTACTATTAACTTGAAAATGAGAAATTTGCTTATTATTTAATAAATAGCTTGCATGATTTTTTGCGGCTAAATATAATATACTATCTTTTAATAATGGATATAATTTTTTTATCCATCGAACACTATCTACTTTTTGATGGATTATGTTTTCTAAAAAAGTAATATTAAAATCATTACTGTTTATAGTATCAAATGAACTTTGAGCGTATATAGGACTTAATAAATATAAGCAAAAAATAAAAATAATTACGTACTTAGAGCTTGCCATAATATATCGTTTGGATAAGGGGCTTGAATACATAATTTTTCTTTAGATACGGGATGTATAAATTCAACACTATACGCATGTAAGTGAATAGATTTATCGGTATTTGGTCTATCATAACCATATTTAACATCCCCTTTAATTGGGCATCCAATACTTGAAAGCTGACAACGTATTTGATGATGCCTTCCGGTAAAAAGAATAACTTCTAAACACATATACCGATCTAATTGTTTAATAACACGATATTGTAACTTAGCTTTTTTACCCTTTTTTACATCTTGTGTAATATAGCTTTTATTTTGTTTTTCATTTTTAAGTAGGTAATGTTCCAAAGTCCCTTCTTTGGGAATATCATTTATTTTAACCATGGCATGATATATTTTATGAATAGAGTGTTCTCTAAACATATCATTTAAACGAGATAAAGCCTTACTTGTTTTAGCAAAAATACAAACCCCACTAACAGGTCTATCAATCCTATGTGTAACACCTATAAAAACCTCTCCCGGTTTTTGATATTTCTGTTTTAAATATTGTTTTACTTTTTCACTTAAAGGCTCATCTCCGGTTTTATCTCCTTGAACAATATCTGAAGCCTTTTTATTGACAATCAAAATATGATTGTCTTCAAATAAAATCTCAATATTGTTCATCTTTATTCGGAAAATCTCTTGATTTTACATCATTAATATAATTACCCACCGAATCAAAAATTTGTTCGTAAAGGTTGTTATATCTTCTTAAAAATCTGGGGCTAAATTCATGTGTAATACCTAACATATCATGCAAGACCAACACTTGTCCATCTACCCCACCTCCTGCTCCAATGCCAATTACAGGTATTTTTACAGTTTCGGCCACTGTTTGAGCTAATAATGCAGGTATTTTTTCTAATACAATAGCAAAACAGCCTATTTCTTCAAGCATTTTTGCGTCTTTAATTAATCTTTCAGCCTCTTCCTCTTCTTTTGCTCTCACTGAATAAGTTCCAAATTTATAAATCGATTGCGGTGTTAAACCTAAATGCCCCATTACGGGTATACCGGCCGTTAAAATTCGTGTAATAGATTCTTTAATTTCCTGTCCACCCTCCAATTTAACAGCATGAGCTCCAGATTCTTTCATGATTTTTATGGAAGAATCTAACGCTGATTTAGAATTTCCTTGATATGATCCAAAAGGTAAATCTACCACAATTAAAGCTCTTTTTGCAGCTCGTACCACCGAACAAGCATGATAAACCATTTGATCTAAAGTAATTGGCAATGTTGTTTCATGACCTGCCATGACATTCGAAGCAGAATCCCCTACTAAAATCACTTCTATTCCTGCTGCATCTACAATTTTAGCCAATGAATAATCATAAGATGTAAGCATTGAAATTTTTTCTCCTCTGTTTTTCATTTCCTGCAAAACATGTGTAGTAATTCTTTTGGGTGTTTTTTCCATGAAATAAATTTATTAAACGAACATACTAAATTTTGCTTAAATCATTATGTATTAAAGTAATTATTATATATTAACAAAATACTATATAAACTATAATTATGACAATTGCATTATATTGCTAATAATTATTTGAAGCGACCCAATGATTTGAGAAAAATCATATAAAAAACAATACGTGTTTATCATGCAAATATTTACATTTGAACTTCAAACAATTTTAATTTTTATTAGTTAACTTATATATGGAAAATATTGAAAAAATTAAATGTCTTATTATTGGATCAGGTCCTGCAGGATACACAGCGGCAATTTATGCTGCCAGAGCTGACTTAAAACCTGTTTTATATCAAGGAATGGAGCCTGGAGGTCAACTAATGTTAACTACTGATGTAGATAATTTTCCCGGATATCCTCAAGGTGTTCATGGTCAGCAAATGATGCTCGATTTAGAAAATCAGGCTAAACGTTTTGAAACAGATATACGATATGGATGGGTTACAAAAGTAGATTTTACCGCCCCTCCTCATAAAGTTACTATTGAAGATGGAAAAAAAGAAATACTTGCCGAAACTGTAATTATTGCAACGGGTGCATCGGCAAAATGGCTTGGAATACCCTCTGAATTACGTTTAAGAGATGCGGGGGGTGGGGTTTCTGCATGTGCTGTATGTGATGGATTTTTTTACAGAAATCAAACGGTAGCTATTGTTGGAGGCGGAGATACTGCCTGTGAAGAAGCCTCTTATTTAGCTAAACTGTGTACTAAAGTGTATATGATTGTTCGAAAAGATTTACGAGCGTCAAAAGCTATGCAACATCGAGTAAAATCTTTACCTAATATTGAAATTTTATACAATTATGAAACCCAAGAGGTATTGGGAAAAGATAAAGTAGAAGGTGTTATATTGAAAAATAATATCACACAAGAAACTAAAACAATTGATGTTACAGGATTTTTTGTAGCTATTGGTCATAAACCCAATACAGATGTATTTAAAGATTGGTTAGAAATGGATGAAGTGGGATATATAAAAATTGCAAAACCCGGATCAACCTACACAAACAGAGAAGGGGTTTTTGTTGCCGGAGATGCCGCGGATAAAATTTACAGACAAGCAATTACTGCAGCCGGAACAGGCTGTATGGCTGCTTTAGACGCTGAAAGATATTTAGCTGCAAAAGGTTTGCATTAATGAAAGCGATTTTTTATTTAAAGTTTATTATATTAAGTGTATTTTTTATTTCCTGTGAAAAAAAAGCACCAAAAAATTCACCTTCAGAAATAAAACAAGAAATTGAAAAATTAAAAACGGGAAATTATACTGTTAAAAAACATGTAGAAAAATACAACCAAAAGGATACTGTTTTTATTAAAAATGTTATTTGGGAAGATGAGTTAAGCTTATTTTTAAAACATTTTCCTGACCCTGAAATATTAAATTCTGAATACAATTTACAAAATCAAGAATCTGATAGTTTTATTGTATATACATATACTCCTAAAAATACAACAAACAAAGTTCAAGATATAGAAATCACAAAAAGTAAGATTTCAACACAAAATATAAAGTACTATTTACACATTTCAGACAAAAATGGATTAAACTATTACGAGTATTTTTTAACGTACGAACCCCTTAAAAATTATCTGATTTTTGGAAAAGAAGGCATATCCCACTCAAGGGAAACTTCCTTTAAAATTGCAGGTGAAATAGTTCATTAAACACCCTTTACTTAAATAATTCTGACTCTAAATCGGGCCATTGTAAGGGTAAATGATTGAGAGTTTCTAAAATATGTTCAGAGATTAAATAATCCTTATACCAATTTTGATCACTCGGAATTATATCCCATTTTACCTTATTACATCCCTCAAAAATATCTTGATATACTTGTTGATATGAATCCCATTTCTCTCTAGTATTCCAATCTCCATCGTTATGCTTCCAATGCTTTTCTTTTAATTGTATTCTCTCTTGCAATCTGGATAGCTGTTCTTCTCTCGAAACATGGAGATAAAACTTACATAGTATGGTATCGTTATGAAGTAACAAGTCCTCAAAATAATTTATTAAACGAAATCTTTCCTTTATAGCACTTTTAGGTATATATTTTTCTACCGATGGAACTAGAATATCTTCATAATGAGAGCGATTAAACATGTGAACCATTCCTTTTTCGGGAGCATTAGCATGTATTCTCCATAAAAAATCATGAGCTAACTCTATCTCTGTAGGCTTTTTATAACTAAATACTCTAAACCCAAGTGGATTAAAAGCTTTACAAACAGAGCGAATAGCTCCATCTTTTCCAGAAGCATCTACACCTTGAAAAACAAGTAATAAACTAAATTTCTTTTGAGCGTATAAGATATTGTGACGTTCGTTAATTTGTACATAGTTTTTTTGAGTTAGTAACTTAAATTCTTCTTTATTAAGATGTTTTGGTGCTTTAGTTGATATTTTGTCTAACATACTGGTTCAAAATTAATATACACGGGCAAATGATCAGAATATCCTTGATGATATTTATCACCACTATACGTTTTATTGGGGAACAATGCTCCTGATTTTTTATCCTTATACATCATCCATTTTTTATGGAGTATTTTTCCTGAATACATATTAACCAAGGGATTATCCCAAAATAAGCAATTTTTATTGACCAAAATTTGATCGTACATTTTCCATATTCCCTTATGAGCCACAGAACCTTTCTTTTCTAAATAATATCGATGATGTAAATTAAATAAATTTTTATGGGTTAACTCTCCTAATACGCCAACAGACTCTAATCCCTGAACTAAGCTTTTATCATCGGGCTCATCATTAAAATCGCCCATAACAATAACATAAGAATTTTCATTACCTTCTAATACTTCATGAATATGTGCTTTTAATTTTTCTGCTGCCTTACATCTTTTTTCTTCCGATAACTCTACCCCTTCTCTTCTAGATGGCCAATGATTAATATAAAAATGAATAGGGATATCGTTACATAAATTTCCGTAAACATGTAAAATATCACGTGTAAAATCTTGCTCACCTTGTTCATTTAGTAATGGAATTTCTATTACATCAAATCCCAAACAATTAAAATACTGCTCATCAAATAAAAAAGCCACATCAGCTCCTCTTCTGTCAGGACTTTCTCGGTGGATAATTTTGTACATTCTTGATGCTAAATATTTTGAAGACACTAAATCTAATAAAACGCGCTTATTTTCTACCTCAGATAAACCAATGAATATAGGTAAGGTTGGACCAACCTGAGATAGCACTTTTGAAATTTGATCTATTTTTTTAAAATATTTTTGAATATTCCAATGCTTAAATCCCAACGGTGTAAAATCATCATCATCAACTGCGGGATCATTTATAGTATCGTATAAATTTTCTACATTATAAAAAACAAGGGATTTTCCGGCAATACTTTTTAATGAAGAATCAGAAATCAAAATAATTTTCTTTTTGAAGTTGTTTTTTTAACTCCCAAAGCGCCCAATAAACCACGCGTTAATTCTCGAACAACGATTGTGCCTACTTGCTTTAAAAATGGATTTTTTTGCACATCCGAAAACCATCCACCCTCTTTCTTTTCGTGCTTATTATCATTGTTTTCAGGCTGGCTTAATTCAGTTGTATTAATCGGTTGTATTTTACGAGAAAGGATTTCGTGAGCGCTCTCAATATCAATATCATGTTCGTATTTTTTCACCAAGTTTGATTGACTTACCAATTCAGTAATTTCCTCCTCCGTTAAAATATCCATTCTACTTTGAGGAGCTCTCATATAACAAGCTACTAAAGGAGTAGGTATTCCTTTCTCATTTAATCCTGTTACTAATGCCTCACCAATTCCTAAATTGGTTAATAACTCATCTGTATTATAAAATTTACTGATTGGAAAGTTTTCTGCGGCTAATTTAATTTCCTTTCTGTCTTTTGCTGTAAATGCTCTAAGTGCATGCTGAACTTTTAAACCTAATTGAGATAATATTGCTGGAGGAATATCACCAGGAACTTGAGTACAAAAAAATATTCCTACACCTTTTGAACGTATAAGTTTAATAATAGACTCTAGCTGTTGAAGTAATGCCTTAGATGCATGTTGAAAAATTAAATGAGCTTCATCTATAAATAATACTAATTTTGGTTTTTCTAAATCTCCCACTTCAGGAAAAACAGCATATATTTCAGCTAATAAACTTAACATAAATGTTGAAAACAACATTGGTTTATCCTGCATATCACTTAATCGCAAAATTGAAATAAGTCCTTTACCATCTTTAACTTGTAATAAATCTTGAACATCAAAAGATGGTTCTCCAAAAAACTTATCGGCTCCTTGTTGCTCTAATTCAACAATTTTACGCATAATAATATTGACGGTTGCAGGCGAAACGGCCCCGTACTCTAATTCTATATCATTTTTACCCTCTTGAGTGATATACCTTAAAACTCTTTTTAAGTCTGATAAATCCAACAAAGGCATTGCGTGATCATCACAGTATTTATATATCAATGTAATAACACTTTGTTGAGTATCATTTAAATCTAAAATTTTTGAAAATAATACCGGACCAAACTCTAACAATGTAGCTCTTAAACGAACCCCCTGTGAATGGGTTAATGTTAATAACTCAACAGGGTATGAAGTAGGTAAATAAGGTAGTTGAATGAGTTCGTGTCGCTTTTTAATAAAGTCTTTTTCAACTCCCTCTGCTGCCAATCCACTTAAATCACCTTTTAAATCCATTAAAAGCACGGGTACTTCCTGCTGAGATAACTGTTCAGCGATTACTTGTAAAGATTTAGTTTTTCCGGTTCCTGTAGCTCCGGCAATTAAACCATGTCTGTTAAAGGACTTAAGAGGTAGTTGTATGTTATTAGGATAAACCTGACCTTGAAACAAAACGCCTCCTAATGTAATACTAGGTGTTGAAAAACGATACGCTGAGTCTACTTCAGCTAAAAAATTAATTACATTACTCATTTCAAATGCAATATAATAAAAAAAGCCTGATGTTCTTAAACACCAGGCTTTTAATAATAAAAAAATAAATTACTTAATAACGCAAGTTACAGTAGATTTAATTCCACCGATTTCTGAGCTAGAGTTTCCAGCTTCACAAGCTTCAGTAGCATCTTTTTTAGTAGCGTTAATTGTTGAAGAAGCAGTAGTTTTAATACCAGCTACATCAGCAGTACACTCACATGTATAATCTTTTTTACAAGAAACAGCTGCTAACATAATAACTGCAGCAAAAGCTAAAGATAATTTTTTCATTTTTTAATAATTTTAAAATTTGAGCAAATGTAAAAAAAGAATATTCATATGAAAATTTTTTTTTATAAAAAATTAAAAAAAAGATACGATTTCAAAATGCGTTGTATCTAAAAAAGAATTAAAACATAGTAGATTTATTTTATTTGAAATAAACTTAGTATTAAAAATTTGAGTGTCATTGTTTAACTGAAAAATATGAAATAATAGTTCAGAACAATACATACTTTCTTTATCGAGATAATTAAAATCATAATCAAATGGAATATTAGAATTTACATATTTATTTGCTTCTTCTATTACTTGAGGAATTTGTTGCTTATTTTTATATCTACATACATAAACAGAATTGGGATGACAGTCCGTAAAAAATTTCTCAAGACTGGTTTTTTGAACACCATCTTTTTCATCAAACTCTTTTGAAATAGAATGTAAAATAAACATACCATTTGTATCAGACAAAACCATTCCACAATGAGATACCGGAATATCTTCTTGTAGATATTTAATAATCAAATTACTTATAGGTCCGTAACTTCTTTTTAAAATTACATCCCCCGGTTGAAGTGTTGGAATATGAGGAGTAACAAAACTAGGGATAGTTAAATCTGTTTTTTTATGTACGTTATTTTTTTTTGACGTGCATAAAATACAAGAAAGTATGAATGGCACATAAAAGAAAAAAAAATTTTTCAACCTAAATATTTTGCAAAAAAAAAGCACCGTAATGGTGCTTTAATCATAAAATGAAGGGTATTAATTTTTTGATAACGTCTGTTCAAACGTATCACCGTCTTCAGTATAAGAATAGGTAAATACTTTTCCATCAGATTCTTTTATATCAGCAACCGTTTCAACAGTTTCTGTTAAAATAGTAAATTTCATAGTAAACTTCTCTCCCTTTTCAGAAATTTTATATGTAAAAGGCACAGATTTTCCATCCTCAGATAAAGTTCCTGAACAATCTTCTTTTTTTACTTTACATTTTTCAAAAGAATAGGTTGTTCCACTAAATAAACTATCAGCTAACGCTACACCGTTAACCATAGATTTTGAAACCTTCCAGTTGCCTTCTAATGAGTTAACCACCTTTTGATCTTTTGAACATGCGATTAATAAAAAACTAAAAGCAAAAGCAGATAAAATAATTTTTTTCATGTTAATTAAATTAATATTTATACAATAATAAAAAATTAAACGGTCATAATATCTTTTTCTTTTTTTTCTACCAAGTTATCTGCTTTTTGTATAAAATCGTTAGTGATTTTTTGCACAGAATCTTCAGCGGATTTAATAACATCCTCAGGTAACCCGTCTTTCAAAAGTTTTTTTAATTGATCATTTGCATCTTTGCGTGACGATCTAATGCTAACCTTAGCGTTTTCTCCTTCATTTTTAGCTTGTTTAACCAATATTTTTCTTCTTTCTTCAGTTAGAGGTGGGATGGAAAGCAATATTTGTTCTCCATTGTTTTGAGGAGCCAAGCCTAAGTTTGAATTAATAATACCTTTTTGTATGGGTTCAATCATTCCTTTTTCCCAAGGTTGTACTGAAATAGTTCTTGCGTCTAGCGTATTTATATTGGCAACTTGACTTAAAGGTACTTGGCTTCCATAGTAATCAACCCGAACACTCTCTAACATTACAGGAGAAGCCTTTCCTGCTCTAATTTTAACTAATTCATGCTCTAAATGTTTAATGGATTCATTCATTGAATCTTTTACCATATCTAATATTAATTCAATTTCATCATTCATAATGCTAGATTAAATAGTTACTAAAGTTCCTTGAGTTTCTTCTTTTAATATTTTCATTAAATTTCCAGGTGTATTCATATCGAATACTAAAATCGGTAAATTGTTTTCTTTACAGAGTGTAAAAGCTGTCATATCCATAACGTTTAAGCCTTTTTGGTAAACTTCATCAAAGCTAATTGTATCATATCGTACCGCATCATTATTCTTTTCTGGGTCTGATGAATATATACCGTCTACCCTAGTTCCTTTTAAAATGATATTCGCTTCCATTTCTATTGCTCTTAAAGAAGCTGCGGTATCGGTTGTAAAGTAAGGGTTACCAGTTCCTGCTCCAAAAATAACCACTCTACCTTTTTCAAGATGCCTAATAGCTCTTCTTCTGATAAAAGATTCGGCAATTTGCTCCATTTTAATAGCCGTTTGCAACCGTGTTGGAACACCTATTTTCTCTAATGCAGCCTGAATAGCCATACTATTAATAACAGTAGCTAGCATTCCCATATAGTCGCCCTGAACACGTTCTATCCCCCCCTCTTCACCTTGTATTCCTCTAAAAATATTTCCTCCACCAATTACAATACAAATTTGAATTCCTGCTTCAAAAACTTCTTTAATGTCTTCAGCATATTGTTTAAGACGGATATGATCAATACCAAATCCTTTATTTCCCATAAGGGATTCTCCGCTTAGTTTTAATAATATTCTTTTATATTTCATGATATATGACAAAAAAAAAGGGGCTTTCGCCCCTTTTAATAAAAATCTATTTTACGACAATGAAAATCTTTTGAAATCAGTTATTTTTAAATCCTTATCACATTCTGCCAAAAATTGACGAACTGACTTTTTATTATCTTTAATAAATTCTTGATTTAAAAGCGTAGCTTCATTATAAAATTTATTTAATTTTCCTAATGCAATTTTCTCCAACATTTCTTCTGGCTTACCTTCAGCTCTAGCCTGTTCTTTTCCTATTTCAATTTCCTTTTCGATAGTTTCTTTAGAAACATGTTCTTTATCTAAAGCAATTGGCGCCATAGCAGCTGCTTGCATAGCAATATCTTTAGCTGCTTGCTTAGCAATATCAGAGGTTTTATTAACACCAATTAATGATGCTACTCTATTACCCGGGTGGTTATAAGGAAAAATGTATTCAGACTTTAATGAAGCGTATTTAGAAATTTCAATTTTTTCTCCAATTTTACCTATATAATCAATTAAAACCTCTTGAATAGATAGTTTGTCGTTATAAGGCAAGGCTAATAAATCTTCAACTGTATTAGGTGTGTTTTTTAAAGCGATATTCGTAATATTAGTAGCTAATTGAATATACTCTTCATTTTTTGCAACAAAATCTGTTTCACAATTTAATGATAAAATTACGCCAACCGTTTGATTATTATTTGCTAATGCTAAAATATAGCCTTCAGCAGCTTCTCTATCACTTCTGTTAGCCGCTACTTTTTGTCCTTTCTTTCTAAGTAATTCAATAGCTTTTTCAAAGTCTCCTTGAGCTTCGGTAAGGGCTTTTTTACAATCCATCATACCTGCTCCAGTCATCTTTCTAAGATTATTTACATCTGTAGCACTTATAGAAACGCTTGTTGTCATTGTATATTATTTTTTCTCAGTTTTTACTTTAGTATTTTCTACTTTTTTGGGTTTAGAAGTGTTAGTTACTTTTGCAGAATTATTGTTAGCCCTTGAATCTTCTTGTTTAGAGTCAACAACTTTTTCTGACTTTTGAACTGGTGTGTTTGTAGAATCTTTTTCTTGTTTTCTTTCACCAAGACCCTCAGCTATTGCTTTAGTAACAACATCCATGATTAATTCGATGGATTTTGTTGCATCATCATTTGCCGGAATAATGAAATCAACATCATTAGGATCAGAGTTTGTATCAACAATTCCAAAAGTAGGGATATTTAATTTTTTAGCTTCTTTAACTGCAATATGCTCTTTTTTTACATCTACGATAAAAATAGCCGAAGGCAATCTTGTTAAATCAGAAATGCTTCCTAAATCTCTCTCAAGCTTAGCTCTTTGTCTAGAAATCATTAATCGTTCTCTTTTTGACAAAACATTAAGAGTACCATCAGAACCCATTTTATCTATTTGAGACATTTTTCTTACACTTTTTCTAATAGTAGCGAAATTCGTAAGCATACCACCAGGCCAACGCTCTGTTACAAAAGGCATATTTACATTTTTTGCTTTATTAGCAACAATTTCTTTTGCTTGTTTTTTTGTGGCTACAAATAATATTTTCTTTCCTGACTTAGCAATTTGTTTTAATGCAGCTGAAGTCTCCTCAAGCTTTGCTAAAGTTTTGTTTAAATCAATAATGTGTATATTATTTTTCTCCATGAATATATATGGAGCCATATTTGGATTCCATTTTTTTCTTAAATGACCGAAGTGTACTCCAGCATCTAATAACTCCTGAACACTAATTTTTGACATATTATATAAATAAGTATTTTAACGTTTACTAAATTGAAATCTTTTTCTAGCTTTCTTCTGTCCTGGCTTCTTTCTCTCAACCATTCTGGGGTCTCTTGTTATTAAACCTTCCTTTCTTAAAGAAGATTTTAATTCACTGTTTGTTTCAACTAAAGCTTTTGAAATCGCTAAACGTAAAGCTTCAGCCTGTCCATTAGTACCTCCACCATTTAAATTTGCTTTAATATCATATTTTCCTAGGGTGCTGGTTAAAACAAATGGTTGAGTAACTTTTCCTTGTAAAAATTCAGTTTTAAAATATTCCTTAAAATCTATATTATTAACAACTATATTGCCTTTTCCTTCTTTTAAGTATACTCTTGCAACCGAAGTTTTTCTTCTTCCTGATGTATTAATTACATTCATATTATTATGTGCTAAATTTATATTTTATGTAAAGTATTTAAATTAAATTTTTCTGGTTTTTGCGCCTCATGTGGATGATTTTCACCAGAATAAACAAACACATTTCTGAATACTTCTCTACCTAATACATTTTTTGGCAACATTCCTTTAATAGCCTTTTCCAAAATAACCTCAGGTTTATCTTTTGATAATTTTTCAGGAGTAGTGAATCTTTGTCCTCCAGGATAATTTGTATAAGAAACATACTCTTTTTCGAAAGATTTATTACCAGAAAAAATAACTTTATCAGCATTAATTACTATAACATAATCTCCACAATCAGAATGAGGAGTAAAACTAGGCTTGTGCTTTCCTCTTAAAACATAGGCTATCATTGAACTTAATCTTCCTACCGTATGTCCATTAGCATCTATCACATACCACTTTTTTGCAGCATTTTCTTTATTTACTGACTTTGTCTTATAACTAATTGTATCCACTTTTTACGTATATTTTGGGATGCAAAAATATAATTTTTTTGTAATAAATAAAATATTTTATGTTTTTTTTGAGATTTATGTAAAAATCTTTTGTGTTGAATTAAAAAATAAATTATATTTGATGTATGAAAGGTGTATTAAATATATTTTTTATTGGTTTAATTGTCTTCACATATTCTTGTAAGAAAGAAACGTTTGAAGATGTTAATGAAAATACCACTATTAATACTAACACCTTTAATTCATCTAATCAAAATCATTCTAATGCAAGGTTAAATTCAAATTCAACTATAGGCATTAGCGCAAATAAAGATGGAAATGAAGATAAAGATTTAGATTAAAATTAATCTAAATTATTAGCTATCCCCATCTAATAAATTCCCAAGACCTCCTAAAATTCCTCCCTCTTCTTTCCTGCCTCTTGCAGGGTGTGCTGCAATAATTCTCGAAGCCAATCTACTAAAAGGTAAGGATTGAATCCAAACTTTACCAGGCCCAGTTAACGTAGCAAAAAACAAACCTTCACCACCAAATAGGGTATTTTTAATTCCACCCACAAACTCAATATCGTAATCTACATTTTGACTTAATGCAACTAAACATCCAGTGTCTATCCTTAACTTTTCTCCAACCTGTAAGTCTCTTTCAATAATAGTTCCACCCGCATGCGCAAATGCTAATCCATCGCCTTCAAGTTTTTGCATAATAAAACCCTCCCCTCCAAACAACCCGGCCCCTAATTTTTTTTGAAAAGCAATTCCAACTGATACCCCCTTAGCCGCACACAAAAAAGCATCTTTTTGACAAATTATTTTCCCTCCCATTAAAGCTAAATTGAAGGAAATTATTTTTCCTGGATAAGGTGCTGCAAAAAATATTTTTTTTATTTGGTTAGAAGCATTTGTATATTGAGTCATAAACAAACTTTCTCCCGTTAATAATCTCTTTCCGGCTGATAAAACTTTACCCATAATACCTTGATTGGCTTTTGAGCCATCTCCAAATATTGTTTCCATTTTTATATCTGACTCCATCATCATTAAAGATCCAGATTCTGAAACAACCGACTCATTAGGGTCTAATATAACTTCTATACATTGTATATCATCCCCATATATTTTATATTCTATTTCATGATTAATCATAGCATTATTATTATCTTCGTACAAAGATATTATTCCCTTTGAAAAAACTACATATTTTACCCACAGAAAATTCACCCGAAATATTAGTAGATTTAAAAAAATCATATCTCTTAATTAAGGGGAAGTCAGTTCCAGAAAACAGTTTTGAGTTTTACAAACCTGTATTAGAATATATATCAAATGTAATAGATCATGGACATCATATTAAATATATTGATATTGACTTACATTATTTCAATTCTAATTCTTCTAAAATTTTTTTAGATATACTATTAAAAATATCTAAGACTAATGAAATAAATGAAATTAGATGGTTAATAAATAAAAATGATCAAGAAATGAAAGAAGCTGGAGAAGATTATATGGCAATTTTAGGACTTTCATTTAAAATAATCGAAAAATAACAAAATATCAACCTATTATTATTATTTTATATAAGTGAATATTGACATTATTACAGCTTTACCTAAATTATTAGATGGTGCGTTTTCTGACTCCATATTAAAAAGAGCAATAGATAATAAATTAGTATCCATTCAAATACATAATATTAGAGATTATACAAATTACAAACACAAACAAATTGATGATTATGCATATGGAGGAGAATCTGGGATGGTTTTAATGATTGAACCAATTGCAAATTGTATAGAACTTTTAAAATCTAAAAAAACGTACGATGATATTATATATATGTCTCCAGACGGAGAAACATTTAATCAAAAAATAGCCAATACGTATAGTTTAAAAAAAAATTTATTGATCTTATGCGGACATTATAAAGGAGTTGATCAAAGAGTACGTGATTTATATGTTACAAAGGAAATATCAATAGGTGATTATGTGTTATCTGGAGGTGAGTTAGCTGCTGCTGTATTTTGTGACGCAATTATACGCTTAATTCCGGGTGTGTTAAATAATATTACTTCCGCCTTAAGTGATTCTTTTCAAGATAATTTATTAGCACCACCTGTTTATACAAGACCTTATATTTTCAAAGGAATTAAAGTACCCGAAGTATTAACTTCGGGTGACCAAAAAAAAATTGATGAGTGGAAACATAATATGTCATTAAAAATAACTCAAGAAAAAAGACCTGATTTACTTTTATAAATTGTTTTTACTCTTCATTAATTTCAATCTTTAGAATTTTATCCCCTTGTTTTATTTTATCAATTATATCTATCCCCTCTACAACTTTAC
>CAZEIM010000056.1:0-10403 GCA_964512145.1 uncultured Flavobacteriales bacterium
ACTAAATGAATAAAAATTCTATTTTTGAATGGCCCAAAAAAAAGGGAAGCTTACACTCGTATATATTTATTCATGCACTTTTGGTTAACCCATGCAAAAAAAAGTATTAATTATTTGTCCTTTCCCTGAAAACACAGTACCTGGTCAGCGATTAAAATACGAACAATATTTTAACCATTGGCGAGAAAATGGCTTTCAGTTAACCATTAAGCCTTTTGTGTCTTCATCGTTTATGAAAATAATATATAGTCCGGGAAAATTTCATATAAAGATTTTTCACACCTTAATCGGCTATATAAATCGTCTTTTATGCTTATTTTCTCTCAAAAAATATGATGTAGTATACATTTTTTTATGGGTAACGCCTTTTGGTATCCCTTTTTTTGAATGGCTATATTGTGCTATTTCAAGAAAAGTTATTTACGATATTGATGATTTGGTGTATTTACATCATACTAGTAAAGCAAATGCTTTATTTTCTTTTTTAAAGGGTAGGAATAAACCCATTTATCTCATGAAAAAAGCCCATCATGTTATTACCTGTACACCTAAACTAGATGCATTTGTTCGAAAATACAATCAACATACTACAGATATTTCTAGTACGGTTGATACCGAAATAAGATATTTACCCGTGAATTCTTACAAAAATGATCACCGAATTGTATTAGGGTGGAGTGGAAGCCATAGTACATCAAAATATTTACTTCTTTTAGAAAGCGTTTTACAAGAGCTTGCATTAGAAGTTGATTACGAGTTAATAGTTATGGGGGATGCTACTTTTAAATTAAATAACATTAATATTACGGTTTACCCTTGGAGTGATACCCATGAAATTGAGGTATTGCAAAAATTTGATATTGGTTTATATCCTTTGCCTGATGAAGAATGGGTATATGGGAAAAGTGGCTTAAAAGCAATACAATATATGGCATTAGGTATACCTACAGTTGCTACTGCCATTGGTGCAAATTACAGGGTAATTGAGCATGAACAGGATGGTTTTTTAATTCCCGTAAACGAATTTAACATGTGGAAAAACACCTTATTAAGATTAATAAAGGATGTTCATTTGCGGGAAAAAATTGGTAAAAATGCCCGAAAAAAGATAGTTAATCATTTTTCTATCTCAGCAAATAATAAAACATATTTACAAATATTAAATAGTCAAGTCGAGTAATGTTTATTCAAGTTTACGAATATTTTACCGTTTTAGTGTTTTTTTTTACGGGGTTTCTAATTGTAAATTATTTTTTCAAAAAAAACAGTCGATTAGCTTTTCAGGCGTATCTTTTTCGTTTTCTCAATTTAATATTATTTACCGCAATTTATACCTATCACTATAAGGGAGGGGACACTATGTACTATTGGTCAAACACAAACCCATTTATTAATTTGTTAAAAACAGATCTTAGTACATTTATTAAAATTTATTTTGGTGCTCCAAGTTATGAAACTTATTCTTTATTTACCTATGATTCAGGTATAATTCATCCGGAATATTTTTTTGATAATAAAACTTTTTTAGTGGTAAAAATAAATTTATTATTTAATATACTTGGCTTTGGGAGTTATTTAAACAATGCATATTTAGTGGCTTTAAGCACCTTTATTGTTTTATTCAAATTTTATGAAACTCTACAGCGTTATTATTTTCATCCATATCATAAATATGCTATATTGTTCATTCCTTCGGTAGCTTTTTGGGGCTCCCCAATTTTAAAAGACACCTTTACTTTTGCCGGATTATTAATGGTTGTGGATTCTTTAATTATTTTATTTCATCAAAAATTAACCATTTCTCGAATAATTTATCTAATACTCGGAGTTCTTTTGATTATTAATATAAAACCCTATATTTTTGTGGCCTTACTACCCAGTACTTTACTTTGGTTTACATGGAGAAGAATACAAGGCATTAAATCACCACTTTTTAAATTAGTCGGAACACCGTTAATAATAATTAGCGTAACTTTTGGTGGAGCATACTTATGGAATATTCTCAGTCCAAGTTTAGGGGTTTATGGGAATTTAGACACTATTGCACAAAAGTCGCACATTTCGTATATGGACTTAAAACAAAGTTATTATAAGGGAAATTCCTTTGATCTAGGCTACTATGACCCAACTGTACAGGGCATGTTGTCTAAATTTTTTCCGGCTACTGTGACTGGGTTATTTCGTCCTTTTATTTGGGAGGTAAAAAACTTTACCATGTTGTTGGCCGGTCTTGAAAATTTACTGATTTTATTATATACCTTATTTGTTGTTTTTCATGCTCGATGGAATATTCTTAAGTTTATCGCTTCTGAGCCCTTTTTAATATTCTGTTTTTTATTTTCTATCGCTTTTGCTTTTTCTATTGCGATATCTACCAGTAATTTTGGCGCCATGGTTCGATTTAAAATCCCGTTGTTACCATTCTATTTTATTTTGCTCAATATGTTATATGAAAAAAGTAAAGCATATAAAATTCGCTGGGAGGGTTAATGATCTTTTTTAGCTTACGTAAGTATCGTTCTTATTATATATTTGCTTTTTAAAAATTCAATAAAAATGCTATTGTACTCTGAGCGTCCTACTAACATAATTAAGCATCATAATCAAGAAATATATTCTTTTGTTTCAGATTTAGATAAAAATATTGATTTAAAAACAGTTCGCTCATTTTCTGATGAATGGCTACATTTTAATCGATTTGATACATCCGATATTGAATTAATAGGAAATGAATATTTTGATGTTATACAAAATCCATTACACATTCATAAAGATTCTATTGTACTGGATGTAGGATGTGGTTCGGGGAGATGGTCAAAATTTATTTCCTCAAAGGTTAAATTTGTAGAAGCCATTGATCCAGGAGACTCTGTTTTTGCTGCTCATGAATATGTAAAAAACACCCCTAATATTAGGGTTACACAAGCCGGTGTGGACAATATCCCATTTGAAGATCATTCTTTTGATTTTGTGTTTTCATTAGGTGTTTTACACCATATTCCCAATACCTTAAATGCCATGAAAAATTGTGTAAAAAAACTAAAAAATGGAGGATATTTTTTAGTGTATTTATACTACAAACTCGATAATAGGGGATATAAGTACAAATATTTGTTTTATGCAATGGATTTGCTGCGAAAAATAATTTCTAAATTCCCCAAAAACTTAAAAAAAATATTCTGTGATTTAATAGCAACTTTCATTTATTGGCCTTTAGCAAAAGGGAGTAGCTTATTATATTATTTAGGATTTCAAAAATTGGCTCATAAAATTCCATTGAGTTATTATAGGGATAAAAGCTTTTATATTATGAGAAACGATGCTTTAGATCGATTTGGAACCCCTTTAGAAAGCAGGTTTACTAAAAAGGAAATTGAAGATATGATGAAACAATGTGGACTTACTGAAATTGTTTTTTCGGAAAAACCACCTTACTGGCATGCTATTGGAAAAAAAACAATCGATGTTTTGTAAACTCACGTGTATAATTCTTTAATAACCATTTTACCCTCAATTTTTATTTTTAACCTACTTTTGACTAAAATCATCTTATATGTGGCCTGAAATGGTTGAAATAGAAAACATAATCAATTCTTCCGTCCGCCTTTCCATACCTTCTTTATACGAACCTGTAAAATACACGCTACATTTAGGAGGCAAAAGACTACGGCCTCTATTGTGTATACTATCAAACCAATTGTTTTCTGATACATCTCAAAACGCCTTATATCTTGCTTCTGCCCTTGAGATTTTTCATAATTTCACCTTGGTACACGATGATATTATGGACAATGCTTCATTGCGAAGAGGTAATCAAACCGTTTATAAAAAATGGGGTGTTAATCAGGCTATTTTGAGTGGTGATGTAATGCTTATTGAAGCCTATGATGTTTTATGTAAAATACACAAACCCTTGTTAGTAGAGCTTCTTCCAGTATTTAATGATATATGTCGAAAAGTGTGTATTGGACAACAATTTGATATGGATTATGAAAAACTACATAATATTTCCATTCCACAATATATTGAAATGATTAGACTTAAAACGGCTGTACTTGTTGGAGCCAGCATGCAACTAGGGGGCATGTGTTCACAAAATTGTTCACCGGAAACCTCCCTTAAGTTATATGAGGTAGGTGAAAAAATGGGGATAATTTTTCAAATGCAAGACGATTATTTAGATACATTTGGAAACAAAGAAAACTTTGGAAAACAAATTGGAGGGGATATTTTATGTGGAAAAAAGTCCTTTGTTTTTCTTAATGCACTTGAAAAACTTCCTGAAAACCAGAAAAATGCTTTTATACATTTGTACCATTCAAACGATACAGATAAAATAAAAAAAGTAATGGATGTTTTCTTTGATTTACATATTCAGCAAGAAATACAAAATATCATACGTACAGAATACGAACAATGTTTACTGAATTTTAATGAAATAAAAGGCAAAGACGAGGTAAAAAAACACATGGTTTCCATCTTTAACTCTTTAATTCAACGAGAGAAATAAAAATTACTCAATTTCCTAATTTAAATATAAACGTGATGGTGCCGACTTGCTCTTCGGGAGCATCGGCATTGGGTGAAAATTTAGTTTTATAAGCACCTTCCTGAGCTTTCTTAAACAAATTTGTACTCGATGTATTGGTGCCTTTAGCTCCTGGCGTTGCTTTTATTACATTGCCTTTACGATCTACAATAATATCCACCACAACCTTCCCTTCATCGGGTGAATCATCGTAAATATTGGGTAAAGAAACCAATTTTCGACCCGATAACAAATAACTTCCTCCTCCAGGTATAGCTCCCCCCATATCTCCTCCTGTTTTTGAGCCATATTCTTTGCCTTGAGTTCCATTGTTTTGCTGATTTCCTCCGCCTGTTTCTGACGTAGAAGATTTCCCTTTAAATTTCTCCAGTTTTCTTTTTAAATCCTCGCTAATCATTTCTTCTTCTGTTTTTTTAGGCTCTTCTTTAGGGGTAGGATTTTCCTCCCCAGGCTTTTTTATTTCTTGTTTTTGTACTTCTTCTGTTTTAGGAACTTGTACAGTTTGTTTTGTATTATCTGTAACTACATTTTGAGGAGCTTTATTTTCTGAAACTTTAGGTTCGTTTTGCTCAACAGATTGGGTTGTTTCGGGAGTATCAAAATCTTCTCCTTTGCCTGTTTCCTCAAATCCTAATCGAATGGTTAATGGCATGCCTCTTTCTTCAATGGGAGGATCAGGTTCTTTAAGCCCAATAAATAAAAAAAGCAACATGATTAAGCTGTGAATGAATACACTCAATAACCAAGCATTTCTTTTATATTTTATTTCAGAAGCGTAACTCATTAATCGGGTTCGGTTGCTACTACCATGTCTATATTGTTTTTTCGAGCAATAGCAAATAAATTTATGGTTAAACCAGTAGGTACTGATTCATCTACGTATAGTATCGCTTGCTTTTTAGAAGCCTTGGAATCAAAGCTTTGTAATAGCAATATTTCTAGTTGTTCCGGATTTATTTTTTTATCTCCAATAAAATAACTTAAGTCTTTTTTAATGGTTACCGAAACGGTCGGAGATTCAGTAGTTCTACTACTACTGTTGGGCAAATCAACATTTTCTCCGTAAGGGTTTATTAAGGTAGATAGAATGATAAAAAATATCAGTAATAGAAATACAATATCTGTTAAAGAAGCCATGCTAAATTCAACCGTAGTTTTATTATTGCTTTTTATAGCCATGGGATATTATTTTGCAGGTTCTTGAAGCACATCCATAAATTCTAAGGTAACTTCTTCCATTTTATGAGCCACTTGTTGTGTTTTAGAGGTTAATGTATTATACGCTAAATACGCAATAATACCAACAATTAAACCGGCTACAGTTGTTACTAAGGCTTGCATGATACCTCCCGATAATTCATTAACCTTTACAGCCTGTCCTGCGTTTTTAATGTCGTTAAAGGTAACCACCATTCCGGTTACGGTTCCTAAAAATCCTAACATAGGAGCTGATCCGGCTATAATTGCTAATAAATGTATTCCTTTCTCTAATTTATTTAACTCAACTTGTCCTACATGTTCCATTTCAATTTTTATATCCGATATGGGTTTTCCAATTCGCAAAACACCTTTTTCAACCATTCGTGCAAAAGGCGAGGCCATAGAGGAACATAAAGCTTTAGCAGCATCTAATTTACCATCGTAAATAAAATCTTTAATTTGAAGCATAAAATTAGCAGGTAATTTGGATGCATTGTTTAAAACCATAAAACGCTCAAAAAATATATATATGCCTACCAGCGAAAAAATTAGCAATGGCACTACAATTAACAGTGTTCCTGTATCGGAAATTAACTCTAACACAGAAATTGTTTTCATGCTTACTTGTGTAGCAGTTGAGTCGACCTGTAGTTGAAAAATAAAGTGTGACATAATTTTATAAACGGGTTAGTGTATCTCAAAATTATATTTTTTATGATAAAATAATGGATTTAATAAAAAATATTAGCAAAATAAATACTGTTTTAAAAAAATTTATCGTTAAAAATGAAGATTTTAGGCTTATTAAAAAAAATATAAACTCGATCGTTACAATATGCGGTTGTATTTTAGTATACAATAAATTGCTCTAAAACCATCTTTCCAATTTATTTTTTTTCCTTCGGCATAGGTTCTACCATAATAAGATATTCCTACTTCATAAATGCGAATATTGGGTATTCTTGAGATTTTTGCCGTTACTTCGGGTTCAAATCCAAATCTTTTTTCTTTTAAAACCAACGATTTTAGCTGTTCTGATTTAAACATTTTGTAACAGGTTTCCATGTCGGTTAGGTTTAAATTGGTAAAAGCATTGGATAGAAACGTTAAAAATTTATTGCCAATAGAATGCCAAAAAAAGAGTATCCGGTGTGGTTTTCCTCCCATAAATCGAGAACCATAAACTACATCGGCAAAACCATCTAATATGGGTTTAAGTAATATATTGTACTCTTCGGGATTATATTCCAAATCAGCATCTTGTATAACAATAAAATCACCGGTTGCTTTTTTAATTCCGGTATGAATGGCAGCGCCTTTTCCTTGGTTTTTGGGATGTTTATAATAGTGAATGGTTAGTTCAGGATTCTTATCTGTGTAGTTAATAATACACTGTTCAGTATCGTCTGTGGAGGCATCGTTTACTAATACAACTTCTTTTTGTATGTTTTGCAAAAGCGAAACCGCTTTAATTTTATTTAAAATTAAATGAATGGTTTTTGACTCGTTGTAGGCTGGAATTATGATGGAAAGTTTCATGATAATAATTCGTGTCACAAAACACTAAAATACCATAGATTTTTTTAAAACATCAGAAGTATTTAAATTCAATGTAAGTGTTTTTTTAAGTTCAGATATTTCAATTCTTTCTTGCTCCATAGTATCTCTATGTCTTAAGGTTACCGTTTGATCAGTTAGGGTTTGGTGATCAATAGTTATGCAAAATGGTGTTCCAATAGCATCTTGCCTTCGGTAACGTTTTCCAATAGAGTCTTTTTCATCGTATTGTACCATAAAGTCAAATTTCAATTCACGGGTAATTTCTTCTGCTTTTTCGGCTAATCCATCTTTTTTCACTAATGGCAATACAGCAATTTTTATGGGCGCTAAAAAAGCAGGGAGCTTTAATACAGTTCTTTCAGAGCCATCCTCTAGCTTTTCATACACATAAGAAGCCGATAAAATGGCCAAAAATGTTCTGTCTAATCCTACCGATGTTTCAACAACATAGGGAGTATAGCTTTTATTTTCTTCGGGATCGAAATATTGCATTTTTTTTCCGCTAAATTTTTCATGGCTGGAAAGATCAAAATCTGTTCTGGAATGTATTCCTTCTAACTCTTTAAATCCCATTGGAAATTCAAACTCAATATCGCAAGCAGCATTGGCATAATGTGCTAGTTTAATATGGTCGTGAAAACGATATTTATGTTCTGGTAAACCAAGAGATTTGTGCCAATCCATGCGATGCTTTTTCCAATACTCATACCATTTTTTTTCTTCTCCGGGTTTAACAAAAAACTGCATTTCCATTTGTTCAAATTCGCGCATTCTGAAAATAAATTGTCTGGCAACTATTTCGTTTCTAAATGCTTTTCCTATTTGAGCAATTCCAAAGGGTATTTTCATGCGCCCTGTTTTGTAAACGTTTAAAAAATTCACAAAAATACCTTGTGCGGTTTCGGGCCGTAAGTATATTTTATTAGCTCCTTCGGCTACAGCTCCCATTTCAGTATCAAACATTAAATTAAACTGACGAACATCTGTCCAGTTTCTGCTTCCCGATACAGGGCAGGTAATTTCTAAGTCGATAATAAGTTGTTTTAAATCGGCTAAATTTTCATCCTCCAAAGAGTTTTTTAGTCGATTTTTTATCTCTTCTATTTTTTTCTTATATTCAACTACTCGTGGATTCGTTTCCGAAAACAGAAGCTTATCAAATGAAGCCCCGAATCTTCCGGCTGCTTTTTCTACTTCTTTCTGTATTTTTTGTTCTATTTTAGCCATGTGCTCTTCAACCAACACATCGGCACGATAGCGTTTTTTTGAATCTTTGTTATCTATTAATGGATCACTGAAAGCATCGATATGTCCAGATGCTTTCCAGGTAGTGGGGTGCATAAATATGGCCGAATCAATGCCTACAATATGATCGTGCATTTGCACCATCGATTTCCACCAATATTGTTTAATGTTGTTTTTTAATTCTACGCCTAACTGACCATAATCGTAAACAGCGCTTAAACCATCGTATATTTCACTGGACGGAAATATAAAACCGTATTCTTTTGCATGCGATATGATGTTTTTTAGGGCATCTTCCTGATTTACTGTCATAGCTTGTTATTTAGTAAGTTCTTTTTCTAAGTTTTCCATTTTTTGGGTATATTCTTTATCCCAGGTAAAGTTCTTTTTTGATTCGTTATAGATAAGTACAGCAAAGGGTTGTTCTAAATCTTTAAGTTTATGTATATCAGGATTTTGAGGCATAGGAACCAAATGACAATTAAAAGAAAGTTTATGATCTTTGTGTTGGGTATGTTTAGAAAGCATGGTAGTATGAATGACTATGTTTTTTCGGATATACTTATCTTTTTCAAAGCGTACTGTATATACTTTATTCTCAATTAGATCTAAAGAAAAAGTCCCGTTTTCATCACTTTTGTTTATACTAACTGCTTCACCATTTTCATTTAAAACAGTAATTAATGTATGGGATAAGTACATGCTATCACCTTGCATAACAAACCCCGATACTTTAAAATGATCGAGTGTATCTGCTTTACTTTGATAAAAAACAAAGCATAAAATAAACGACCATACATAAGAAAATCTCATTTTTTGTTTAACCATATTTAAGCGATATAAGGTGTACATGTAAAATAAATATTATAATTTTTTGTAAAATTAAGATTTTATAAAAAATAGGATTTAGTTTTATAAAATATCTAAAAAATTATACTATACTCAATCTGTGTATAGTTTGTTGTTTTCTAAAATAAATTCTAGTATTTCTTGTTTTCCTTGTTTTAAAATAGAGGATGAATAAAATATTTTTGGGAGTTCTTCCCATGTTTCTGCAAGTGCATTAGTATAATTTTCGATATTTAATTTAATTTGATTAGGTTTAAGTTTATCTATTTTTGTAAAAATTATGACAAACGGAACTTTTTGCTCACCCATCCAATACATAAAATTTAGATCAATTTCTTGAGCCGGAATGCGTAAATCGATAAGCAAAAAAACACAGCATAAATTTTGTCTTTTCTTTAAATATGTTTTTATCATATTTTCCCACCCTTCGCGTAATTTTTTGGAAACTTTTGCATAACCATATCCAGGTAAGTCGGCTAAATACCAAGTATTATCTATTAAAAAATGATTGATGGTCTGTGTTTTTCCGGGAGTTGATGAGGTTTTGGCAATTTTTTTATCGCACAACATGTTTATTAGAGAAGATTTTCCAACATTTGAACGTCCTATAAATGCATATTCGGGTAATTTAGTTGCCGGAAGCTTATCTTGTGAAGTGGCGCTTTGAACAAAACTTGCGTCTTTTATTTTAATCATGAATTATTTGTTGACGTACATACCAATGGTGTAGTATCTGATTAAATTCCTCAGGATGCTCCATCATAGCAGCATGGCCACATTGATCAATCCAAAATAAATCGGAACTAGGTAACAGCGAATGAAATTCCTCAGCTACACTGGGAGGAGTAATTTGATCTTGCTTTCCCCAAATTAAGGCAACCGGAAAGCTCATGGCCGATAAATCATTTTTCATGTTATGCCGAATGGCCGATTTAGCGATGGATAAAATGCGAATAATTTTATTTCGGTTATTTACGGCTTCATGGCATTCATCCTCTAA
>CAZEIM010000056.1:10416-12690 GCA_964512145.1 uncultured Flavobacteriales bacterium
CATTTTGGATCATAAAACGTAACGGCAATTCGCTGTCTTAAAAATTCTTTATCTTCTCTTCTAGGAAAACTTCCACCAAATGCATTTTCATATAAACCTGAACTTCCCGATAAAACCATGGATGAAATTTTATTGGGATGGTTGGCCGCATAGGCTAATGCTACATGTCCTCCAAGTGAGTTTCCCAATAAATGTACCGAATCTATTTTTAAATATTTGATAAATTTATCTAAATGGCTAGCTAAAGCATTAATATTTGCATTAAGTAAAGGCAAAGAATATATCGGCAATGATAAATTAATAACTCTAAAATATTTATTAAATACAGCTTCTTGATCTTTAAAATTACTTAAAGCACCAAATAAACCATGTAATAATATTAAAACAGGCCCTTGACCGCTTTCTGTAAACTCAAATTTTTTAGTTTTTAATAGCATATGCGCTAATACTCAATTAAAACACACACAAATTTAGAACGAATCGTTCATTTATTATTATTTTTAATATATTTTTTTGAGCAAGATTGAATAATTGATATTTTTGTTAAAATTTTTATTTAAAAAGCAACTTTTTATTTGCATTACGTTCGTAATTACAAATAGTAATTTTGTTAAATCTTCATGTATTACAATATGTTTATAAAATCTGCTAAAATATTTTTATATATTTTAATTCTATCTATAACCTTTTTACCTCTTTTATCTCAATCAAATTGTCCGAATATAAGTGCAGGAAATGACGTATCGCTCAGTTGTAATGAAGATTGTGCATTGCTAACTTCTAATTATTTAGAAATATTTAACACAAATTCATATGCGGCAACTTCTCTTGCCTATTCACCCCCAACATCATTTAACGGAGGAACTCCTGTTTTAGTAAATGTAGATGACGTATGGAGTGATATCGTTAATCTACCCTTTAATTTTTGTTATTTTGGAAACACATACAATCGTGTTGTAATTGGCACAAATGGTGTGGTAACATTCGATGTTTCAAGAGCAAATCAGTATTGTGCTTATTCATTTACAGCGTCAATTCCTTCTCTATCATTATTTACCGCAACGATTTTTGGTGCATATCACGATATTGACCCTCGAGTTAGCTCATCAAACCCAAGTATTAATTATAAAGTAATTGGTACTGCACCATGCAGAGCTTTTGTTATTAATTTTTATAACATCGCACAGTATTCATGTAATCATTTAATTACTACCCAACAAATAGTGTTGTATGAAAAGACAAATATCATTGAAGTACATATCCAAAATAAACCTACTTGTACAACCTGGAACGGAGGAAGAGCTGTTATTGGAATTCAAGATCCGTCAGGATTAATTGGATATACTCCTCCTGGAAGAAATACTGGGCCTTGGACAGCTAGTAATGAATCTTATCGGTTTACACCTAATGGACTCCCAAATTATTCTATTTCATGGCTTGATGGAGCAACTACCATATCTAATAATAATTCAATTAATGTTTGTCCTTCTACTTTCCCAAAAACATATACCGCACAAATTACATATAATAACTGTGATGGTACTTCATTAACATTAACTGATGAAGTTACAGTAGATAAAATTTCAAATAATAATTTAGTTGTTAATCCAATAAATTCAACCATTTGTGCAGGAGAATCTGTAAGCTTAAGTGCCTCAGGGGCAGTAAGTTACATGTGGTCTCCAAGCGCTACACTCTCTAATTCTACAGGACCAGTTGTTACTGCAAATCCTACTGCTACAACAACCTATTCCGTTACTGCTACTTTTGCTGATGGCTGTACTGAAACTGAAGATATAACAATTACTGTTAACCCTCTTCCAAATCCAATTTTTACAAGTTCAGATATTTGTGAAGGACAAACAAATACAATGTCAGGAATAAATACTCCTGGAGGAACATTTTCTTTAACATTTAATCCCTCTCCACTGACAACATCAGTAAACTCAAATACAGGCGTTATTACAGGCGCTGTAGCAGGAAATACATATACTCTTCAGTATTCTATTACTGTAAATGGATGTGTAAATACGTATGAACAAGATGTAAATGTATTTCCTGTGCCAAATCCTGTTTTTAGCGCACAAGATTTTTGTTTAGGAAGTGCAAATGTCATAGACTTAAGCCTGGCCACTCCGGGAGGAACATTTTCTTTTAATCCGACTCCTGCAGATGGTGCAACGATAGATGCAGTTACCGGTATTATAAGCAATGCTACCGCAAATACGACCTATACTATACAATACGCATTTAGTGGTAGTTGCCCTGCAACAT
>CAZEIM010000056.1:12790-14615 GCA_964512145.1 uncultured Flavobacteriales bacterium
ATCCGGCTCCGGCAGATGGTGCAACGATAGATGCAGTTACCGGTATTATAAGCAATGCTACTGCAAATACGACCTATACTATACAATACGCATTTAGTGGTAGTTGCCCTGCAACATATACGCAACAAGTAACGGCTTTATATCAACCGGATGCGAGTTTTATAGCGGATAATTTTTGTATAGGAACCATAAATAATATAGCGGTAACAGAGCCTGGGGGTGTATTTTCTTTTAATCCAATACCTTTAGATGGAGCCAGTATAAATTCAGCCAGTGGAATTATTTCAAATCCTACCAATGGAACAACCTACACCATACAATATGCATTTGCAGGAGTTTGTCCGGCCGTAACCACCCAGCAGGTAGTAGCTTATAACCAACCCATCGCAACCTTTAGCGCACAAGATTTTTGTTTAGGAAGTGCAAATGTCATAGACTTAAGTTTAGCTACCCCCGGAGGAACATTTTCGTTTAATCCGGCTCCGGCAGATGGTGCAACGATAGATGCAGTTACCGGTATTATAAGCAATGCTACCGTCAATGGAACATACTACATAGAATATAGTATATCGGGCTTTTGCAACGCCACGCATACTGAAATGGTAAATGTATTGGAATTACCTATAGTTGATTTTACATTTAACAATGCATGTTTGTATCAAGCAGTTGAATTTTTAGATCAAACACAGCTTAATAATCCTGCATCTGTTATTACTAGTTGGGAATGGGATTTTGGCGATTTATCTACTCATGATTTTAATCAAAATCCAAATCATAATTATTTAAATACAGGAACATATCAGGTAAATTTAAGTATTCAAACAAATCAGGGGTGTGTTGCTTATATTAGTAAGTGGATTGAAATTTTTCCAACACCAACAGCAAATTTTACGGGGGCCAATTATTGTTTTAATAGTTCTTCAGGTATTTTTCAGGATCAATCATTGGCAAATGGAAGTCCAATCATTAATTGGTTTTGGGAATTTGGAGATGGTAATACAACAAGTGTTCAAAATCCTTCTCATGATTATAGTAATTTTGGAACGTATCAAATCACATTAACTGTAGAAAATAGTTATGGATGTAAAAATAGTATAGCAAAACCTATTGAGGTATATGATATTCCCAGAGGCTATGTTGAAACCACAAATGATAAAGGTTGTAAGCCATTTTGTTCTAGTATTCGTTTTGTAAGTAATCAAAACAATATTAGTGCATGGAATTGGGAAATAGATGATCAATTTAGCTTTAATATATCAAGTCCTGTTTTTTGTATAAATAACGATGGAGTTTTCGGATATACATTAACCGTAACAAATATATACGGTTGTGCACAAACCTATAGCAATAGCAATTTTTTTGAGGTCTTCCCAGACCCCATAGCAGATTTTGAAATTCCAGCACAAGAATTCCATGAGCTAAATTCATTAGTGTTTTTTACAAATACATCTACAGGCGCAAATTCATACATTTGGAGTTTTAATGAGGAATTTACAACTGATATTCAACATCCAAAGTATCTTTTTGAAACACCTGGAAAATATAAGGTACTCTTAACTGCAATCTCAAAAAACGGATGTATAGACACCACTTCAAGAATTATTCAAATAAATGAAGTATTCTCATTTTATATTCCTAATGCTTTTACGCCTAATGAAAATGATATTAATGAAACTTTTTATCCTAAAATACATGGAGCCAGAGAAGATCATTATTCTTTTCTAATATTTAATAGGTGGGGTGATTTATTATTTCAAGGTCATAAGTTTTCAGATCATTGGAACGGAAAAGGGTTAAATGGCGAACTATTAAAACAAGATGTATA
>CAZEIM010000057.1:0-14449 GCA_964512145.1 uncultured Flavobacteriales bacterium
GGTTTCTATAAAGGTTTTTTTTAATTCATCAATACTTTCATCAATATCTAGGGCTATAATTTCGGTTCGTGGAACCATACAATCTCTAGCTTTTAAGCTTGAAAACTCTAAAGCATTTTGAAAAATCTGTACTTCATGTTGTATTGTGTCTTTTGAAGTGTTTTCAGTAGCCTCTTTTAAATAATGGTCTAAATCAATTTGTCCAAATTTAGTTTCTTCAATTTTTTGCAGACTAATTTTTTTAGTAAATATTCTTAAAATAATTCGGGCAATATTCATCATAATAAAACTGGGGATTGCCAATAAAAAATAAAACAATATCATAATGGGTGAAAAAATATTTAAAAACTCATTGGAGTTATTTTTAAATATGGATTTTGGCAAAAACTCGGCAGTTACTAATATGATTAATGTAGAAATTATGGTTTGAGCAATAAAGATAAAATACTCGTTTGGGTACACTTGCCCAATAAGAGGTTCAATAATTTTTGCAATAAAAATACCATAAATAACTAATGCTATAGTATTTCCAATTAACATAGAACTAATAAATCCGGATGACCTTTTTTGTAGCCACGAAATAATTTTACCGGATAAAAATCCTTGTTTTTTATCTAAAGCGATTTCTAATCTATTAGCGGTAACAAAGGCAATTTCAATGCCTGAAAAAAAGGCAGAAAATAGAATTGTAAGTAAAACAATAAAATAGTCCATTATTTTTTCGATTTTATACGAATGTATCTTCTTAATAAGAACATGAAAAGAGAAATGAATGGAAGACCGTATAACAAATAATCCGTTTTAGCTGATTTTTGTTGAATATACAATACAAGAATGGATGTACTTATAAACGTCACCAACCAAAATATTTCCATGAGTTTATGGTAGCTCTTCATCTTTTATGTTTATGGTACCTTTAATGTTCAATATACGATATTTTGTAAAATCTTCATTTGATTCTAACCCGTCTCCAAAAATAATTTCTTCGGAAGTATGTATTTTCACAAAAACATCGGAGTAAATTTTTCTGTTTTTTTTATCCCACCATAATTTTTCGGTACTTAATTTATCTCCATTTCTGTTAACCACTTGAACATTTTTTTCTGTTCTTATTTTATCATCTTTTTCGTAGTGTATTGCGTATTCACTCGTTAAATGTGAGTCTTCAATACCTTTATCATTAAAAAATTTCACATCTACACCTTTTTTAAATTCAATGTAAGATGAATCGTTATTTATAATATAGTGTTCTAAAACAGGTGCTTTTAAAATAAATTTAATAATTGCCGAGTCGCTATATATCATTTCCACATTTTTACCTACTTCTAGTGGTTCCGGTTTTTTAGTTACAGCCTCAATATCTTGTAAATCATTTTTACATGAACTTAATACCTGTAGTATTAACGCAAAATAACATAGCTTAATAACTCTATAAATCATGAATTTTTTAGTCCGATTTATTTATTAAAACGAACCGTGGTAGTTTCGTTTATCCAACAATTTACAGTGTATGAATTTCCTTCGGTTATTTGATAAAAGAAGCAGTCTTCTTTACCAGGAAAATAACCTGAGTAGGTGTTAATTAGCTTATTGGCCTCTTCAGCTATTTCAGGGTCTACTTGTTTTGCTTTTATAAATTTATCTACCGCTAGCCAGTAGGCCGCTTTTTGAGTGCACGGGTTATCACCACATTGACCGGCAGACGAAACGTAGCATGAGCCAATTAAAATATAGGCTTTACCTAAGTTAGGATTAATGGTTAACGCTTTTTGTGCGTAAGTACGGGCGTTGCTATATTGGTTCATTTTTTTGTAACAGTCTGCCGCTAATAAAAAGTACTTTTGTTTATTTTCATCGTTTGAAGATAAATCGGCTGCTTGTTTAAAATATTCGACCGCTTTTGAACAATTTTCTTTTTGGTTAACTCCTAAACTATAGGCAGACTCTTCCGATGGATTTAATTCATGCAATACAGAGGCAGCATTATAATATAATTCTAAATCGGTACAACCTCTAATATTTAATATTTTAGATATTGTTTTTAGTAAAACGGTATCTTTTGAGTTTTCATTGAATTTTTTAGTATATATGTCGTTTAAATCGGTACATTCCGCTACTGTACTAAAAATTTTATCTACTTCGTTTTGAACAGATTCATATCCTTTTTTCGTTTTTTCTTTTTTAGGATCTGCAATAATTTTATCTAATGTAGCAGCGATTTTCTGATACCAATCTAACATGTCTTGCTTAGATGATTTTCCTTGTTTATACAGATCGTTTAACGATACATACAAATAAAATAAAGGATTCGCTTCACTATTTTCTCCAGAAAGCTCAAAAGATTCTTTTAATATTTCAAAAGCTTTTTCGGTTTCTCCCGTTTTGTATTTATACCAATCTACTCCTTTCCTTCCTAACACAAAGCCTTTTTGTCCAAAATGTTCAATTCGTTTATCGTAAAGCTCTAAATTTTTTTCTAAAAATGCTTTTTTAGTAGATTCATCCGAAACTTTTTCATACATATCCATATACATTTTGGAACCGTTTTGATAAAGTGATTTACTTAATTTAGGACAATATTGTAAAGTAGCTTCTAATGCCGGGATGGCATCGGTATAATTATTTTGCTTAAAATATTCATTGTATAGTGAATAGTTTTTTACACAATTAGCACTGTCCTCGGGTGTTTTACCATAATCGTAGTCTTTTTGTGAAAAAACCACATAATTAAGTCCTAACATTAAAAATAAGTGAATAGAAACAGCTTTTTTCATAATCATTTTAATTTATTTACATTACACTAATCAATTTTACTTCGTTGAAACCATTTGTCGTAAGCATTAGGCGATAAAACTAAGCCCAAATGCAGATTTGTAAAGTTTTCTTTATAATTTGTAACCACTGAATTAAATTTTCCAATTTCTATGCCAAAATTAACGTACGTTTTGGTTTTGTATTTTCCTGTAAAAGGAATTGTTACCCCTAAGCCAACAGATTCTGATATTAATTGTTTTCCTTGCACTATTATTGGGTGCTTAATTTGTTGCACATTAGCCGAAAACATAGGTTGAAATTTACTTCTTTCGCTAGATATTGGAGTATATAATATTCCTAAACCTATTCTTTCCCTATTTGATACTTCAGTTTGGTCAATATTCACCGAAGAACTATCCCAACGCTGTATATCGTAATCGGCACTTAATACTATTTTTTCTTTTATTGAAAATGTTACACCAATGCCCATTTTTTGAGGCAGATTATTTTTACGATCACCAAGCTGATATACAATAGTATCTTTAATAGCATTGTTGTTGGTTTTATAATAATACATAAATTCTTCTTGGGTAATATTTATAGATGATTTGTATTGATAGTTTGCTCCAAGAGATAATTGATTTTTATTTGAAAACTTTTTTAATAGTATCATCCCAAGCTCAGGAGTAATTCCTCTCAAAAAATTGCGATTATCCTTATACACATTTAAAAAATTGGTAGCCGATGTATAAAAATCGGCATTGGATCTAATATTACCAAAAATGTATTGAGCGGCTAAGCCAAACCCAACAATAAATGTGGAGTCTATGGTGAAATTATATCCTGTAGAAATACGTAATTGATTTATTCCTCCAATTCCTGAGTGAATATTTTTATATTCAATACTATCGGGGCCTAAATAAGTACCTGTTGAGTTATAAGCGACTCTTGAGTATGGCATTAGGCTTAAAGATAACCCCATTTTTTTTTCAATTATAGGAAATAACAAGGCACCATGTAATAATGTTGTCATTTGGTTTTGCCCAGTTTGGTTGTTTTGCTGTATATTATTTATTCTTGATTTTACTCCTACATCAAATATGGTGTTATCGGCAAAAGACAGAGTTGCCGGATTGCTAAGATTTACGAACGGTACATTTACATAACCATATTTTCCAGCACCTGAAATTCTTTGAAAAGTAGTAGTATTTTCTTCAATAATGCCAATATTATAAGATGAAAAACTTGTAGAAGGAATAATTTGCGCGTAATTTACGCCAAATAAAAAAAATACAAATATGACTAAAGTTGCTTTTTTCAAAAAAAATAATTTATGTATTGAGTTGTAATATTTTATTTAATCCAACCAATACCAAATTTTGGACTACAAAAATGTGTTTTTTTAATTCATTCTCAAAATAAATAACATCACCACCGGTTAATATTATTTTTAAATCAGGGTAATTCTTTGAGTACCAGTTGATATTTCCTTTTAGTTCAAACAAAACTCCATTTAACACTCCTGAAAGTATATTTTTATGTGTATTTTGAGCAATTACCTCGGGTAATTTTTCTTCATATTGTAATGTAATTAAAGGTAATTTTTGAGTAAATGCATGTAAACTTTTTAAGCGAATATTTATTCCTGGTGAGATAGCCCCCCCTAAGTATTCGTTTTTATTATTAATGAATTCATAGGTAATACATGTTCCAATGCTTATTACCAATACATTTTGGTTAGGATATAGTGTATTGGCGCCACACGCTAATGAAATTCTGTCCGAACCTAATGTGTCCGGAGTTTCGTATTTTATATTTATAGGGAGTGAAGATTTATACGTAAAATGCAGAGTTGAAATATTAAAGTTTTTTAAAATAGTTTTTACCAATATTTCTTCAGAAGAAACAGAAGAAATAATAGCTTTTTTTGTATGCAAATGATACTCAGAGATATAGTTTTTTATTTCTTCAGAATAGTTTAGAGATTTATTGGGTACAATATTTACTTTATATGGAAGTTCGCCTTCTTTAAACCAAGCCAATTTGGTGTTGGTATTTCCTATATCAATCACTAAAAACATGCTATAATAGATAAAGAATTTATTCTTCGTAAATTATTTCTTTACCATTTACGATTTTTCCTATTACCCGAAATTCAGTTCTTCTGTTTTTTTGTCTACCTATAGGATTATCAGTTCCGTCAGAATATGAGTTTGGAGCAATGGGTCTTCGCTCACCATATCCTTTGGGTTGTAATCTGTTTTTTTCTATGTTTTTTGAAATCATATAATTAACAACACTTTCCGCTCGTCTTTGAGATAGTTTATCATTATATTCATCTGTACCAAAATTATCGGTATGGGAGGAAAGTTCTATAATTAATTTAGGGTTTTCAATCATAATTTTATATACGGTAGTATCAATCGTAATTTTTGCTTCTTTGGTCAGATACCATTCATCAAAAGGGTAGTATATGTTTTTAATAATAATAGGTTCAAGGGTGATCTCTACCATTCCAATATGTTCTTTTATAGTGCCATTTTCAACTTTTTTGGTGTTAAATTCATGATGTTTGTTAAAAAAACCATCACGTTCAATAATAAATTTATATTTTTTATTTTTTTTTATCGCAAAAGTAAATTCACCATTTGAATCAGTTATGGTTGAATCGATAGGTATTAACTGATGGTCGGCTGAAAATGTATACATCACTACTTTTTGATTAGGAATAATATAATTTAATTCGTTTTGTATAATGTTGTTTTTTTGTTCGTCATCATCCATGTCTAAAATTCGTTCGATATAACTGGCATTGTATAGTTTACCTTCATACGCAATGTTGGGTTCTTCTGTTTTTATAAAACTAAAAATATCATCGCAACAATTTTTATTTTTTAAGGGCGTAGTTCCATCTCTATTAGAGGTAAAAAAACCTTTAGTTTCGTCTTTTTCGTCTAACACGTAGTATTGATCATCGTATGAGCTATTAAACGGAAAACCAATGTTTTCTATGGGTTTCCAGTCGAGTTTTTGTCCTTTTGTTTTAAAAATATCTAACCCCCCAAACGAAGCATAACCGTTAGAGCTAAAATAAAGTGAATTAGATGCATGATGATAAAACGGAGTAACTTCATCGTATGGAGTGTTCACTTTTTTCCCTAAATTAATAGGTTCTGTAGCTTTGTTTAATACATGATTATATTCTGTAAACCAAATGTCTGTGCCGCCTATTCCATCATTTCGGTCTGAAATATAGTATATAATGTCTGTTGTTTCATTTAACGTTTGAACAGCGGGTTGAGTATTTGTGTATTCGGGAATGTTTATATTATTTGGTAATTCCAAGGGTGTTGTCCATATAGAATCAAGTTTGCTGAAATATAATTTACACTCAAGCACAGAATTGCATTTTGTGAAATAAAATCGTTTTCTATCCAAAGAGTAGGCTCCATTTCCCACATGAAAGTTTGTGTCATTAAAGGGTTCTATAATACTTTTTTCCCCCTCCCAGTTGTTGGCATATTTATACGCCTTAAAAAACACTCTTCTTTTGGTGCTATCTATGGTGGGATAATATTTTACAGAATCTTCTAAGTAGGTTGCATATAATAAAGTGTCGGAATTAATTAAGAAGGGAGAAAAGTCAATATATGCATGGTTGATAGAATTATTAAGGGGTGTTATGGTTGAACTAAAATCAACATCTTCAGAGATACTAATTTTTGCCATTTCACATCCTTCTATTTCTATTATGGCTTGTGATAATAATGCATTTTTTTCTGACTCTGTTTCTTCCATAAACCTGTTAAAATGTTCAATGGCTGCATCGTAATACCCAATATATTTAAGCATTAACGAGTAATAATACAAAGAATTTGGATATTTTTTAGGGTCTTTTTGATATACTTTTAAATAATATTCTTTTGCTAAATCGTAGTTTTTACTGTAATGATAGGATTGTGCTAAAAGATATACTCCATCAATATCAGAAGGCTTAATACTTACATACTTTTGAAGAAAATCAACTGCACTAAAATAATCTTTCATATTCAGTGCAATTTTTCCTTTTTCTTTAAGTTGATTAGGAGGCAACAAAAGGTTTTGTTGTGAGTAAGTTTGATTTAAATAAATGCATAAAAAAAATAATATGCCATGTTTTTTTAAGCAACTAATACGGCTTATTATTTGACACATTGCTTTACAATGACTTAAAAAATGTAATATATAGAATTTACATTCTTTCACAGTTTGGTGTTATTTTGTTTAGTAATTGAGGCCAATTTGTATAAATAATCGAAATTTCAAAGGCACCTCGGTAATTAGTTGCATTTTTTAAACTGGAAGTGTTAATGTCATAACTTATTCCAACATCTAATTTTTTTATTCTTGCACCAACCATAGGGCAAAATGCATCTGTAATCCTATTAAATCCAATTCTTGAATAAATTCCTGCATACACAAATTTTAATCCAGCTTGATTTTCAGGTAAATACCTTCCTACATTTAGTCCACTTACCAACGAACTAGCTTTTTCTTGTAACATATACTGTATATTGGGTGTGATAAAATATTCTTGTTTTATTTCAAATGTACAGGCTATATTTGTTGTCCACCTTTTAACCGCACGGTTATTGTAATTGTAAAAAGATTCTTTACTTGGAATAATATTAAATAAGGACAAACCAATTTGTGGTTGAATTTTTCCACTTATTTTTCTATAGTTTATTCCAGTATTTAAGTTAATATTAGATACTTGACGGCTAAATGCAGCATCTTGTGTTGGTAAAGAAGAGTCGAAAAATCCCGTAGTATTATTAAATTGATCGGGTAATGTTAAGTTGCTGGTAGAGAATGTTTTGAACGAGAATAAGGGTTGAATTCCCCAACTTAAATAGGCGTTTTGTTTAAGTTTTTTATGATATGCAAAACTTAAAAATAATTTAGCTGCGGTAAATTGCAAATCACTTGATTTATCGTATATTAATAATGTTCCAGCGCTTAATTTATCTTCTCCTACGATCATTTGTTGATCATACCCAAGGGTGTTAGAATACATAGGAGGCGATATACTAGTCCACTGTTGCCTATATGAGTTCATGATTCTCCAATTTGCCTCATAATTTCCGGTTAAAGCAGGATTTAAAAAAATGGGGGAATTAAAAAATTGTGAATAATGTACATCTTGTGCTTCAACATAAAATACAGATAAAATATTTGACAGTGCAAGTATTAGAAACTTTATACGGTATATTGAATGTTTCAAGCTAAATAAATATATATTTGTGTTAAATATTACACTACAATTTTATAAAAAAGAATTGAATGTTGTTTACTCCACACAAAATCTATTTCAAATTTATTTTATTACTATTCTTTTTTTGCCTGTTACATGTAGAACTTATATCTCAAGTTACCGCAAATTTTACGGCAAATAAAACCAGTGGCTGTAGGCCACTTACCGGAGTTCAGTTTAGCGACCTTTCATCGGGTAATATAACATATCGGGAGTGGCATTTAGGAACCGGATTGCCCATAATTGGAAATGATTCTATAGTAAATAATGTTTATGTTAACCCCGGATGTTATGATATTCAACTCATTGTATCGGACGGAGTGTTTTTTGATACCTTATTACTTACAGATTACATTTGCGTATATGATTTACCTCAACCTGCTTTTACCTTTTCAGATACAGGAGGTTGCGCTCCATTTACTACAACTTTTTATGATCAATCAACAGCACCGGGTGTAGGTATTTTGGAGTTAGAATGGATATTTGGAGATGGCACGGATAGTATTCAATTTGATTCAGTTGCTCATACTTATATTAGCGGAGGAACACAAACAGTTTGTTTAATTGTAACAGATTCAAATAACTGTGTAAATACTTTATGCGATACGGTGTATGTTTTTTCACCTCCTGTAATTAATTTTAGTGTTGCCGGAACAAGTAGTTCTTGCGATCCACCACTTGATGTTAATTTTATAAACCAAACAACAGGTGCTGGATTGGGAACTTATTTTTGGGATTTTGGTGATGGAAATACTTCGGTTCTTACTTCACCATCTCACACATATACTTCAATAGGCTCGTATGATGTTACTTTAATTGCCGAAAATAGTTTTGGATGTAGGGATACGCTTGTGAAAAATAACTTTGTTCAAGTAGCTACAATTTTAGCTCAAATATTTTTTTCAAGAGACTCCTTATGCAACGGAGAAACATTAAATTACGCAGTGGTATCAACTGGAGCATCAACTGCAGAATGGAATTGGCCATGTTGTGGAGTATCTGATATTGGATATTCTGGAGATATAATTTTTCCACCAGCGACATCCGGTTTTCAAATAGTTGAGCTTGTTTTAACCGGTTTTGGGGGCTGTACAGATACTATATACGATTCAGTGTTTGTAGAAATTCCTGTAGCTGATTTTTTCCTTAATAGTACTTATTTTTGTGAAAGTCCCACAAATATTTCATTTACAGATAACTCTACCTCTACTTCTGGAATTTCAAGTTGGAGTTGGCAATTTAGTACGGGATTAAATTCTGCTGTTCAAAACCCAATAATTAATTTGGACACAACAGGCTATATTTCGGCTAATTTGCAAATAATTTCTAATATTGGTTGTACGGATAGTATCCACAAAGATAGTGTGGCATTTATTTTTGAGGTTCAACCTACTATTTTGGCAAGCCCGCGAAGAGGATGTTTCCCATTAACCGTTCAATTTACTGGAGGTGAGGCATTTGGGAATATTGATTCAATCCAACAATGGAAATGGTATTTTGATGACCCTATTTCAGGGAGTAATGATTCTTCAGATATACAAAACCCCAGTCACATATTTAATCAAACAGGTATATATTTTGTTACGCTTACAGTAACCGATTCATCCGGATGTACACATTCAAGAGTTCAGCGAATTACAGTAGGGGAAAGTGTATTGGCTGATTTTTCAAATCCAGATACAGTTTGCGCTAAAGATCCGGTTGTTTTTACCGATTTAAGTACTAATCCTGCACTAGTAAACGAATGGTTTTGGGATTTTGGTGATGGTGTAACAGATACAGCACAGAATCCCAGTCACTTATACTCAGATACCGGATACTTTACAGTAACGCTTATTGCCTCAAATTTTGGATGTAGTGATACTTTAGAATTGGATAGTGCAGTTTATGTATTAGCACCTATTATTGAACTAACTGCTACAGTAGATTGTAGTAACCCATATGAAATTTCTTACCAAATTATTAATAAAGGAGCTGATAAATGGTATTTAAATTTTGGAGATGGATCTCCTATTGATTCAATAAATCTAAGCGGAACACATACATATTCAAGTAAAGGGGATTATACCATTACAGTAAACGGATATAACAATGCTACAGGATGTGATTATGAGGCAACTGCTGTAGTTTATATCAGAGTTATTCAAGCAGATTTTATCCCAGTAACTCCTGTAACTTGTAATAACAATGCTATAGCTTTAGACGGTTCAGTTTCTACAGATGCTGTAACATGGGAGTGGACAGTTCAGAACGATTTAACGTTATATGGTGGTAACCCTTTCACTTATACTTTTCTACTTCCCGACACATATTTAGTTAAGTTAGTAGCATATGATGTTAATGGATGTAAAGATTCTATTGAAAAACCGGTATTCGTTAAGTATATTAATGCATTTTTTTCGTTTGATACTACCAATGGTTGCGCCCCACTTTCTGTAAACTTTTCAGATTCTTCGTACAGCGATAATGGAATTATTTCATGGAGTTGGAATTTTGGTGATGGATTTACAGATACCGTTGCTAATCCAACACATGTTTTTAATACTGCTGGAAATTTTTTCCCAACGTTAACGATTACCGACAGTATTGGTTGCAGTATTTCTTATACTAGTTCAGTGGCTGTTGCTGCCTTTGGTCCTGTAATTTCTATTTCATTGCTTGATTCATTAATATGTGAGGGAGATACTGCTGTCTTTATCAATAATACCTATGACCCATTTTTAGGAGCTGGGATAACATATGAATGGCATTTTGGAGATGGAAATACCTCAACTCTTCAAAACCCAACCAATATATATTCAGATACTGGTTTTTTTGATATAATGTTAATTGCTACTGAATTAACGTATGGGTGTAAAGATACCATGACGTTTCCAAATATATTGCAAGTTCAAGGGATACCAATTGCAAATTTTTATGCAGATCCACCTTTTGCCGGTTGTTTTCCAGGATTCATTCAATTTTTAGATAGCTCACAGTCTAATTACATTAATTACTGGCAATGGAGTTTCGGCAATGGAGCAACATCTTGCTGTAACATTTCAAATCCTGGGTATGTATATCCTGTATTAGGTTTTTATGACATTACACTTATTGTGGGCACAACCGCAGGTTGTAGAGATACCATTACAAAAAACGATTACATAAGTATTTTTGGACCATATGCATCTATACAAATTGTTCCAGATAGTGTTTGTAAAGGCGAAGACGTCCTACTTATTATTGATTCATTATATAATGTTACTCAAGTTGATTGGTATTATGGTGATGGAAAACTTACTACCAATGTTACTCAAGATACTACAATATATCAGTATAATCAAACGGGGACTTTTTTAGTTTCTTTAGTTTATCAGTCTGACTCGTTATGTAAATTTGTTATTCAAGACTCTGTATTTGTTCATACAGTAAGTGCTGACTTTTCTGTATCTGATTCAGTGACATGTATAGAGCAATCAAATATTGAATTTATTAATATTTCTCAAAATGCCAGTTCATGGACTTGGTATTTTGGAGATGGAAACTCACAAATAGGATTGGATACAATAACGCATCAATATCAAGACACTGGTAAATACCTTGCTCAGTTAATAATTCAAGATATAAGTTCTGGGTGTATAGATACCGCTGAAAAAATTGTAGATATAGTTTCGGTAATTGGAGTAGAATTTCCGAATGATACTTTATTATGTTTTGGGGATACAATTTTATTACAAACATTAACCGATACATCTAATATTGTTTTATGGGATGCGAATAATATGTATATAAGTGATACGATAGGAATTAGCATTGAGGCTAGTACAAGCACTTCTAATTATGTATTTATACAAATAATAGATGAAAAGGGATGCTTGGCTAATGATAGTGTGTACATTCATGTAATTTATCCCTTTCAATCTACCTTAGTTACCCCTGCTACTGGAGATACTACAATTATCATTGGAGAATCAGTGCCTATTGAAATATTTACCAATCCAAGCAATGGCTTAATGTACACTTGGATACCGGAAGATGCGTTGTCTTGTGTTGATTGTATAAGCCCCATTTCAACCCCATCTGAAAACATCAATTACACATTAATTATTTCTGATTCCAATAGCTGTTTTATGGATACAATTAATGTAAGTATAGAAGTAATTAAAAAATATACGGTAAGTGTTCCAACAGCATTTAGTCCAAATGGTGACGGTAATAATGACATTATATATGTTAGAGGCTGGGGGATTAAAGAACTTAACGAATACAGAATTTATAATCGTTGGGGAGAATTAGTGTATGAAAATCCGGGAGACATTAAACAAGGATGGGATGGTAAATATAAAGGGCAAATACAACCTATAGAAACATATGCTGTAACTGTAGTCGCTACAGCTATTAATAACGAAACACTTACATATAAAGGATTTATTAATATACTTAAATAAATTATGTTAAGATTAAAGCTTCCTACAGATCCTAGATGGGCAAACCTTGCAGAAAATAATATTGAGGAAATATTAACCGATCATGCTTTTTGTGAACAAAAAGCAGCTTCATCCGCTATTTCCATTATTGTTCAGTACCCTGAAAAAACTGATTTGGTAGATGAGATGATTAAGTTAGCTCAAGAGGAAATGGAACATTTTAGAATGGTGCACGAAAAAATAAAAGAACGAGGTTTGGTACTAGGAAAAGAAAGAAAAGATCCATATGTACATGATTTACAAAAGTTTTTTACTGGAGGTACAGATAGAAATAAGGCGTTGGTTCATAAATTATTACTTGCAGCTATGATAGAAGCGCGAAGTTGTGAACGATTTAGAGTTTTATCAGAGAATATTAAAGATAAAGAGCTTTCAGATTTTTATTATGAATTAATGAAAAGCGAAGCAACACATTACACTACATTTTTAACATTTGCCCGAAAATATGGAAAAGAATATATGGATGTAGATAAACTTTGGGAGGATTTTTTACATTACGAAGCTACTGTAATTAAACAATACGGTAAAAAAGAACATATTCATGGGTAATATATTTCCATGAGAGAACGAAAAAATATTCTTTCTTCAGCAGACCCATACCTGTTGATTTTATATATTATCCTACTATGTATTGGGTGTCTTAATTTATACTCTACTACTTTTAATGAAGAATTAAATATAACCAGTTATGAAAAGCAGTTTATATGGGCTGGTGTTTCAATAGTTTTAGCCTTTGTTATACTAATTATAGATTTAAAGTTTTATGAATCTTTAGCATATTTTATTTATAGTTTTTTTCTTTTGCTATTAATTGCCGTATTAATTTTTGGGAGTACTAAAAAAGGAGCAAAATCATGGTTTGAAATAGGTGGGTTTATTGCCATACAACCCACAGAGTTTGTTAAGTTTGCTACAGCTCTTGCTATTTCAAAATATTTAAGTGTAAAAGGAATAAAACTCGATCGATTATCGGTAAAGTTTATTCCTATTTTATTTCTCTTTTTACCGGTTTTATTAATTTTATTACAACCAGATGCAGGTTCAGCACTTGTGTTTTTTTCTTTGTATTTAGCGTTATACAGGGAAGGGTATCCCGGAAGCATTCTTGGGTATGGGTTTTTAGCAATTTTTTTATTTTTATTGAGTGTATATGTTGATAGTAAATTTTGGGATTTATCTTGGCTAGATATTAAACTTCCCGTAAAATATTTACTTATGTTTTTTGTTTCAATTATTGTTATTTGGCTGTTGCGTTTTGTATATCCATATAAAAAGAAAGGATTATGGTTAAAAATTATCGGATATATTGTAGTAATTAATATGTATATTTTGATGGTAGGAAATATTTTTAACAGCTCATTATTAGAAGATAGGCATAGAAATAGAATAAATGGATTGTTAGGATTGGTAGAAGACAAACAAGGAACGGGATATAATGTGCATCAGTCGAAAATTGCAATAGGTTCGGGCGGATTTATGGGAAAAGGATTTATGCAAGGTACACAAACAAAATATGATTTTGTGCCCGAACAACGTACGGACTTTATTTTTTGCACCATAGGGGAGGAATGGGGTTTTATTGGGACTTCCTTTGTTGTATTACTTTATACGGTATTAATTATTAGAATAATTTTCACCAGCGAACGTCAAAAATCAGTATTCAGTAGAATATATGGATACTGTGTTGCAAGTATATTTTTTTTTCATGTTGCTGTTAACATAGGTATGACTATTGGCTTGGTACCTGTAATTGGAATTCCTTTGCCATTTTTAAGCTATGGGGGCTCAGCATTATGGGCATTTACCATTTTGCTTTTTATTTATATTAAATTAGACTCTGAAAGGAAATATATTCTTGGATAATGAAAGAATCACAGTTTATAAAAAAAGACAATAGCTAATACATAATGCAACTTGCGGAACCATTTCTGCTTTT
>CAZEIM010000058.1:0-6003 GCA_964512145.1 uncultured Flavobacteriales bacterium
AACCTTTTTGTATTTAATATTATTAATACTTTTAATCGTTTTTACTAACTATTTCCCTATTAATCCTATAATTTGGGTTAAGAAGTAATTTTTAACAATACTTTCTCAATTAGCTGTTTTACGGGTTTTTTATAATCTTTGCTGAAATCTTTGGTAACTCTGTTTGCAATAAGAACACAAATAGTTAAGGTTTCGTGCCCCAACATTTTTCCAAGTCCGTAAAGTGCGGATGTTTCCATTTCGAGGTTATTAATTCTTAACCCATTGTAAGAAAATGATTCAATATTATTGTTTATATCGGGGAAAGCAAGTTTCAACCTTAGCTCTCTTCCTTGTGGGCCATAGAAACCGGGAGCTGTAGCAGTAATGCCCATCTTCATGTCTTTCCCAATTTTTTGAATAAGTTTTTCTGAGCCTTTCACCACATAAGGTTTTGGGAGATTGCTGCTCCATTTCATATGATTTATAAATTCTTCTGTTATCTCTTTTTCAATAACATTTTTTGAATCTTTATAAAAATATAGCATTCCATCCAGTCCGAGACCATATTCGGAAACCATAAACTCATCAACATTCAAGTCGGCTTGCAAAGCTCCCGATGTTCCTAATCTGATAATATTTAGCGATTTATGAGTTTCTTTAGGTTCTCTTTTTTCTAAATCTATATTTACTAATGCATCAAGTTCATTAATAACTATATCAATATTATCTGTCCCCATACCTGTAGATAAAACGGAGATTCTTTTATTATTAAAAAAACCTGTATGAGTACAAATTTCTCGATTAGTTACTTTTAACTCAATTTTATCAAAAAAAGCAGATACTTCTGGAACTCTACCCGGATCACCCACAAGCAAAATATTATCAGCAATGTCTTCAGGATGTAGCCTTAAATGGTAGATACTTCCATCATTGCTGAGTATTAATTCTGACGCTTTTATTTTTGTCATTTTATAAACAATTTATTTTCTATATTTGTTACAATTTTCAAAATTAATATTATTAACTCAATTTATAAAAATAAAAGTATATGAACGAAAAAAAAGTAATTTTAGTACCTATAGATTTTAACCAAAAATCGCTAGTAGCTTTGGAACAAGCAACTCATATTGCTCAAATATTAAAATATGAAATTATTTTACTTTATGTTTTGGAAGAAACCGGAATTTTTTCAAAACTACTATCAGACAGTAAACAAGAAGATGAGATATTGGCTAAAATACAACAGAAAATTAATGAAATTTCAATAGAAACAGAGAAGAATACCAGCGTGCCTGTTAAGCCGATGTTAGCTAAAGGACGAATTCCGTCAAAAATTCTTGAAATTTCTGAGATGACATTTGCAGAAATGATTGTTATGGGTACAAATAGCGAACCTGAGTTTAAAAAAACCATAGGTGCCAATACACACAAAATAATAAGATGGTCAAAATGTCCGGTAATAACAATAAACAACCTTCATCATTATAACGGATGCAGAAGTGTTCTGCTACCTCTTGATTTAACGATAGAAACTCGCCAGAAAGTTACTAAAGCTATTGAAATGGCTAAGGCTTTTAATGCCACTATAAAAGTAGTATCAGCATTATGGTCTAAAAATGACAATGAAGTATTGGCTAAGTTGAAAGCTCAGCTAAATCAGGTTCATAATTATATTACTGAACGTGACGTTAAATGCCAGTCGGAATTAATAGAAAGTACAAAAAACGAGAGAACTTTAGTTCCAATTATTTTAAAATATGCAGAAGAACAACAAGATATCGACTTAATAATGATTATGACCCAAAAAGAAGTAGGTTGGATTGAGTATTTTATGGATTCTGATGCTCAAGAAGTTATAAGAAATTCTCACATTCCGGTTATGTCTATTGCTCCCAAAGAAATAGGAATTATTGAATCAAAAGGATTTTAAATTTTATTTTAATGAATGCAGAATTAATCAGTATAGGAGATGAACTTCTAATAGGACAGGTTATTAATACTAATTCTTCTTGGATTGCTGCGGAATTATATGATTCAGGAATTAATGTTTCAAAAATTACTACTATTTCTGATAATTACGATTCAATAATCAAAACTTTAGATTCTTCAATAGAGAATTCTGAAATAATATTTATTACCGGAGGTTTAGGACCAACGAACGACGATATAACAAAAAAAACACTATCTGAGTATTTTAAAGTTCCATTAGTATTTGATAACGATACATATAAAAGAATTGAACTGTTTTTCAAGCAAAGAGGGTTAGGTGTAACCGAATTAAACAGAAAACAGGCAGAGGTTCTCGATGGATGCCTTGTTATTCCGAATTTTTGTGGTACGGCTTCAGGTATGTGGGTTGAATATAATGGAAAAATTATTATTTCATTACCCGGAGTTCCATTTGAAATGAAGGCTATGATGAATGATTTTGTAATACCCGAACTTAAAAAGAAAATTAAAATTAAAAATTTTAAAAAAACTGTTCTTGTATGTGGAATTGGAGAATCGTTTTTAGCTGAAAAAATAAAGGACTGGGAGAATAATTTACCTGAAAATATAAAATTAGCATATCTTCCTCAACCGGGAATTATCAGGTTAAGGTTATCAAGCAGAGGAAGTAAAGATGATAATATCGAGAATAATGTTTTATCCGAAGTTGAAAAACTAAAGAAAATTATTCCGGAATACATTTTTGGGTATGATGATGAAACTCTTGCAGAAAATGTGGCTAATATGCTCATTAATAATAATAAAACATTGTCTGTTGCCGAAAGTTGCACTGGTGGTTATTTATCGCATATGTTTACTTCAATTCCGGGTAGCTCCAAATATTTCAAAGGAGGAATTGTAGCATATTCGAATAAAATAAAAATGAAGTTTTTAGATGTAAGTTCTGATACTTTATTAAAAAATGGAGCTGTAAGTGAACAAACAGTAATTGAAATGGCAAAGAGTAGTTTAAAAAAGTTTGAAACTGACTTTTCTATTGCTGTATCAGGTATTGCCGGTCCTGATGGAGGTTCTGATGAAAAACCCGTAGGAACCGTTTGGGTAGCTGTAGCCGACAGAAACAAAGTGATTTCAGAAAAGTTTTTACATGGCGAGGATAGGGGACAAAACATAATAAAAGCTTCCATAAGTGCAATAAATAACCTAAGAAAGTTATTAATAGAAAATTGTTGATAAAAGTTTAATAAATTATAAAAAATCCTTTGCTATTAAAAAAAAGAAATGTATTTTTGCAAACCATTTTTGAAATTATAATCTTTTAAAAAACAATATCATGTCAAAAGTTTGCGATATTACAGGTAAAAAAGTAATTACAGGACATAAAGTATCACACTCAAACATAAAGAGTAAAAAAAGGTTTTATCCTAATTTACAACGCAAAAAATTCTATATACCTGAAGAAGATTGTTGGATAACGTTAAGAGTATCGGCAAGTGGAATAAGAAACATAAACAAGAAAGGTATTTCAGCTTGTTTAAAAGAAGCAGAGAGAAATGGTTTGATTGTTGTAGGATAATAAATAAAATCATTAAAGATATTAATAGGCCGGTTGATTTCTTCAATCGGCTTTTTTTTTATTTATAATCAATTTCAAAACAATAGTTTATTAATTTAGCAACTTAAAATATTGTAATATGAAAATTTTTAAAATTATCGGTATCGTTTTATTGGGCATTATACTTTTATTCTTAGTTATTGCATTATTCTTACCAAAAGAAATAAAAGTAGAGGAGTCAATTCTGATTAATGCCCCTGTTGAGAAAATTTTTGTTATGGTAAATAAAACAGCTAATTGGGAAAAATGGAGTCCTTTTACCGAGAATAAAGAATCAACTAAGGTGTACTACGAAGGACCGTCGGAAGGTGTTGGAGCTACAATAAAATGGCAGGAAAATAATGATGAGGACTCACAAGGCCAGTTGAAATTTGTTAAAGTTGTCCCAAACAATATGATTTCAGGCGATCTTATTTTTGATAATTCAATGAAATCAAAATTAAATTGGTATTTCGAAACATCTCAGGAAGGAACTTTGGTTATTTGGAATATAGTTTCAAAGGATTTATCGTACCCATTCAATAGATGGATGGGTTTGTTTGCCGGTAGAATGATAAGACCTGATTTTAAAAAGGGGTTAAATAATTTAAAAGAATTATGTGAAAATGAATTACATATAACAAAAAAATGGAAGACATCTGAAGTTAATCTTAAGAATTTTGATAATTTTTATGCATTGACAATTAAAGATTCTTGTATTTCATCAAATTTCAAGAATAAAACAATGGAAATTTTTAATACTATAAATGAATACATTGCAAAAAATAATATTGAGCAAACTTCATATCCTTTTTGTATTTTTTATAGTTGGAATCCTGAAGGAGTTTCGGTTTTTGAAGCAGGAATACCTGTTAACGCTAAAGCAAAATCTTCCGGTAGAATTGTTTTTACCGAAATTAAAGGTGGGAAAACCGTTTGTGCTTCACAATATGGCCCTTATGAAAGTACTTCTGATGCTCATGATGCTATTGAATTTTATATAAAGAAAAATAATCTTCAGATTAACGGCTTTCCTTGGGAAGTATATATTACTGATACTGAAAAAGAATCTGACACAATGAAATGGGAAACACAAATATTTTATCCTGTTAAATAAAAAAACAAAAGGAGGCAATCTTCTGTCCGATTCTTGCCTCCTTCATCTTTTAATAGCCATAGCCATTAAAAGATGCCAAGTTACTGTTATTACGGCTACCCCTCTAAACCTCAATTTTACTATCAGCTTTCGGGATTTAGTATCAATTGTACTAAACAACTTTTTCAAGGTAGTTTAACCAATTGTTACTTTGCTTTTGGTACAATTTGCTTCTCGTTTGTATAAGCAAACCCAGCAATTAATATCCAATCTTTCTTTTCACTTCCTTTCGTCCGTTTCCAGACTATTGGATTCACGTACTCAAGCCAGCCCTTTATCTCTCACTTGATAAAACAAATATACAACATTTTAAGTCTTTTGTCAAGAGTTTTTCAGTGTTTTTTGTTAACAAAAAATCAACATTAGTTATTAACATTTTGTTGATATCGTGAATAATATTTAAATATCTTATTGTTAGTTAATTAGAGCTAATTGTTTTGAAAACGATACTTATATCTTTATTTAATATTTTTGGAAGTCGCAGTATACATTTTTTTAATATATTTGCTTGATTATTAAATATAATTTTTTTTGACATTTTATTTGTTTTTAATTATAGCGATATTTTAATTAAAAAAAATAATCATTAAAAAATTTATGCTTACTTTTTAAAAAGTAATGATGTTAAAACACAATTTTAGAAATAGTTTTTTGATTAATATTACAACTCTTATAAGCGGTAATGTTATTGCTCAAGCATTACCAATATTACTTTCTCCGTGGCTTTCGAGAATATATACACCTAATGATTTTGCTGCTCTTTCTCTTATATTACCTATCATTTCTATTGGCGCTTTAATTTCGACTTTGAGATTGGACGTGGCTCAGATTATTCCTAAAGAAGATAAAGAAGCCATAGAAATAATGACTACTGCTATTTTATTGAATTGGTTAATAACATTATTATCTATTATTACTGTATTAGTGATTGTTTTTTCTAATGAAAACCAATTAATCTTTAATAATATTAATAAAAATAGTTTTTGGTTGGTACCCTTAGGGATTTTTTCTGTAGGTTTATATTCGATTTTAAATTTCTGGTCTACTCGATGTAAAACTTATAAGATAAATGCTATTTCAAAAGTAATTCAATCTGTCACAACAGTTTTATTAAGTATTTTTATTGGTTATATTATAATTGGACCAACAGGGCTTATTTCTGGATTTGTTTTTGGATATTTATTTGGAGCCTTATTCCTTTTATTAAAACAAAAAAATATTCTAACTTTATTGAAAATCACTTCATACAACTTTCAAATACTAAACAAATTAATAAAGAAATACAGAAATTTTGTTGTAATAAATTTAAATTATAATTAAT
>CAZEIM010000058.1:6013-14235 GCA_964512145.1 uncultured Flavobacteriales bacterium
ACTCCCCATTCAATTTTAGACATTGTAGTCGATCAGGGTATTATATATCTTATTAAATTATATTTTACTGAAAAAATATTAGGTGGCTTTGCATTTGCTTTCAGATATACAAGAGCTCCTATCTCGATAATTACATCATCTATTAGTCAGGTTTTTTATGAACAGTCAGCAAAACTTACTTCTGAGAATAAAGATATAAGACCTTTAATGTTGAAAATACAAAAAAATTTATTTTTAGTTGGTATAATTCCTTTTGTGACTATTTTTTCATTTACTCCCGATTTATTCGCCTTTATTTTTTCTGAAGACTATCGACAAGCTGGGGAAATAGCTCGTTACTTACTTCCATGGATATTTGTTAGCTACTTGGTATCTCCAATTTCACCTGTAACATTAATATTCAAAAAACAAAGAGAAGCATTTTTAATAACAATTTTCGAATTTATTATTAGGATAATTCTAATTGTTTGTGGTGGTCTATTTTTTAACTACAAATTTAGTTTTATTGCAGTATCGGTATTTTGTTCATTAATTCTTATTTTTGCAAATATTTGGTATTATAGTATAGCAAAACCCGACGGGAAATATTATCAATAAATTACTATGAAGAACATAACGAATTCTTTATTATTTCATATATCTAAGCTCTTAAGATTTTTTTTTAAACCAAGGGTTTTCCCACTTAAAAAAAATTTCCAAGGAAAAAGAATTTTAAACTGTTCTATTGGAAATACAACCTTTATCGATTATCCACAAAAGTTGATATTACATGATGGAGTTTACATAGGGCATCACAATTTTATTGAAGCTAGCAATTGTATTGAGATATGTGAAGGTTGTCAGATTACAGATTTTGTTAGCATTACTACACATTCGAGTCATATTTCTATAAGATTATACGGTTCCGAATACAATAATTTTAATAATCATAAAGGATATATTACCGGAAGTGTTAAAATAGAGAAATTTACTTTTATAGGCCCTCATTCGGTTATCATGCCAGGAACCCAAATTGGAAAAGGATCTATTGTTGCTGCTTATAGTTACGTAAAAGGTAATTTCCCCGATTTTTCAATTATTAAAGGAAATCCTGCCAAAGTAGTTGGCGATACCAGAAATATTGATAAACAGTACCTTGATCAAAATGATGAATTAAAAAAAATTTATTCTTCTTGGGCAGATTAATAGTTATTATATGAATAAAAAGAAATTACTATTAGTTGGGAGTGGGAGTGTTCATTTGTTAAATTATTGTTCTCTTATTGAGGATTATTTCCAAAACATATGTATAATAACTAATAATAACAATTATAAATTTAATGATTTTGAAGTAATAATCGAAAATTTTGGATTGAAGAATCCTTTTAATATTATTAAAACAATTTTAGCCATTCGTCGAAAAATTGACCAATTCAAACCTGATATAATTCATATACACCAAGCAAATTCATTTTCTTTTCTGACACTAATAGCAGCTTTTGGGACTAAGATACCAACTGTTGTAACTGCTTGGGGAGATGATGTTTTGGTTAATCCTTATAAAAATATTTTTTTGAAGTTAATTACAAAATTTTGCCTTAAAAGAGCAGATGCAATCACCTCTGACTCATTATATATGACTTCGCAAATAAGAAAATTAATAGAATTAGGCGATAAACAGCTTATTACTGTGAATTTTGGAGTTAATATTCCTAATAATTTAACCACAAAGGAAAACATTATATATTCAAATCGGCTTCACTTTAATTTCTATAGAATAGATAAAATTATTTTGGCATTCGATAAATTATACAAAACCAATTCAAATTGGAAACTTATAATTGCAGGATCGGGCAATGAAACAAAAAAGTTAATTAAACTTACCGAGTCTTTACAATGTGCTGATGCTATAAAATTTGTGGGATGGGTTGGAAAAGACGAAAATAATTTGTATTATTCAAAGGCACGATTTTTTGTTTCAATTCCTACTACTGATGCTACTTCTGTTAGTTTACTAGAGTCAATGTCGTACAATTGTATACCAATAGTATCAAACATTCCTGCTAATACTGAGTGGGTTCTGGATACTGTTAATGGAATAGTGGTTGATAATACTGAAGATGATTTTTTTTCAACTGCCTTATTGCTTGACGAAAAAATTTGCAATGAAATTAATAAAAATCTCATTATTAACAAAGCTTCTAAATCAAATAGTAAAGATAAATTCGTCAAATTATACAACCAACTTTTAAAATAAACAAAATGTGCGGTATTTCAGGAATAATTAGTAAAAAAGGTTTAAAAATATCGAAATATGAAATTTCTGAAATTACTGATGCTATTGTTCACAGAGGTCCTGACTCATATGGGTATTATTTTGACAGGAATTTAGCTCTTGGGCATCGTCGTCTTTCCATTATTGATTTGAATGAAAATGCTAATCAACCTTTTGTTTACAATCAAAATTATATTTTAGTTTACAATGGTGAAATTTATAATTTCAAAGAAATTAAAAGTGTTCTTATTAAAAAGGGATATTTTTTTAAAACTAATTCTGATACAGAAGTAATTATAGCCTCATATATAGAATGGGGTAGCGAATGCTTAACTAAGTTTAATGGAATGTGGTCCTTTGCACTTTATGATAAAACAAAGGAAATTCTTTTTTGTGCAAGAGATCGTTTTGGAGTTAAACCTTTTTATTTTTACGACTTTGGAGATAAGTGGGTTTTTGGATCAGAAATTAATCAAATTTTAAAAGCTGGGTTAATTCCGAAAGTCAATTATAAGATTTTAGCAGATTATATTGTTTTAGGAATAGAAGAACATAATAGCAGTTGTTTTTTCGAAGGGGTTTTTAAACTTGATGCATCTCATTTTTTAATCTATGACTTAAATTCAAATAAAATTACTACTAAAAGGTATTACTATCTTGAGGAAAATAATGAGTATAAAAACTTAAATGAAACTGATGCAATAAAAAAATTCATCGAACTATTTGATAATTCGGTAAATTTGAGGCTTATTTCAGATGTTAAAGTTGGTACTTGTTTAAGTGGTGGTCTAGACAGCTCTTATATTGCTTCAATAGCTTCGAATATTTATAATAAAAAAAATCATGATAGGTTTGTTGCTTTAACTGCTAAATCGACCGATAAAAACAATGATGAAACAAAGTTTGCAGAAGTAGTATCGAATGCAAAATGGCTTGATTGGAAGGTTGTAACACCTTCTTATGACGATTTTCTAAAAAGCATTTACGAGGTTATTAAAGTTCAACAAGAACCTTTCGGTAGTCCTTCAATATTCATGCAGTTTTTTATAATGATGGAAGCTTCAAAATTGGGTTGCAAAGTAATGTTAGATGGGCAGGGGGGAGATGAAACTCTTTTAGGTTACGAAAGATATTACCCGGCTTATTTAAATGGATTATCAACATTTAATAAGTTAATAGCTATTAGTGACGCTTCTAATAACTCCAGATTATCAAAAACTTCATTGTTGCAATATATGTTTTACTTTAAAAATTCTAAAATAAGAGAATATTTAACTAAAAAAAAGTTTACTTTTATTGACAAAGAATTTACTTTACTTGCCGATTTTAATATATTTAAAACAATTGCCAATTCATATAATAATCCCTTTGAACTTCAAAAACTCGAAATAACAAGAACTCAACTTCCTCACTTGTTAAAATATGAAGATAGAAACTCAATGTATCATGCCGTAGAAGCAAGACTTCCATTTCTTGATTATCGCTTGGTTGAGTTTGCATTAAGTTTACCTATAGAATTAAAAATCAATAATGGGTGGACAAAATACATACTTCGTAAAGCAGTTGAATTTGAGCTACCTAATAATATAGCATGGCGGAAAAATAAATTTGGTTTTGAAGCACCTGAAAACAAATGGCTTGCAAATCGAAAGTTATTGACTAAAGAAATATTATCGTCTCAAATTTTATCGCCTTTGATTCATGGAAACTTAAATAATATAAACAATAGGATTTTTTGGCGTTTATTTAATGTAGCAATTTGGGAGAAAATTTATAATGTCAGAAAAAATTAAAGTTTGTCACTTCACTTCAGTTCACCCTGAAAAAGATATACGAATCTTTTTCAAAGAGTGTATTTCTCTATCTAATTCAGGTTTTGAAGTTTATCTTGTTTGTGTTGGTGAAAAAAATAAAAAAGAAAACGGCATAAATATTATAGCAGTTAATAATAAAAAAAACAGTAGGCTAAATAGATTGTTGCGTTTACGTAAAAGAATTTTTAAAGCTGCTTTAGAAGTCGATGCTGACATATATCATTTTCATGATCCTGAATTATTACCTTTTGGTAAAAAATTAAGGAAAAAAAATAAAATTGTGATTTATGATGCTCATGAAGATTTGCCAAGACAGATTTTAAGTAAGCATTACATACCATTATGGCTAAGAAAGACAGTATCAATTTTTGTTGAATTTATCGAAAATCACTTTGCATCAAAAGTATCGGGAATAGTTGCAGCTACTCCAATTATTGAAAAACGTTTTAAAAAAATAAATGATAATACTCTTAGTATTTGTAATTACCCTATCCTAAAGGAATTTGAAATCAACAATAATGTATGGAGAAATAAAGAGAACGAAATTTGTTATGTAGGTAGCATTTCTAAAGTTAGAGGTGGCAATGAAATGATAGAAGCCTTATCATTTACTAACACTCGCTTGAATTTAGCAGGAAATTTTTCGCCCGATAACTATTTTAATGAACTAAGTAGCAAGAAAGGATGGGAAAAAGTAAACTATTATGGTGTAGTTAGCAGAGAAGAAATAAAAAAAATATTAGAAAAATCACTTTTGGGAATCATTTTTTTGCACCCTTTAAGAAGTTACATCGATTCATTACCTATAAAACTTTTTGAGTATATGGCTGCCGGTTTACCAGTATTAGCTTCTGATTTTCAACTCTGGCGTGAAATTATAGAAGAAGGACCGTGTGGCATTTGCATAAATCCATTTAATAATGCTGAAATAACTAATGCAATAAACAAAATTATATCCGACAAAGAATATGCTGAGTTTTTAGGTAAAAATGGAAGAGAATTAATCGAAAAAAAATATAATTGGGAAAATGAACAATTAAAATTAATCTCATTTTATAAAGAACTATTACCCTCATGAGTGAAAACAGGAAAATGATTTCTATTGTAATACCATCAAGAAACGAAGAAAAGTATATTGGTGCTTGTTTGCAATCGATAGTAGATTTAAATTTTAATTTAAACTTACTAACTGTATTTGTTTGTGATGGGTTAAGTACCGATAAAACTCTTGAAATAATTTATGAATATTCTAGTAAATACAGTTTTATTCATTACATAGAAAACTCTAAAAAAACTACTCCTCATGCTTTAAACATAGGAATAAAGCACTCTCAAGATTTTGAGTATATAATGATATTAGGTGCTCATTCAAAATTAACAACTAATTATTTGAATTATATATTTTCAATTTTTGAACAAAATCCTGATGTTCATTGTGTTGGAGGCTTTTTAAACAATATTTATGAAAGCAAAATTTCTGAATATATAGGTAAAGTGATGTCATCACCTGTAGGGGTTGGTAATGCTTATTTTAGAACGGGTATAAAAAGTGGTTATGTTGATACTGTGGCTTTTGGTGTATATAAAAAAGAAGTTTTTGATAAAATTGGCATGTTTGACGAAGAGTTAGTGCGTAATCAAGATGATGAATTCAACTACAGAATGATTAAAAACAATTTAAAAATATATCTTAATACTGATTGTATAATAAATTATTATGTAAGATCTTCATTCAGCAAATTATTCAGGCAATATTATCAATACGGTTTATGGAAGGTTTACGTAAATTTAAAGCATCACACAGTAACTACTATTCGCCAAACTATTCCTTTCATATTTGTTCTATATATATTAGTTATTTTATTACATTTTTTAATTTTTTATAAACTTAATTTTTACCTAGTTTCACCATTAATTGCTTATTTTATTTTAATTTTATCTACAACTATTCATTTGAGTAGAAATCTTAAAAGTTTTTCAGGAATTTTCATTAGTTTTGTTCTAATTCATATTGGATATGGCTTTGGTTATTTGAATGGAATTATAAAATTTTTAATTCTCAGAAATAAAATTAAAAACGACGAATCATTAACCAGATAGAATAAAGATGCTTGCGTACTGTAATAAGATAGATATTAACAAACTTAAGTTTTATTTATTGATAGCAATTTTTTTTGTTTTGCCACTCAATAAAGTATTAACAACTTGGAACTTGATTTTATACACATTATTTTCTATTCCTAACATAATTGCTTTGTTAAAAGGTAAATTATCAGGATATAGCAATGTAAAAGTACTTTACTTCGGTATTTTATATTTTTTGTATGTAATTGGTTTAGTAAATACTAAAAATTTTACCTATGCTTTTTTCGATTTAGAAGTTAAGTTTTCACTCATTTTTTTACCTTTTCTTTTTTATATAACAGAAAAGCAGCAATTTAATATAAATTTAGTACATAAATATCTAATATCTTTTATATATGGATTGGTATTAAATATAACTGTTTGTTTAGTTGTAGCTTTTTATAATTATTTTATATTAAACCAAACTATATATGTTTTTTTCTACAGTTTGTTGAGTTATTTTTTTCATCCATCTTATTTATCGATGTATCTGAATTTTGGAATTATAACATTATTATATCTATATGAAAATAAAGTAAATAACAGAATATTTAATCCCAAAATTGCTCTAATTATTATATTTATTTTTACAATTTTCATTTTTCTTTTAAGCTCAAAAGCTGGAATAATAAGCCTTGCAATTATTTACATTTTGTTATTTATTTATTTGTTGTTTGTGAAAAAAAGGTACTTAATCGGAATCATATTTATTGTTTCTTTTATGCTTTTTGTTTCTATAATTCTGAACTTGTTTCCTTCTGTAAAAAGCAGAATTGAAAATGCACTAAAAGTATTTACTAGTAAAAACAATTCTACTTTAGTTGATGGAGAGAGTAATTCCGACAGAATTTTTATTTGGAAAATTTCAACTAAGATATTAAAAGAGAATTTTTTATTTGGCGTTGGTACTGGTGATGTTAAGGATGCTTTACTTGAAAAGTACAGAGAAAAAGGTTTGGTACATGCCTACGATCAAAAATTGAACGCTCATAATCAATTTTTGCAGAGTTTTATTTCCATTGGCTTATTTGGATTTATTGCACTTCTTTTTTGTTTGCTAATTCCCTTATATTTTGCAATTGTCAATAGAAATTATTTATATGGTTTATTTCTGATTTTAATAATTTTAAATATTTCTGTAGAATCAATGTTTGAAAACCAGGCAGGTGTTGTATTTTATGCTTTTATAAATTCATTTTTATTTGTAGCTTCTAAAAATCTTTATAAGAAAAAAAATATTGATGCAAATGCTTAAGTTAATTATTATAAACGGCCCTAATCTTAATTTAATCGGTAAAAGAGAGCCTTCTGTTTATGGTAATATTTCATTTAATGATTACTTCAAACATTTAAAAGATTATTTTTCAAATACTGCTGAGTTAACTTTATTTCAGAGCAATATTGAAGGCGAATTGATTGATATGGTTCAAAAATCTGAAAAAGAATTCAACGGAATAGTTTTAAATGCAGGAGGCTATTCGCATACTTCTGTGGCGATTGCCGATAGTATAGCTGCAATAAAAATTCCCGTAATTGAAGTTCATATTTCAAATCTTTTATCCAGAGAACCTTATCGTCATATTTCGCTTATTGGGAAAAATTGTGCCGGTTCTATTATGGGATTCGGATTAGAAGGTTATAAACTTGCTATTCAAAGTTTTGTAAATAGAAAAGAAAACTCTAATTTGTAAAATCTTTCTTGCTGAGTTGATTAAATTTTGATTTTCTTAAAACATAATAATCCCATACAATACTTCTTTTGTAAACACCTTTTACTTTTAAATGCGGATTTTTTTGTCGTTTTTTTAATGTTTTACAAATTGAAAAATAAAAACTAAAATGAGCTTTAGTAACTGCAAAAAAATCTTTAAAACCACCTTCAGTTAAAAATTTAATAGCAGCTATATAATCGAGAATTATTCTTACTGGAAAAACAATAAATAATCTTTTTGTAGGCAAATTTTTTAATAGCAGATAAAAATTATTCCTGAAGTTAAACTAGTCTTTGAAGAAAAATGGGAAAAATTTAA
>CAZEIM010000059.1:0-14212 GCA_964512145.1 uncultured Flavobacteriales bacterium
GTACCGATAAGATCGTATGGGATAACGATGCGAAGTATTTTTACTATGATCATGGACCACTCGCTCGGGTAGAAATAGGAGATAAAAAAGTACAGGGGATAGATTATGTTATGAATTTACAAGGATGGATAAAAGGAGTAAACAGTGGGATGTTAGAGGCCGAAAAAGATCCGGGTAAAGATGGTTTAACCGCCAGTACAAATCCTAATGCCATATTTGCAAAAGATGTATATGGGTACCAATTAGGCTACTACCAAAACGATTATAAACCGATAGATGCTGCTATTTGGAATAATGCTTCGGATCGTTTTATCATACAAACTCAGGGCAGCGATTTACAAAACAGCCGGTACGATTTATACAATGGCAATATAGGTCATATGGTTACTACGGTGCTGGATTCGGCAAGCAAAACACCACTTCCTATGGGATATGCTTATCAGTATGATCAGCTAAATCGCTTAAAAGAAATGAAAGCTTGGGAAAATGTAACGGCTAATGCTTTTGGCAGTGGATTAAGCTATAACCACAAATACCACAATGTATTTGATTACGATGCCAATGGCAATATTTTACGACAACAAAGAAGAGATGGCAGTGGAAAAATGATAGACGACATCCACTATAATTACCATTACATAGGAAGTGGAGTTACTCAGCAGCTTATCAGCAACCGATTACGGCATGTGAACGATACGGTTCAACCGATGCAATTTAATGATGATATAGACGATCAAATCATCGACAACTACACCTATACGGCATTGGGAGAATTAAAAGCCGATGCTCAAGAAGAAATACAAGAAATAATATGGAGGGTAGATGGTAAGGTAAAAGAGATTAAACGACCTACCACCAGCTCTAAAAAGAATCTGAAATTTGAATACAACAGTCATGGAGAGCGCATCGCTAAACATGTGATACATCCTGCTACCTTGCAAGTAGAATCCTCAACGCATTATTACCGGGATGCTTCGGGAAATGTGATGGCGGTATATCAAAAAGAAAACAAAGCCGGAAAAACTACCTATAAAGTCGTAGAGCGAGAAATTTACGGAAGTAAACGATTGGGTAGAAATGTTAATGTCACAAACATGATTAATGATGATGTGATTGATACTGATACAGATGTTGATGTTGATAATGGAAGAAAAGGAATTTTAAATGAAGAGAATACTATATTGAAAGGTGGAAAAGTTTTTGGTCCTTTACTCCCTAAACCCAAAACTAGTATAGTAAGTAAAAAAACAGGGACACATACCTTAGGTTTAAAAGAATATGAATTAAGCAACCACTTAGGCAATATATTAACGGTAGTAAGCGATAAAGTAAGCCCTCAAGATAACAACGCAGATGGAATAACCGATGGATTTATCGCAGACATTGTAAGTGTAGCCGACTATTATCCATTTGGAGCCATCATCAAAGAAAGAAGCTGGGAAAAGAGGGATTATCGGTACAGCTTTCAGGGACAGGAAAAAGATGATGAGATAAAAGGAAAGAATAACTCTATAAACTATACCTTTCGTATGCATGACCCAAGATTAGGCAGGTTTTTTGCGGTAGATCCTTTGTATGGTTCCTTCCCGTGGAACTCAAATTATGCATTTAGTGAAAACAAGGTAATAAATAGTGTAGAATTAGAAGGTCTAGAAAGTAGAATAGTAATTTATGGTACAGCATCAAATGGAAAGCCGAGAATAGAAATATTTGATTCCAAAACTGGATTACATGGAGTTGATAATGGAATGGGATATGTAAAATGGGATCCAAATAGAATGACTTCTGCTCAATATGATCAAATACAACAAACATTTTGGACAAGTTACCCTAATCAAGATGCGGGAAATAACGGATATTTTTTTGAACCAAATGGATATAGACAATATCGCTCATACACTACAAATGGACAGAACAATACTTTTAATCCAAATTCAGACTATGGAACGTTAGTCATTTCTACAGGCGGACCAAGAACTATACTAAATTATAGTACTGAATTAATTGGAGGAGCATTAGAAGGAAGTTTTGATTGGAATGTTGCGCTAAAAGCTATAGCTGTATTTAATCCAATTTCACCGAGGCCAGATCCAAATGTTGAAGGATCTGCCGCTTATGCAAATTCAGTAAAAAATGCTCAAACTGGATTAGCACTAGCTTTTGGTATTGGAGGAGTTGCTACAGCAACTACTTTACCTTCAAAAGTAGTTGGAGGATTAGGAGTATTAAATGATATCGATGAACTTTCCTCAAACGTAACTTCTAATGGGCAAACAATAATGCAAAATAATTTACCCGGAAGTGATTGGATAAAGTATTCAATTAATACTTTATCATTATCGGACAACTTAGCAAATACAAATTTTAGAGGGGTTCCTTTTTTACCTAAGGTAATTGAAACTTCTATGGACGTACAAGGAGTTATAGAATCGGGAGCAACTATTATCAATTCACAAAATAATAATCAAGAAAGAAAATCACCTTAATAAATATTTACCTATCAATCTTGATAAGATTAAAATATTCTGTTTGGTATAAAAAAATTCACTGAAAAAGATTTAGGAATTAAATTTATTTAGGCAAATAATAAAAACCTAACTACCAAAACAAATGTATTTTGCTCATGGGAACAATAGATACGCCTTGATAATAATATTTTAATATTTCTTCGTATGAATAACCATGCTCGCTCATATTCATAGCCCCCTCTTGGCATAAACCAACCCCATGTCCAAAACCTTTTCCCTGAAATAATAATGTATCTTGTTCGGTGGTTATGGAAAAAAAAGCCGAGGGAAACTTCCAGTCTTCTCTAATTTGTTTTAAACGTAAGCTATCTTCCTTTAAAAAATATGCCTCTCTATTTTCGGGAATGTAGTAAGAATAAGAAAAAAATTTAGTATTGTCTGGTTCCTGTACTCCCATTTTTTTTTGTAAATAGAATAACCACTCTGTTTTTGAAATTTTCGCTTCCCAATTTGAGTGAGGCGATTGAGCACAAAATGTATCGCAGACTGATTTTAAATGACTTTGCTCATAAGTCCATACATCTTCAGCATTAGCAGTTTGTCCTCCACAATTAGAGTGAAATGAAGTATTGGCTAATTTGTACGAAGCATCTAGCAAAATCAATCCTTTGGTTTGTTGCGTAGAAGTAATAACGGTTTTACCATATCTGCTTTTGCCCCTATATACCTGACAATGCACTTGATCACAAAGATGAAATTTTTCTTCCTCATGTCTTCGTAAGTTAGCTAAAGCGTATGTCCTGCAAATAATGGATTGTACTTTGTAATATTCTCCATTCTTATAAGCCCCCGACTCGGCCTCTACTACTCCTGCAACGTAATGCTCTAAATATACTTGATTTCTTACTTTAATTTTTTCAGGTTGATAATAAAAACTAAGATGATCGGGATATATTCTGCCAATAAAATCAACTAAATTACATTGTTTCACAAGCAGTTCTGCACCCCACTCTTTTCGTTTAAATTGAATTTTTTTACCCGATTGAACTATCGTATGATTTATTGATATATTAAGTTTTTTATCCGATAGATTTAAAATGCATTCATCTCCTTTTTTTAAATCTTGAATATACACATCATCTATATATATACCATATATTTTATCTCGAACTTGTACGTTAAATGATTTTATAGGCATTCCATAACCTACTTCAACCTCTAAAACATCCGGCAACGATTTATTAGCAGAATAGCAAATAGTATGTATTGAAAAAAAGTAAAAAACGAATAGTCTTAAGTTAGGTGTCATAAATCATTGTTTCATATTTTGTACAATAAACCCAGCTACCTTTTTTGAAGCACCTATTCCCCCCAACATATGATGCAATTTTTTATATTTATCAAGTTGATTTTGAATGTACTCATTATTATGAGTAAGATGTTTTAATTGAGTTACTAATTGATCAACTGTTGCTTCTTGTTGTATAAACTCTTTTACCGCTTCTTCTTCTAAAATTAAATTTACTAAACTGATGTACTTAATCTTTACCAACTTTTTAGCAATGTAATATGATATTGGATTTCCTTTGTAACAAACTAACTGAGGTACATTAAACAAAGCTGTTTCTAAAGTAGCTGTACCTGAAGTAACCATGGCTGCTTTAGCGTATTTTAATACATCGTATGTTTTATCAAATACAATGCTTACATTTTTGTAAAAAAAGGAATGGTTCAATTCTAAAAAATCTTTTTTATATTCAGGGATCCCTAATTGAAAATAATGTTTATAAAATTGCACATCAAAAAATGAAACTCCGCATATCACAAAATGATAATTATGAAAATAAGGGTGAGTAGAAACTTTTGCAAACAAGGGAAGCATTTTTTTAATTTCCTGTTTTCTACTTCCCGGTAGCAAGGCAATAATTTTAGAGTTATCTAATGTGTTTTCCAACATAAAGCTATGTAAATCCTTATGCGCAGTATATTGATTGATCTGATCCAATAATGGATGTCCAACAAATTCTACCCGATTAAATCCCCTTTCAATGTAATATTGTTTTTCGAAAGGAAGTATTACGTAAAGTCTATCAACAAATTTTTTGATAATATTAATTCTCCCTTCTTTCCAAGCCCAAATTTGAGGAGAAATATAATAAATAGTTTTAAATTGATTCAGTTTACAAAACTTCACCATCCGCAAATTGAAACCAGGATAATCAATAAAAACTACAACATCCGGAGAAAAATTCAGAATATCTTTTTTACATAATGAAATATTATTTAGTATGGTTCGAATATTAAAAAGTACTTCTACAAAACCCATAAAAGCCAACTCTTTTATATGCTTTACTAGTCCTACAGGGCTTACCTTTAACATCTCATCTCCACCCCAAAAACGAAATGTAGCAGTAGCATCTAAATTTCGTATTTCGCGCATTAAATTTGCTCCATGTATATCTCCCGATTTTTCTCCAGCTATTATATAATACTTCAACGTTTAATTTATTTTATACTCTTAGTAAAGATAATTATTTAGAACTAAATTTAGTAAAGAAGAGTATTGAAGCATTAAAAAAAGGTCTATTTTATAAAATTCATTACATTTGAAATATGCGTGGAGTCTTTTTTATATTAATCCTAATATTTAGTTTTAGCATGTATGCTCAACCAACCTCTGATGAGCAATTAGCTACGCACTATTACCAAAGCGGAGATTACGAAAAAGCAACACTTTATTACGAAAAATTATATAAAAAAAATAAGCACGAAATTTATTATGAATACTTATTGAAGTGTTTTTTAAACATCAATAATTATAAAGAAGCTGAGAAATTAGTAAAAGAAAAAATAAAGTTAGGAGGAACCGTAAAACATAAAATTGATTTAGGCTGGGTATATGAAAAATCTGATAATTTTAAAAAAGCAGACGCTGAATATCAAAAAATCATTCAACAACTCCCTAAAGACCCAACGGTTATTATTAATACTTCTAATGCTTTTTTAAATTATAATAAATCTGAATTAGCTTTAGAAACCCTATTAAAAGGAAGAAAAGTGTTGGGCACTATGTATCCGTTAAATATTGAGATTGCAACTCTTTATGAAAAGTTAGGGAAATATGAGGAGATGATACAAGAATATTTAAACCTGTTGTTAATTAATGAAGCATACATTCAATCGGTTCAAAACTCCTTAAATAATAGTAACAGCTTTGCAAAAAGTTCTCCGCAAAATGAAATTTTAAAAAGAGAATTAATTAAGTACACACAAAAATACAGCGACAAAAAAATATATAACGAAATGTTAATTTGGTTATATATGCAAGAAAAAAGCTTTTCATCAGCTTTAACACAGGCAAAAGCAATGGATAAAAGATACAAAGAAGATGGTGAACGAGTATTGGCTTTAGCTCAACATTGTTACTCTAACCAAGAATATTTGGTAGCCATAGAAGCGTATGATTATATTTTAAACAAAGGAGCGAACAACCCATATTACGCTCAAGCTAAAACAGAAATTTTATCCGTATATAAAGATAAAATAGTATCAAACAATGACTATACAATCCTAGAAATTAAAGAATTAAAAAACAAATATGAACAAGTGATTGCAGAGTTTAAAAATCCTGCATACACCTATGATTTACAAAAAGAATTAGCAATGATTTGCGCTGTATATTTAAACGAAACTGATTCAGCCATACAAATATTGGAAAATCTCATTATAACCCCAGGCATAGAGTCTAAAAAAATTGCCATGGCAAAACTAGATTTAGGAGATTATTTAGTTTTAAAAAACGAAATATGGGATGCTTCTTTATATTACTCACAAGTTGAAAAAAATTATAAGTACGATGATTTAGGTGAATTGGCAAAATTTAAAAATGCTAAAATAGCCTTTTACTCAGGCGATTTTAAATGGGCAAAAGCGCAATTAGATGTTTTAAAGGGCTCCACTTCTAAATTAATAGCAAATGATGCATTGTGGTTAAGTGTTATTATTACTGATAATTCAACCATAGATACTACAGAAATACCATTGCAAATGTTTTCAAAAGCCGATTTATACATTACACAAAACAAAAATGAATTAGCGTTACAAACCCTAGACTCTATATTAGTATTATACCCTAATCATTCATTAGAAGATGATATTCTATATCAAAAACACCATATATACAGCAAAAAGAAGGACTGGAATATGGCTTTAATGCAGTTAGAAAAAATAATAGACATTTATCCGCAAGACTTGTTAGGAGATGATGCTTTGTATCATATGGCATTGATTTACGATAATTATTTATTGGAAAAAGAACAAGCAATGTTGCATTACCAAAAATTACTCGAAAATTATCCCGGAAGTTTATATGTGGTTGATGCAAGAAAAAGATTTAGAGCCTTAAGAGGAGATAAAATAAATTAATACGTATGATTATTTACAATGTAACTGTTAAAATAGATCACGCTGTACATGATGAATGGTTTAATTGGATGAAAAAAATACACATTCCGGAAGTAATGAGTACCGGATATTTTTTGAACAACCAAATTTTTAAAATACTGGTAGATGATGAAGACGGAATAAGTTATTCGATACAATATAGTTGTGCAAACATGCAAGATTTACTTGATTATCAAAAATTTCACGCGACCGATTTACAAAAAAAACATCAAGATAAATTTGGAAACCAGTATGTAGCTTTTAGAACAGTTTTAGAAAAAGTATCCATTGATTAAGCCTAAAAAACATCTTGGACAACATTTTTTACGCGATGAAAATATCGCAAAAAAAATAGCTGATTTAATCCCCGAAAATTTATACAATGACAAATATTTGTGGATAGAAGTTGGGCCAGGTATGGGGGTACTTACAAAATATATTCTAACAAAAAATATCTCTAAATTTATTGCCGTAGAAATTGATTCAGAATCTGTTGAGTACTTAAAAATACACTATCCGAAGCTTAGCGTGTTAGAAAAAGACTTTCTCTCTCTTGATTTTCATGAATTATTAATACAGCATCAAGCAACCAAAATATGCATTATAGGAAATTTTCCATACCATATTTCATCCCAAATTTTCATAAAAATATTTGAAAATTTTTCGATGGTTGAATCACTTATTGGCATGTTTCAAAAAGAAGTTTGCGAACGAGTATTATCAGGTCCAAATAACAAAAGCTATGGTATATTAAGCGTTTATATTCAAACATTTTTTAATGGAGAATATTTGTTTACAGTTCCTCCCCAAGTTTTTAATCCCCCTCCCAACGTAAATTCGGGTGTAATTCAACTTGTAAAAAATTCTAAACATGAATTATTTTGTGATAATCAATTATTTGTAAAACTTATTCGTACAACCTTTAACCAGCGTAGAAAAATGCTCAGAAACACCTTAAAAGCATTTATTCAAAAATCAGAAACATGGGATTATATAAAAGATTACGTTGAAAAAAGACCCGAAAACCTATCTTCTCAAGATTTTGAAAAAATCACTCAAATAATACAAAAATTTTAGTATTGTTATCGGAATATTATTTTCTTTACCATTTATAGAAATATAAAAGATTTTAAAACTATTTTTGTAAAATTCCATTCGGTATGTCCTTTCAACTCACCAAAGAATTTATTGCTCGTTTAGAACAGGAGGTTACTCATAATAATAGCCGATTTGTTGCAGAAGAAATATGCCCTTTACATCCTGCCGATATAGCTGAAATATTTAATGAAATAGATCTTGAACCTGCTCGGTTTATTTTTTTGCAGTTAGAAGAGGAAAAAGCCGCGCAGGTATTAGTAGAATTATCAGAGGAGCAACGAGAAAAATTATTAAGTGAATTTTCTTCTAAAGAAATAGCGGAAGAAATTATAGACAACCTTGAATCGGATGATGCAGCATATATCATCTCTGAACTTTCGGAAGAAAAAAAATCGGAGGTATTATCATATGTTGAAGATATTCAGCAAGCTAGCGATATTGTTGACATCTTAAAATATGAAGAAAATACAGCCGGAGCATTAATGGGCAAAGAACTCATTAAAGTGCGTGAGAACTGGACTGTTGTAGAATGTATTCGAGAAATGCGAAAACAAGCCCAAGAAATAGATCGGGTAATGACAATTTATGTAGTTGATAATAACGATAAATTAGTGGGAACCTTATCTTTGAAGGCACTATTAATGGTTTCGGCTAAATCGTATATTCGAGATATTTTTATGCGCGATGTTATCTCTGTTAAAGCCAACAGCTTAAAAGAAGATGTTGTAAACATTATGCAAAAATACGATTTGGTGGTAATACCCGTAGTAGATGAATTGAATCGATTACTTGGAAGAATTACCATTGATGATGTAGTGGATGTAATGCAAGAAGAAGCTGAAAAAGACTTTCAAATTGCTTCAGGTTACTCCGAAATTGTTGAATCGTCAGATTCTGTATTAACCATATCTCGTTCAAGATTGCCGTGGTTATTGATTGGGCTTTTGGGAGGAATTTTTAGTTCAAGAGTTATCGGAATGTACGAAAGCGAAATTAAAATTTACCCCGAAATGGCTTTTTTTATACCACTTATTGCTGCCATGGGAGGAAATGCGGGTGTACAATCGGCCGCTATTGTAGTAAGAGCCTTAGCCTACAAAAATAAAATGGATTATGGGATTCGTGAACAGTTATTTAAAGAGTTAAGAGTTTCTTTATTAAATGGACTAGCTTGTGGTGTAATAATATTTTTGTATTGTGTAATATCTTCTCAACCTTTTTATTTAGGGCTAAGTGTAGGTACTGCATTATTTTGTGTAATTATTTTTGCCACACTGTTTGGCACATACACCCCACAAATTTTGCATTATTATAAAATAGACCCAGCTTTAGCAACCGGTCCTTTTATTACTACATCAAACGATATTTTAGGGTTATTTATATATTTTTTAATTGGACACCTTATGTACATATAAGGCATTTTAAAGTTATTATTTTATAAATAACTTTTCAGAAAATTGCTCAAATTCATTAAAAGCATGTACCACATAAAAACCGGTTGATAAACGATCCCCAGGTAACTTTATTACATTATTCCCTTTTTGTAAATCGTGCGGAGAATATTCTACAACATTTCGTCCGCTTAAATCCATTACCCCGATAGTATACATGCTAGCTCTAGGTAATTCCATATGTATCAGTATGTTTCTATTATTGGCTGAGTAAGCTGTAAAAGCCGTTTCCTCAACACCTTCAAAACAATTTTCTACAAATATTACATCCGAGTATGAAAACTTACCATCAAAATCAGTTTGTTTTAGTTTATAGTAAGCAGGAGTGTTGTTTAAATAAATGTATTCATAACTTAATGTCTCGGTAGAATTTCCTTTTTTAGCATCTGATGGGATTGTGGCAATTTCAAAATAATTTTCTCCATCTAAACTTTTTTCAATAGTAAAATAATCGTTATTGATTTCTGTAGCTGTAGCCCAAGAAAGCACAGTGTGCGTATACTCACATTTTCCTTTAAAAGCAATTAGCTCAATAGGCAATACATTGCTACTACTAAATACGGCAAATTTTGAAAAAGAGGTGTACGCATTTCCTCGAGCATAGCCATGCACTACTAATCTTCCGGAACCTCCTATAGCAGGTATATCTGGAGCAAAAGCTAAATCAGAAAAATTAATACTCGCATCAGGCCTTTTCATAACTGTAAATTTATTATCCGTTAATCCGGTTAAATTTGATAAATATAAGTCAATACCATATGTAGTACCTCCTGTAGGCTGTGCATTAGGTGTTAATGTCCATTCGGCAAATGTACCAGCAAATCCGCTTGGTTCAACCGAAGATATCATGGGGTCTACATTATTCCATTTTTTATTAACATTTTGTAACGCTACATCCGTATAGTTTCCACTTTTTGCAACCCTGTCTACAGAGGCATCAATGTAAGTAACTCCGGTCATGGCATTTGCTTTAACATCAGCACGGTAATAATTGGTTGAGACAGTTCCTCTTCCAATGGGAAACACATAATTATCACTTGTTAAATTTGCAATATTTCTACGCAAATTCCCATTAATAAAACTGCTACTACTATAATCTAATAAATCTGAAGCTAGATTACTGGACATAATTACCTTGTAAGATCCAGTAGTTATAACACCTGAACTCAAATCTAAAGATTTATTGATGGTTAAATCAGCATTACTTAACGTTACAATATTACCAGCCGTTTTTTCCAATAAAAAATTTTCGAACGTATTAGCTCCGGAAATGCTGGGGTTACTATTGCCTTTAAATTCAACCCAACCATCCGAGTCAATATTATTAAATGTATTTCCTCCGGAGGTATTTAAAAAATCACCTTCAACAATTAATCGACCATCCAAATCAATAAAACTGTTGGCGGCAGTTGCACGGTAATCTCCTTCAGCATCACCATCAATATAAACATATGCCCCACTAGAGATAATAATACGTCCTCCACTATTTACTATCCCTTGCGAAAATATTAGCAAAGGAAAAAAAGCTAAAAAAGAGTATACTAATTTTTTCATACACTAAATATTTAATTACTTTGTAGTCTGAAAACAAACAAACCAAAAATAGAATTTTTTTCATCTACAATTGATTTTAATCAATTATTGCTTTGGGCAAATCAATTCAAAAATTTGGTTTATCTAAATTCAAATAACTATCCAATTCAACGCACATTCTTTAATAAAGGTTACAAAAAATTACTGGCTATTGGCGAAAAAAAAGGGTTTAACGACATTTTAACGTTTTCGAAACATATTCAAAATAACAACCCATGGTATTTTGGATATCTGAACTATGATTTAAAAAACATATTTGAATATTTACCAAGTCCAAAAGAACATTCAATTAATTTTCCTCTATTTTATTTTTTTGAACCTGAAATCGTATTTATAGAAAAAGAAGATGGAATATATGTTCAAACTGATTTAGCATTAGAACATATCAAAAATGAAATTCTTAATACATCCATAAGTACTATTAAAAACAGTCCAATTACTAGTAACACAAGTATACCTAAAAATGAATATATCAAGAATATTCTTAAAATTAAAGAGCATATTCAATTAGGTGATGTATATGAATTAAATTTTTGCCAAACTTTTTTTGCTGAAAATACTCAATTAAACCCTATATACACGTACTTAACATTAAACAACATCTCTCCTACCCCATTTTCTGCATTAGTTAAACATCATCATCAATATATATTGTGCGCAAGTCCTGAACGTTTTTTAAAAAAAGAAGGAAATACTCTGTTTGCACAACCCATAAAAGGAACTTCAGCTAGAAGTACCGATGTATTTAAAGACGATTTACTAAAAAAATCTTTATTCAACAGTACTAAAGAACGTTCAGAGAATGTAATGATTGTAGATTTAATGCGAAACGATTTATCAAAAATTGCTCAAAAAAACACAGTTCAAGTAAACGAATTATTTGGGATTTACTCTTTTCCTCAAGTTCATCAAATGATTTCTACCATTTCTTGTAAAATAAAGGATAATACTTCATTTTATGAAATAATTCAAGCAACATTTCCTATGGGTTCAATGACTGGAGCTCCAAAAATTAAAGCTATGGAATTAATAAATCAATATGAACCCATCAGCAGAAACATATTTTCTGGTAGCATTGGATATATAGATCCTGAAGGAGATTTTGATTTAAACGTTATTATTCGAAGTATTTTATATAATAGAGACAAAAACTACTTATCCTATTCTGTTGGAAGTGCCATAACTATTGAAAGCGACCCTGAATTAGAATACCAAGAGTGTTTATTAAAAGCAAAAGCAATAAATCAAATACTGGGAGGGATTTAATCATTTTCATTTCCAGATTCTCTGCTTTTGCGAATATCCTGATTTTGAGGTTTAAATTTAGGTGCTTGTCCAAAATTATATTGAAACACCAATTTAAAATAGCGTATTTCCCTTCTGCGAGCTAATTCTTGAATGAAATACTCGGTATTATAATACCACCGATTAATATTGCTATTAAACACATCATTTACCATAAAGACAAAAGAGCTTTTATTGTCAGGCAACGAATACTTAACACTAGCATCTAAGTAAGCCAACATTAAACGCTCACCTTGCAATAATACTTGCGGAGACCTATAATTTCCTGTAAACTGTAGAGTAATCATTTGATTTATTTTGTATGTAGCATTTAATCGTGCGGTAAGTTGCCATCCATTTCTAGCTAAATTTACTTGAGAACTGCTGAGTTTATTATAATATATATTCGTATTTGTTATAAATTCCAGATTTTTGGATGGGTTCCATTTAATCGTTTCATCTAAACCATATTGATATGAATATGAGCCATTTATAAAAGAATTTAGCATAATAGTTGTGTCTTGATCCCAAGGGCTTAAAAACAAGGAAATCGGATTGGTAATGTACTTTCCGTATATAGAAGATAATAAAGTAACTTTAGAACTTGATACATAGTGATTTAGTTCTGCCATATTTATAAATTCAGGTCGAATAGCAGGGTTTCCAATTCGAATGTTTTGTCGGTCAGAAAATAATATAATGGGTGTAATTTGAAAAAAATCAGGCCTTTCAATTTTTCTTGAAAAATTGATTTGAATATCTGACTTACCTACTTTTCTTGAAAGAAATAATGCGGGGAAAAGTGCATTATATATATCGTTTATACTAGATGGATAGTTATATTCAATAGTCACATCGCCAATATTTGATAGGCCTATAAAATTTGACTGCTCATACCGTAAACCGATTTGATAAGACCATATTGGATTTTTTCGATTATATGTAATATATCCCGCATAAACTCTATCATTAAAATTATAATCGATGGTAAAAAAATCATCTGATAAATAAGTATTTGTTGTATAATCATATATTTCACTATTATACACTTGATTTTTTTTCTCTTGAAAAAGCCTTACACCATATTCAAACATAGTACTGTCGTTAATATTTTTTTTAGCATCAATAGTCCCCACTACTCTATTATAATAATTAAATCCAAAATTATTTTGGATGTAGGGATTTTCTGGGAATAAATTCCCTAACGCATCATAGTCAAACGAAGTGAAATTATTTTCTGGAATACCTTGCCCATAATTATAGGTGAGGTCAATTATTAACTCGTTTTTACCTTTACTATACCTCCAATTTGGCTGAATTAATATATTATCGGAGTAATTATTACTTTTAACAATTCTGTTTCCAAATACAGAGATTTCTTCATTGGGAGAAAGAAATTCATATTCTTGTGTTTCAAAAACATCAAATAAACGGGATGAATATGCTGTGCTGATATTAAATTTTGAATATTTTGAAAACGTATAATCAAGTCCTATTCTAGCGTTATGAAAAGCTACTTTAAAACTATTTTCAGCAAATTGATTATAATATCCGGCTACAGTATTATTTTCTAATGATGTTCTGTAAGTATATGTTTTAACGGGATTTCTATAATGATTGTAAGAATATGAAGTAAAAAAATTCCATTTATTTATTTTATAATTTAAATTAAAAGAAGTATTGTACCTTTGCCCGGTGCCAATTCCGGCAGAAAAGCTTCCATTATATCCATCTCTTCTATTCTTTTTTAAAATAATATTTACTATTCCTCCTTGTGAAGAAGCTTCATATCTAGCGGATGGGTTGGTGATTAACTCTACTTTTTCAATTTGGTCGGCCGGAATTTGATTAAGTTCTAAAGGAGTGGGCTGTCCA
>CAZEIM010000060.1:0-12924 GCA_964512145.1 uncultured Flavobacteriales bacterium
TGCAAATTCCAGTGATATTGACCACCCAATTCCAATTTAAAGTGACCACCTGATTCCAATTCAAATTGACCACCTAATTTCGGTGCAAAATGACCACCTCCAATTTTCATTAAAAACTACTTTTTTTCTTGTGTTAATTTGTGATTCAAATATACTAAAATTACTCTTTGTTGATTCCTCTTTTCTTTCTCATTGATTCGCCTTGTAATTCAATACGATGGGATTGGTGTATGAGTCGGTCTAAAATGGCATCAGCTATGGTTTTTTCTCCAATTATATCGTACCAACCTTGAACTGGTATTTGAGAAGTTACGATTATAGAACCGTTATTGTGTCTGTCTTCTATGATTTCTAAAAGCGTAATTCGGTTTTGACTATCTAATGCTTGAAGACCAAAATCATCTAATATAATGACGTCTTGTCGTTCTATTTTGGCTAATTCTCTTAGATAAGAACCATCTGCTTTTGCCATCTTTAGCTTAGCGAACAACTTGGATGTGTTGTAATAACTAACTTTATATCCCTGAATGCAAGCTTGATAACCTAATGCGGTTCCTAAAAAACTTTTACCTACTCCTGTGCTTCCTGTAATTAATACATTCTGATTTTTCTCAACAAAATCGCATGCTGCTAATCGTAAAACTTGGTTTCTATCTATATTTCGCGAAGTATCAAAATTGATGTTTTCAATATTGGATTTGTAATGGAATCGAGCGTTTTTAATGCTTCGCTCAATGCGACGATTGTGGCGTTCATCCCATTCGGCATCGATGAGCATTGCGATAAATAGGTCTAATGTGTAATGGTCTGTTTTTCCACTTTCGATAGCGGTTTTAAAAGCATTATGCATTCCATAAAGCTTCATTTGTTTCATTTTGGTTGTGGTGATTTCGTTCATAAGTGTCTGGTTTTAATTTATCTATAATAGTTTTTTCCTCTAATGTTGTTGTGATTAGGTAAATCAAATTCTTCTTCTTGCTCATTATCAGCGTTATCTAAGTTGTTTTCTAAAATGTTTTGGATGGCTTTAAAACTGTAAATCCTAAAATCGAGTGCGCGTTTACAAGCGTTGATTAATCGTTGTTTTCCTACTTTCTTCTCAAAGCTTAATATCCCTAAACAACTTTTATAAGCTTGTTCGGGGTGATTTCTACTTTCGATAATTTGGATGATATAATCCGCTACTGCTTGGTCAATACTACTTGCCCAATCAATAAACCGACTAGCACTCCAATCAGCAACAAACTGGTGTGTGCTGGCTAAATGTTCCGCAATAGTCGTGTAATCATAAGGTTTGTAATTTCTTGGATGAATAGCGATTCGGTTGTATTTGTAGAAGATTTCAACTGTAGTTTTGGTATACAAAAGTTTTACTTTTTTCCTCACATATTGGTACGGAACACTGTAATAACTCTTGTCTTGACTCAATAACGTATGACCGTTTTGCATTACCGTAGCAAAGGATTGGTATTTGATTTCAAAGCGTTCTTGAGGTAATGGACGTAGTTTTTGTTTCTCATCTTCCATAAATAATTCATAGCGAGAATAGGGTCTTCCTGTGAGCTTTTTATGATTATGAGCATCTAATAAATCCCATATTTGTTGGTTTAATTCTTCTAGACTATAGAATTGTTTTTGTTTTAGATGCACATAAATTCTTCTATATAAAATTTTTACAGCACCTTCTGCCAATGATTTATCTCTTGGTTTGTAAGCTCTTGCAGGTAATATGGTAGTTTCGTAATGCTCTGCTAAATCAGCTAAGGTTTCGTTGATTGTAGGTTCAAAACGACTACTTTTAATTACGGCTGACTTTAGATTATCTGGAACAATTGCCGCTGGAACGCCTTCAAAAAAACGCATAGCATTCTCTACCGATGTGACAAAATCTTCTTTCTGTTGGCTCATTGAAGCTTCTGCATACGTGTGTTGACTTGCGCCTAGTATGGCAACAAAAAACTGAACTTCTTTAATCTCTCTCGTATCTTTATCAACTATAGAAAGTGTTTTTCCAGCATAATCCACATACATTTTATCACCTGCTTTGTGATTCATGTGCATTACTGGATTAACGCGTTTACTCCATATTTTAAAGTAATGTCTAAATTGGGAACTCTTAAAACCATCAGGATGTAAAGCAATATATCGCTCCCACATGTGTTGTACGGTAACACCAACTTTCTTGAGTTCGCGTTCCATCTGTGGAAAAAAATCATAAAGCTTTTGTAGTCTGGGATCTATGGTTTCAACCGTATTTTGTGAAAATAAAACTTCAAGTTCAGCATCTGTTTTGGCATCAATAGCTTCAAAACTTAAGCCTAGAAGTTCAAATAAAGAAATATATTTCTTTACCGTATTTCTTGAAAGTGATAAGTAGCTGCTAATAAACAGCTTACTCTTGCCACTACAGTGAAATTTAATTACTTTTTTAATCTTACTCATGTCTGTTACTTTGTTTGCCATAATCCGTATTTTTTGTACGAATGTATGGGCTAACAACATGAAAAAAAGTAACTGTTTTTAATGGCTAATTTATCCTAAAATTTAGGTGGTCAATTTGGACTGGAATTGGGTGGTCAGTTTGCACCGAAATCGATGGTCAATTTAGACTGGAAAGTGGTGGTCAATTTGACCGTTTTTTCCATTATAGCTATAAAAATCTATAAATCTGTTTTTGCAGGATTTACAAATATATTGTTACTTTTTATTTGCTGTAAAGCCGTTTTTGATAATATGATTTGAACTACAAATTGGGCAAATTTTGTTATCACTAAGTTTGATACACGAGGTTTCATTTTTTATCATTTTCTTAGATTTAAGAGCTTTAAACATAAAAAAAGATGAACTATATAGCTCATCTTTTTTACAATTATTTTTAATTTTTACTGATTATCAATTTATTAAACATCAAAAAAGTGCTCATCACTAAATCTGAAACATTACCTAATCTAATAGAATAAAATTTTTGAAATAACAGTTTTTATTTTCTTTATCCTTTAAATTAACCTCGTAAATTGCCTCGTAGGCTCTAATCCCAGAAAGTTTTACCTCGCCTTTCTTTTTTAAGAAATCACAATTATTTTCAAAATAATTATCAAAAACAAAAGAAGTGTGTTTGTCGTTTAATTGATTGCCCTTTTCAATTAAATCTATTTGTTTTGGATTTTTGCTATTACTTTCCAAACTATAATAAATTTTATTTTCGGAATCATAAATAGTAACCCAAATTTTTTCAGAAGATAAAGAGGTGTCAGGAGAATAATAGTATATTATATGATTAGTACTTTTTAGTTCATCTTTCAATTTGTTCAAAACTAATTTATTCATATCACATTCTTTGATTTTGATTTTTTTTGAGGAATCACTTTGCTTATTAATATCACTTTGTATTTCCTCTTGCATTGTGGTTATTTCACTATAAAACTTTGGAGTACTACAACTACTAATGCAAATTAATATAATTGCATACAATATTTTTACTTCTACTTTATTTTTCATTACTTTCTTGAATTAACAATATTATTCCAAATTTTGACTGCTTGTTCAGTTGGTTCATATTGTGTGTTAAATGGATTTTGAGCTTTTGATTTCTTTATAATCCTTGATTCTTCTAGCACGCTTCCTTCACTAGTTGGAATATAATGCGTTCTTAAAGGTAAACCTTTTTCTGCTCTAATCATGTTTTCAAACATTGTTGCAAAAATTTCATCTTGAGAAATATCGTATGGTAGCCCATTTGAAGAGTTAGCAGTTATCCAAGGTTTACTAGTCACTGATTCCTTAAATAAATTTTCAGATAACCCATGAGCTAACTCATGCCCTAATATCATACTAAAAGGTAGTGGTTGCATTCCATCGGTTGTCATTACACTCTCTTTCTGATTGAACGAAGTGTATATAGTAGTACCTCGTGTCATATTTCTATCTTTTGTTTTTGATGAAGTAGAATTATTTTGTTTCACATCAACATTTACATCATCATTTGCAAACATATCTAAAAATTTACTCCCAAAGGAATTTTCGTCACCCTGTGTTATGTCATTTAAAGCCCCTACAATTTGAGCTACATAACTTCCTTCTTTTGCAGTATACTCATTCCAATTTCCATCCTTATCCTGAGAATATGTCTTTCCTTTATCATATCGATATCCCATACCATCTTCTCCATATATGTAAATATAGTCCCCATTAACATCTATAAATTTGACTGGGTTGTTTGCAGTATATTGGTAAGGGTTAATATTGTAAAATGCTTCTGAAAAATTATCTATTGTAAAATATCTACCTAGTGCAGGGTCATAATTCCTTGCTCCATAGTCGTACATATTAAGCCCTAACTCGTCTTGGTATTCTTTACCATTATACTTATACTTGTATTGTTGTTCAACAATTTTTGGAGGACCACCAGCAGGTGGTCTGCCTAAAACTATATTTTGAGTATTAAATCTTGAATATATTAAATAATCAGAATTATAATTTGTATGTTTTAGCCCAAAAGGATAATAATGATTTTCTTCGATTATTTTTACACTATTTGTTGTTGGATCTTCTCCAAAGCTCAATCTTACATTACCTAAATGATCTGTATAATTAAATACATAATTAAATTCATAACCAGTGTCTCCTGAAAGCATTTGAATTTCTGTAGCATTAACATATCCTTCCGCATGTGGGAAAAATTTCAACTTTTGATTTTTATATTGAAATCCACTAAGATAATCTGTTTCAGTCATTACGTTAGAAATGGCATTTGTTTCATTTTTTCTAAATTCTACGTTTTCGCCATCACCTGGAGTTTCGACTTCTTCTTCAAGGATTTTTCCAAGTTTTATCCCAGTAGCATTATAAATGTACGAAATTTTATTATTACTATTAAAAAATGTAATTAAAACAGGTAAATTTAAATGATTATAGTAGATTTTTTCAATTCCTTTGTTTTCATTGGATACTAAATTTCCAAAATTATCATAACTATAATCATTTGTGTTATCAACTATTCCATTACAATCTCCTGATTCATAATCTTTTCCTTCATCAAATCCACGAGTATCACCAGTTTTATCCATAACTTTTAAAAGTTTATTTCCAGATACATTGTAGTCGTAAAAATATTCTAAATCATCAATATTATAAACAAATGAATAACCATCTGTGTCTTGATCACCGTTACGTATTAATGTTAAAATATTACCGTTTTTGTCATAAGAAATCTTTTCTAAATAGCTATCAAATAAACTTGAACTTTGTGGTTTTAAATAATTTGCCTCTAATAATCTATTTAAATTATCATAATCATAATTATATTTTCTCAGTACATTATCACCGTTTGTTATCCAATAAGTAGATGAAATGTTACCATTATATAAAGGTTTCGAACTAATATCGTTAGCACCTTGTGAGTCAAAATCGTTATAATTTATTTTAAAGGCAAATAAATCATTTTCAGTATTTAAATCTGCAATGTCATTTATGGATTTTAACCAACCTCTAATATTGTATGAATAATCAACTTTTTGATACGCTGTGGCTCCAGTTGCATCTTCGCCACCTACATTTTTACTAATTAGTTGTCCTAATTCGTCATAGGTGTTTTTAGAAATTAATTGTTCAGGTAGTTGGTTAATTTTTTGTTTATGCAAAACCAACTTATCTTGTGTGCTATACTCAAACATATCTTTAACAATAAGTTCTGAATCACCATTTTCACGTTTATGTTTTGTTAAAGTATAAAGTGTTTTTCCAGACCAGTCTAGATGTGTATCAATTTGCGTGTAGCCACCTAAATAGTTTGTATTTTTTGTATGTATTGGTCTAAATTTGTAATCATACAAAGTGTAAGACACCTCACAAGAAGAGCTAGTTGGAGAATCTAAAACCTTTATCCAAGAACCAGTTTGTAATCCTTTTACGTTAGTTGAAAGTAACTGTCCCTCAATTGGCGTAGGTAAAGGTGAAGGAGCGCCAGGAAAATTATAATTATCATAAAAGTTTTTTGTTAAAATTTCATTTGAAGTTAACAAGAAAACAAAACCATTTGTATTTACTTGACTTTGGATTGAATGTCTTTCAGTATCAGAAACAGGTAATTGTTTCCAACCTGTTTGAATAACTCTCCCAAACACATCATATTGTGTAATAAGCCAACCAATACTTTCATCTCCATAAGGTGAAAATGCTGGACCTGTAGCTATTGGTCTATCTAATTTATCATAAACTATAAATTCCCATTGCTTCCCAGGTAATTTTTTCTCAACGAGTCTATTACGATCATCATATTTATATTGATAACATAAATTATCTAAAATGTTTTGAGAAATATTTCCGTCTGAAAGAGGTGGTAAAACATAGGTTAAATTGTCATATTCATCATAAACATAATATGTATCATGAGGTATTAAATTGTTATAAGTTCTTTTTAAAATTATTTGTCCTTCTTTATTTTTAAACTCTTCTGTTGTATTATTACTACCTGAAATCCAGTTTTCATCTTTTGTAATTGTTTTGTAAAGTTGACTTTGTGGATAATTCCCCGCTTGGATAATTGAAATATCATAAATTTCAAACGTTGTATCAAATGCTGTAGTTACTTTGAATAGTTTTACCTCTGTTGAGTTATTGATTAAGTAATCAAATTTAATTTCTTTACCACTATTCATTGCCCATTCATTTCCTGGAGCAGCTTGCTTTAAAACTATATTCAAAGGAGAATTTTCAAATTGCTTTAGGCTAAATGGATTAGTTGTAGATTCAAAATTAGGGTTACCTGTATTTGACAAACTAGGATTTGAATAAAAATCTATAAAATCAGTTGATGCTGATGTAATAAAATCTAAGCTTGAATTGGCACTTATATAAGGTAAATTTTCTTTGACTTGTCTGCCAAATTCATCAAACTCAACAAGGACAACAATATCTTTACCTGAATTAGACTGTTTATAAGCTATTTGTTGCATAGGTCTTCCAAGTCCATCATAATATGTAATATTTTGAATTTTATCTTCTTCTTGAACAGGTTGAGAATTTGGATTAACTGGATTTCCAAACTCATCTAATTCACCAAGTGAACTAGTGTTAGGAATTTTATAAAGTGTCGTTTTGATATAATTTTGACTTTGACTTTGACTCAAAACTAAAAACGGAACAAAAAGTAAAATATAAAAAAATGCTTTCATAGTAATTTCTAGTTTTGGTTTTTTAAATGATATTCAAATTCTTTTAATATATTCCCATTTTCATCTCTTATGTATATAAGTTGATTAAAAATATTATAATGATAAGTTGTTTTACTTCCCTTTGGATCAGTAATAGCACTAATTTGATCATTATTATTATAAGCATATGTTGTTATCATAGCATTCGTAAGAGTATTTCTTAAGTTTTCAATTGCTGGAATTGAACTAAATCCTATAGGAGCAATATTGTCTAAATCAGAAACACTAATACCTAATTGATTTGCAATTTGAATGTAAGTCGCATTTTCAATTGTTGCAATAATATTTCGTTTATCATGATCATATAAATAACAAATTGTAATATCATTTTCTTTCTTTGCTTCAATTACTTTACCTGAATCTAATGAATACCTTAGAAAATTTATTTTGTTTTCAAAAGTTTGATTCGGTAAAAAAGAACCTTTATGATATTTTATAAATTCTGGAAGTATTATATTCTCACCCCATTCTTTGTATGTAGTTCTTTGAGAACTTAATTTTGTTGATTGGGTTACTGTAAAAACATCAGTCATGTCATTTTGATTTCCTTCTTCTAATTTTATGTCTGTTTGATATGGAGTTCCCACACGATGTAGTGCATTCCTTTTTAACCCATTTAATGCTATTTGTTGATATTGATCAAGAGGACCACCATTAATTCCATTATTTGAATCATCAGGGTATTTATAATCAATAACTGTTCTTATATTTTTGTCTTGTTTAGAGTTAGTTTTAATTTCAGAAATTACTTGATGATGCCTTGGAATATGATTTCCATGAATTGTTTCAATATTAGTGTATAGATATTTTGATTTTTCTTCCAATCTTGTTTCATTATTAAATCCGTCATAGAAGAAAAGTGTCGTTTCTTTACTTTTTAACTTTCTCCAAAAACATTTGACTTCATACTTTCCTAAGTTCATTTGTTGACCAAGTTGAAAAAGTTTGTCAGAGGGATAATATTGCGCATAATTTTCAGGAGGAACAAAACCAACAATTTCACCAGAATTTATCTTAATTTCACGTAAATAAGAGTAATGATTAGTTCCATTTAAATTAAAATCATTTTCAAAAACCAAAGTTTCTCTTTTTACAATTTTTTTATTTGTATTGTTTATATATTTAAAGTATTCCGTTTTATATTCATGTGCAGTACCATAAAAACGAATAGGGTTAAAAGAAGGTAGCTCTGCAAAATTTAAAAATTTGTGAGCAAAATCAACAACAGGAGCACTATTATAAAAATGAGAGATTTCATCTATTTTTTGACCATCTTTATTAATTCTAAATTCACTTACATTATAATAAAAAGCTGTTCCTTCACTTGAACGTAGCGAGTTAAAATAGCCTATACTATTTCTAATTGTATTGTCACAATGTGTCCAATAGTCATAACCACCACCACCTCCATCACAGGCAACAGTATTATAAATATAAGTTATTTGATTGGGAGCTAAAAAATTTCCTGAATTATTGTAGTCGTATTTTGTTCTTATTTCATTATGAGGAGCATCCATGCCAAATGAAGTTGTTTGTTTTACTCGAACTCCTCCAAAATATTTTGTTTGAATTGTAGGAGTATTTTCTGAACAAACTTTTGCATTAAAACTAGCTCTATAAATTGAACTTCTTACAGACAAACTTAATGTATAATTTCCAGGAGGTAATAATAATATTTTTTCTTCATTAATATTGCCACTTATCATATATGAATCAAGTGGGGTAACTGCGCCATTTGGTCCAAAGAGTGTGAAATAAGCATATCCAACATTAGTACCATTTATATTAGGGGATTCTGTTGTGTATTCACCATGCAAGGTAAAAGTTACATAGGCTCCATTGATACCAGTAATTAAAAAAGATTCACCATCACATAATCCTCCTTGAGCTTGAGGATTAATCGTATCTTCTCCATTACAGAGATTAATTCTATATTCCGTAAAATTGATGCAATCTGCTGATGGAGGTACAACTACCTGTTTACTATGTCCTTCATATTCTATTGTTGAAACCCCCCCAGTTGGATATGTTATTTTTTTTAACATCCCATAAACAGCATAATCTGGATAAGGCTCATGATTACCTCTCAAATAACCTTTATTAACTCCAGTATTGTTTTGACCGTTATAATAACCCCACCAATCTTTACTTTTTGAAGTTCTTGGAATTGCTATAAAATCGTTCATACTGTTGTATTCAAAAGAGTATTTACTTTGTAATAAATCGGTTTTTGATTTAAATTCTATATCAGTTAAAAAATACCTTGAACTACTACCGTAAGTGTCTAATTTTATTTTTTTATCCCTACCTGTAATTAGTTTCAAATTTCTGTCAATAATTATGTAATCATAATTATATGAATTAGTGCTACTAATTTTTGATAAATGAAAAACAGTTGGTTTATATTTGGTATAATGATCTTGATAAATTGGTGTTTGATGTGCTATAGGAATTGGACATGTATAACAAAGAACATCTGCCTGAGCAATTTTTGTTTCTGTCTGTCCATAGTCTTTAAAATATACGGATTGATTATCAATTGAATATTCAAAATTAATCTGCTCTCCACTCCAATGTTTTATCTTTGTTAAATGCCAAGAAGTAATGGGCGTTGGATGGTCGTTTATTATAGCTGTTTCTTGAGGATCAGGATAACTCCCATATGACTTCCCAAAATAATATTGAATTCCATTTTTATCAGTAATTTTAAATTCAATTATTTTTGTTGGAGTATAATTTTGAGTTGAAATTTCAATTTTATAATCATCTAATGCTTCTATTATTGTTGCTTGGTTGTCAACAATGATAAATTTACCAGAATTACCCATAAAACTAAATTGAAACTCATCATATTGCAAGTCATATAAATCATCCTCTATCTTTTGACAATTTTCTTGATTTAATAAATCAATTTGAATATTTGGTAACGCTTCAAAACCTCTCGTTTCATCTGGTAAATCCAATACTGTTCTATTAATAATTCCACTTCCATTTAAAGTCCATCCATAACCTGTCCATGGAGCAATATCTTCAACCATAATTCCATTACTATTATAATTTAGTGAAACAGGAACTTCTAAAAATTTACCCTTTACAGTATATAATGGAATGCTAAAATTTGCAGAACCTGTATATGATCCCATAGGAATAGAACCATATTGTCCTAAGGCTGAAGCTTCAGGAGTTGGAGGAATTACTTTAAAACCTTCTTGTGAATAAATTTGGCAAGATTGAATATATACATATAAACAAAAAAGACTATTTAAAATTCTATTTGTTTTCATTTTTACTTTTTAATTACTTTAACACCATCTGTACTAACATCTGTTTTCACTTCAATAAGATAAATTCCTTGAGGAAGAGTACTTAAATCCATTGGAATAGTTCTTTCTCCTGAAATTTTAACTGAGTTTATCATCCTACCACTCAAATCATACAAAGTAGCTGTACCCTTTTTATAATCGTAACCTACAATTGCATTAGTAAAAGTATTTGTTGGATTAGGTATTGCTTCTATGTTCTCTTTGTCTTTGTGTTTTTTATCTTTGTCTCTAAGTTTTACAATCCAAAAATCACTTCCTCCTTTAAATGAATTTTTATCTCTTGAAACTTCTCCTTTAGATGTACCTGCCAAAATGTAGCCACCATCTCTTGTTTCAAAAAGTTTTTTCAATAATTCATCTCCCTTACTACCAACAGTTTGTGTCCAGATTTCCTCACCATCAGCTTTAATTTTTAAAGCCACATAATCATTAATTCCTTCTTTATCCGTCTTTATATTTTTCCCTAAAGATTTATTTGAATTAAATTTCGTTTCAGATTGTGCATATCCACCAATCAAAAATGTGCCATCAGGATTTTCAACTATAGAAGTTAAAACATCTAATTTTCCATAATTATAAGTTTCTTGCCATAAAATACTTCCACTTTCATTTAACTTAACAACCCAGAAATCAGTACCATTTCGATTTGATTTAGTTTTTGAATTTGAGGTGCCTGAATTTGAATTTCCTCCTGCAATGAATCCTCCATCATTTGTTTGAATTAATGCAAACAAGTTGTCGTCTTTATCTCCACCTATTGTTTCTTGCCATTCAATAACTCCTTCTTTATCTAGTTTTACTATCCAATAATCACCCAACCCAAAGTTTTTTTGAGATTTATCTCCTGATTCAGGAGAATTAGAATAACCTCCAAGTATAAACCCCCCATCTTTAGTTTGCTCAATACTTTTTAGTTCGTCTACATATTTCCCTCCAATGGTTTTATCCCATTCGATTTCTCCTTTGCTGTCAAGTTTTACTACCCAATAATCTAAATTACCCCTAGAGTTTTCTTTCTTACCATATTTATCTACAACTCCTCTTTCATTTGCTTCAGATTTATCCGAACTTGAGGAACCGCCTAAAATATAGCCACCATCCTTTGTTTGAGTTATACTAAATAGTTTTTCTTGACCACTTCCTCCAATAGTTCTTTGCCAAATTTCTTGACCATTTGCATCTAATTTTATAATCCAAAAATCTTCTTGACCTTTACTAGCCTCTTTTTTATCGCCACTAACTGAAGAGTTTGAAGTTCCTGCTAAGATAAATCCTCCGTCACTAGTTATCCTAACACTTTGGAGTAAATCGACACCATTACCTCCATAACTTTTTTGCCATTCAGGTGAGCCTTTTTCATCCATTTTCCAAATCCAATAATCTAGATTACCTTTGCTAGCCTCAGATTTATTCCCATTCTTATTAGAGATAGAACTTCCAGCTAGTATGAAACCATAATCAGCAGTTGGTTGTGCATCATACAAAAATTCAGCATGTTTTCCACCATAGGAGCGTTCCCAAAGTATATCTTGGGCAATTAAATTAGTAATCGAAAAGAATCCGATTAACATAATAAAGTTAAGTTTGTTTTTCATTGTTAATTTTCCTTACAAAATTTCTCAAAAATAAGTTTGTTAAAATAGTACCACAAGAGTAAAAATACCTGATTCTCGAACTAGGTATTTCTACGTAGTCAACCAAGTATTTTTACGGGGGGACTATTTTAACATTTTGCAAATAAATGAAAACACAATAAATCTGTTGCTGTAGAAAAAATGTATATTTTAATGAAATTTGAGTTTTTTTTAAAAAATATGCATTTTTCCGAATTAATATATTTTATTATTTTGTGTTAAATAGTAATTGGAGTTGATAATTCTATTAAAAGAATTAAGAAATCATACCCTTTTTTGGGATTCTTCAATAACTAAAGTCACAATATTTACAAATAAAAACATATAAGAATTAAATAGATTTAATGCCAAATTAACCTTTTTTAAAATTTAATTCTAATTATGTTGTGGCTTTAATTTTTTTATATAAATTTGCATCATAATAAAGTAAACGATTCCGTAAACGTTTTTACTTTTTAAGCTGGTAAATAATAATTTAGGTTATTGATTTTCAAGGGTTTAATTTTTAATTAAAAAGAGTTTTTAAACTCATAACCCGAAGGTCACAGGTTCGAGTCCTGTTCCCGCTACTAAGAAGTGATAATTTCAGCGAGTAAGGTGAGCTCATATCCGCCACGGCGGACACAGGTTCGAGTCCTGTTCCCGCTACTAAGAAGTGATAATTTCAGCGAGTAAGGTGAGCTCATATCCGCCACGGCGGACACAGGTTCGAGTCCTGTTCCCGCTACTAAGAAGTGATAATTTCAGCGAGTAAGG
>CAZEIM010000061.1:0-11337 GCA_964512145.1 uncultured Flavobacteriales bacterium
CACCTACGATTCTAATTATGTTACTATTTCCGGAGATTTCTCTTCTTTTTCTACCAACCAGCCTACTAATTATTTATCAAATATTTGCTTAGAATCTTGCACAAGCATACCCACAGGCAATTGCTTTGATTTTAACGCATACACCGAATCTCAATTTGGTGATTTGATTAACACAACTCCGGTTGGTGGTGTTATAGCCCAACAAGGAGATATTCAACTCATTAAAAATGACTCTAATTTATCTTCTGCCGGTTACTTTTTAGATACTGTAAATAATGGAATGTTTTATGTAACTCCTTATATTTTATCTATTATGATAGATGTGTCTAATTCCTCCTTTACCTGTAAAAAACTTACTTTTTCTTCAGGTTTAATATTTTCAAATGTTGTAGTAGATCAAGATACTATATTTATTTATAGTTCGAATTTTATTTTCAATGGTGCAAATTATACGTTCACCTACGATTCTAATTATGTTACTATTTCCGGAGATTTCTCTTCTTTTTCTACCAACCAGCCTACTAATTATTTATCAAATATTTGCTTAGAATCTTGCACAAGCATACCCACAGGCAATTGCTTTGATTTTAACGCATACACCGAATCTCAATTTGGTGATTTGATTAACACAACTCCGGTTGGTGGTGTTATAGCCCAACAAGGAGATATTCAACTCATTAAAAATGACTCTAATTTATCTTCTGCCGGTTACTTTTTAGATACTGTAAATAATGGAATGTGGTATGTAACTCTTCCTCCTGCTTTCTCTATTATTATAGATGTTTCTAACTCTTCCTTTACCTGTAAAAAACTTACTTTTGATTCATATTTAATTGGATCAAATGTTATCGTAGATCAAGATACATTTTCTGTTTCTGTTCCACCTTTCACATTCAGCGGTGCAAATTATACGTTCACCTACGATTCTAATTATGTTACTATTTCTGGAGATTTCTCTTCTTTTTCTACCAACCAGCCCACTAATTATTTATCAAATATTTGCTTAGAATCTTGTGATACAATTATTACTTCAAATAATCCTCAAATTATTTTAAATGAAATTACGGTTTATCCTAACCCAGCACATGACATCCTGAATTTTTCAAGTCATGTTAAGGTAACAAACGCTTTAATTTTATCCTTAGATGGCAGATCATTTTATAATTCGACCGTAGAAGAGAATAAAGCTATTCAAATTCAACATTTACCTGCCGGTGTATATGTTTTACAGGTTACATTTGAAAACGGAGAACAAAATACCATGAAATTTATTAAAAGCTTAAAATAAATACCTTTTCACATAAACACCAGAAATTTCTGGTGTTTATGTGATTTAAAACCTACCTTACTTCTTCAAGCCCGAAGCTGCTGTAATAAAACTAATAAAAAGAGGATGAGGACTATCCACAGTACTTTTATATTCGGGATGAAATTGAACGCCTACAAACCAAGGATGATCCTCTAACTCCACCATTTCAACCAATTGTTGGTTGGGGTTTATTCCACTGGCTATCATTCCTTTCTTTTGAAAATCTTTTAAATAAGCATTGTTAAATTCGTACCTATGTCGATGTCTTTCAGATATAAATTCAGATTCGTAAATACGAATAGCTAATGACTTATCCATTAACTTACAACTATACGCTCCTAAACGCATAGTTCCTCCTTTATCCGAAACGTTTTTTTGATTATTCATTAAATCAATAACCGGAAAAGGGGTTGTTTCATCCATTTCGGTTGAGTTGGCATTTTTCCAACCTAATACATTGCGAGCAAATTCAATTACAGCACATTGCATCCCTAAACAAATTCCTAAAAAAGGAATTTTATTTTCCCTGGCAAAGCGAATTGCCTCAATTTTACCATCTATACCTCTAGAACCAAAACCCGGTGCTACCAAAATGCCTTGAAGTTTTTTTAATTTTTGAGCTACATTTTTAGAATGTATTTGCTCGGAGTGTATCCAAACAATATTTACTTTGGTATGTGTTTCTGCACCAGCATGTATAAAAGCTTCAACAATCGATTTATAAGCATCTTTTAATTCTACATACTTCCCTATTAATCCTATTTGAACACTATCTTTAGGATTTTTGAGTTTAAATAAAAAATTTTCCCAACGCGATAAATTAGGCTTATTTTTCTTACTCAACTCAAGTTTTTCTAACACCACTAAATCTAACTTCTCCTTTTTCATTAGTAATGGAACATCATATATCGTAGAAGCGTCTATTGATTCAATTACAGAATTTATCTCTACATTACAAAATCTGGCTACCTTTTCTTTTAAATCTTTCCCTAAAGCATGTTCTGTTCTACAAACTAAAATATCGGGTTGAATACCATATTCTAATAAGGTTTTTACCGAGTGTTGAGTGGGTTTTGTTTTTAACTCCCCCGAAGCATTTAAGTATGGGATTAATGTTAAATGAATAGAAATAGCATCTTTTTTTACTTCCCACATAAGTTGTCGAACAGCTTCTATAAAAGGTAAAGACTCTATATCACCTACGGTTCCACCTATTTCTGTTATTACGATATCATACTTACCGTTTTTACCCAATAATTTTATATTTCTTTTAATCTCATCGGTAATATGCGGAATAACCTGTACGGTTTTACCTAAGTAATCTCCTCTTCGCTCTTTTTGAATAACATTTTGGTAAATTCTTCCGGTAGTAATGTTGTTGTTTTGAGACGTGGGAGAGTTTAAAAATCGCTCGTAGTGCCCTAAATCTAAATCGGTTTCTGCTCCATCATCGGTAACATAACACTCACCATGTTCGTAAGGATTAAGTGTTCCCGGATCAATATTGATGTATGGATCTAGTTTTTGTATAGTAACCTTATAACCCCTAGCTTGTAATAGCTTAGCAAGTGAGGCAGAAATAATTCCTTTCCCTAACGATGATGTTACTCCTCCCGTAACAAATATATATTTACATTTAATCATTACGGGTCGTGAAAGTATAAATAATTACTTAATCAAAAAAATAATTTTAGTTTTTTATGATTTTTTTTGTTTGCACAACATGACTTTTTTCATCCAAAACATACAAAATATATACCCCAGAGTCAATATTTGAAACATTAATACTAGATTGATTATGATTCATTTGTGATTTAATGACCTCTCTACCTTGAATATCTTTTATAATTATACTAAAACTTTCTGTATGATCTGTAAAAAATAGTTCGTTAGACACAGGATTAGGAAATATCTTTAACCATTCATTTTCTAAAACATCCCCAACACTAACATTTACAGAACCAATGTAGTTATATCCTGGAATGTAAATTATATTATCCCCTTCACTTGTCTCAACAATATCGTTTTCAGAATCAATTCGAACTACTAAGTAATACGTTCCAGATGGAATAAACTTATTAGATAAGTTTTCAGAATAAACATAACTTTTAATTTCAGAAGAATCAATGGTATTTGTAACATCGTATTTACCAATTAAATAATCACTTACATCAAATATATAAACAGCTGAAAAATATAATCCTATTTTAAAACCCGTAGTAGTGGCACAAGTTCCATTATTTTGTATACTGATGTTATTAGATAACGTATGCGTGGTAAGACTGGCGCTAGTGGTTAATATATCTGGCTTTAAGTTTACGCATACTTGTGAATACATATTTGTTTTAAAAGATAAAAGCAAGGCAAAAAATAACACTTTTTTCATAAATTTCAATTTTGTTGTTAAACCGAAAAAAGTTGCTTAGGGTTACACTTTTAAAATAAAAATTTCAATTTCAGAAACATAATGGATAAAGTTTGTTTTACAGCACATAAAAATTATTTTTGTCAAGTTTTAATAATTTCATGTTTTTTATATTCTCAAAAATTTTACATTTCTTTTTAGAACCTTTAAGTTGGGTTTTTTTTGTTCTTATTGTAGGAATTGTTATTAAAGATCAAAGAAGAAAAATTCGCTTACTTAAATGGGCTTTAGGAGTTTTGTTTGTTATTTCAAACCCTTTTTTATCAAACGAATTTGCCAGAATATGGGAATTTAAACCTCGAGTGATTGAGGAAAACACTACATTTAAAGCAGGCATTGTATTAGGAGGTATGTGCTATAAAGATAAGGAATCGGGCAATGTAATATTTAAAAATGGTACCGATCGTTTAATGCAAGCCTTAAAACTTTATCATGAAAAGAAAATAGAAAAAATCATTATTTCAGGAGGATCCGGCATGTTAACCGATACCAGTCAAAAAGAGGCCGTTTTTATATACGAATACTTACAAAGCATTCAATTTCCAATGCAAGATGTAATTATTGAATCAAAATCTAGAAATACCAGAGAAAATGCAAAATACACCAAACAAATGATTGATAGTTTACAATGGCAAGAAGAAAAATTCTTATTAATTACATCGGCCAATCATATGAAAAGAGCAAAAGGATGTTTTAATAAGGTAAAAATTTTATCGAGTCCTTACCCGGTTGATAGAATAGCCTTTGGCAGAAGATATAATTTTGAAACACTTTTTGTTCCAGATATGCATGCTATATTTGTATGGAGGCAGTTTTTACATGAAATAATTGGTTACATTACCTATAAAATGGCCGGATATATTTAATGCAAATAACGTATAAAATAATTCTTGTTTGTATTTTTTTAATTTGGAAACAACCCATTTTTTCTACTCATTTAATGGGTGGAACGATTTCGTATGAATATTTAGGAGAAACATTTGCAGGAAGTGGAATATACAACTACTCCATTACCGTTAAAACCTATACCAATTGCGATGCTAACTCACAAATTCCATATCCCGAATTTTATGTTATTTTAGGAATATATCACGAAACGGAAAGCGGTGTAGGATACAAAAAAAGAGCACTTACCCGATACGTTATTTTAGATTCGGCTGTTCAAATAACCCCCGACTTACCTCCCGGTTGTACCGTTGGTTCCGGAACTTGTATATACGAAGGTATATACAACGATACTATATCGTTGCCATTACTAAATAATATGGGGGATACCAGTAAAGGTTTTCATGTATTTTTTAATCGATGTTGCCGAAATGCAGATATCATTAACCTTTTTGATCCGGGAGCATATGGCATGGGATTTTATACATTTATTCCCTCCCCTGTTGTTCCGAATAACTCTCCGGAGTTTTCTACAAAACCCCTGCCTTTTATATGTACCAATGACACCTTAACCATTTTAAACTCTGCTACGGATAAAGATGGTGATTCATTGGTATTTTCTTATGTAACCCCTTTTGCTGGTTATTCAGGCATTTTTAGTGTGTTTCCAACTCCTGCAGATAGTATTTTATTTCCCGTTCCTGAAGTTATATGGTCCAGCGGTGGCTTTGGAAGTTCTAATCCATTTGGCCCTTATGGATCAATTCAATTAGATACTGCAACCGGTATTTCTAAGTTTTTTGTAAACACTCAAGGAAACTATGTTACGACCGTTGAAATTAGAGAATACAGAGATGGAAATTTAATTTCCATTTCTCGAAGAGACATGCAATTACTAGCCTTAGTTTGTCCCCCAAACCCAAACCCAGTATTGGTTTCAGGCATCCCCACCTCTTACCAAATACAAGTTGGTGATAGCTTATGTATTACATCATATTTTAACGACTCCAATAACGACTCCAATCCTTTGGACGACAGTTTAAAATTATTTACCTATGGAGATATATTTAACTCCCTCTTATTTTCTCCTCCAGCCACTTATCAACCCATGCTTTACGATATACCGCCTATAGAAAATGTAGTTTGTTGGAAAACCGAATGCCATCAAGCATCCCAAACTCCATACATTTACTATATTGAAGCGGTGGATAACGGTTGTCCTAACAAAAAAAATATTTATGGATTTCAACTATATGTTTCCCCGGTAGTTTCTAACGATAGTATATATGGCCCTTCTGAAGTTTGTAGATTTCAAAACTATGTTACTTATTCCATAGATAGTATTCCTAATGCATTGTATTATTGGGATGTTGTGGGAGGAAATTATGTGCTAGACTCTACCCAACATTTTATTACAGTGCAATGGACAAATGATTCAACCGGAATGATTTCATGTGTGGTTAAAAATTCATATGATTGTTATAGTGATACCCTACGTAAACAAATTCAAATTAAAAATGCCGCTTTGCTTAATGCAGGTTCCGATACCTCCATTTGTATGGGAGATACTATTATTTTAGGCGGTAACATATTGTTTCCTACTGCTCCTTTGGGCGTGCAAGTAACTTGGACCCCGGGTTCTTTAACATCAGATAGTACCATCCATAATCCATACGCCATTCCTACGCAAGAAACTTTTTTTGTAGTACAAAGTACCGATAACAGTGGTTGTATTTCTGCCGATACCCTATTGATTAAACTATTAATTCCAGATTCCGTTCATATAGTATATGATTCTGTTAAATGCGCTAAGGACTCCGGTTTAATTGTTTTTACTGGAGCTTTGAGTTACCATTGGCAGCCAGTAGAGTATATTCATTTGTTCGACTCAAATTCTCTATATATTTTTAATACTATACCACAAACTTTTACCATTGAATATTTAGATAGTAACCACTGTTATGGTTATGATAGTATTTGGGTTAATGTTTTTCCTTTAACCTCATTATCTGTTGTTTACGATTCCATTATATGTGTTGGCGATACTATAGAATTAAGTGTAAGCGGTGGACAAGCCTATATATGGTCTTCCTCACAAGGATTAAGCGACAGTTTATCATCAAATCCCTTATTTTTTGGACAGGAAAATTCACAATTTTTTGTTGAATCAAAAGATTCAAACCAATGTATACTAAAAGATACTGTTTTAATACGAGTAATTCCTAATGTATTAAATATGTATGATATAGAAGTACATCTATATTGTAATGAAATAAATATAACATCCATAAATCAATCCAAAGCCGAAACATACTCATGGTACATACATGAAAAATGGTATTCAGATGACTATGATATATCCTACACGAGTAATTATAACCAAAACATTTTGGTTAGTCTTATAGCATACTCACAAGATTCGTTATGTACAGATACCTTACAAAAAAAACTAACTCTGGAATCTATGGAAAATTATATTTCTATGGATATACAAAATATTTTTACCCCCAATGGAGATGGGGTAAACGATTGGTTTAATATTGCAAACATAGATTATTTAAATGCCTGTTCAGATTTATATATATATAATCGGTGGGGAAATTTAATATATTACTCGAATTATAGTATTGCATGGGACGGAAGAAGCTTTGATGGGGAGCCGGCTTCCGAAGGAGTGTACTATTACATTATTCATATACATAATATCGTTAAAAAAGGCAGCGTTACATTATTAAGATAATGCTTACAAAAAATAAATCCTTTATTGGCTATTTCATGTTTTATGCCCTAGTATTATTGGTTGGGGCATGCACATGTATAAAATCTAATCAAAAAGAGTTTGAAAATAATCAGGAGAATACTGAAGTATTAAAGTCCATTCAAGATACAACAAATTTAACTTTTAACAGAGACTCCTTGGTAATACAGGACACTGGATTTATGGAAAAACAAATGATACAAGCTGGATTGATAAATATCCATACCATTGATTCTAGTATTATGGTTGATTTAAAATACAATACCCGAGATAATATATTAAACGTAAAAATGTATGATGGATTGAGCAGAGCTTATATGCCTTTAGAAGTAGCCGAAAAATTAAAAAAAGCACAGCAACTGCTTCAGGCGAAATATCCCTATTATACGCTTATTATTTTTGATGCAGCCCGACCTCATTCGGTTCAAAAAATACTTTGGGATAGTGTGAAATTGCCTCGTTCTGTAAAATCGAAATACATTATGAAGCCAGATCAAATTTCGGGGCATAATTACGGCACTTCTATAGATGTAAGCATTTATGATGTACTTCATGAGCAATTATTGGATATGGGAAGCGTTTTCGATTACTTGGGAGAAGAATCGGAGCCTAAAAAAGAATTATTCATGTTAGCACAAGGCAAAATTACTGAGCAACATATACACAACCGAGCTATATTAAGAACCGTAATGTTGGAGGCAGGTTTTACCGGAATTACCAGTGAATGGTGGCATTTTAACGCCATGAGCAGAAAAAAGGCTTCGGAAATATATTCTGTTATACCCTAATTTCTTTTAAACCTAAGAACCTGAGATTTAATTTTTCCGATTATAAATGTTTTAATCGGTTATAAACGGATATAATCGGTTAATACCGATTGGGTGCCTTTTTTAAAAATTTATGTATATTTGGCAAATAATCAACCAGAGGTATATAAGGAAAATATCACCAATGGTGATATAAACATGTTAGCGGTTATGCTTTTTATCTTCCATTGAAAATGTTTCGCCAAATTTTAATTTTATTTCTTGTATTATTTTCATTTGCATGCTCACATCAAACAGATAGAGATTATAATCAGGATATTTTTCAATTGCCTGATAGTTTATTTACTCTTAATAATATTAAAAATACATTTTTCACTGATTCATTAAATGAAGATTTATTCGTAAAGTTGGACTCAAATCAAAAGAAAAAGCTTATAGTTCCTATGGTTATTTCTGACTTGAAAATGACTAATGAAAATTATATTATGAATAATATGGAGGCAAGATTCATATCTGTTCAAAGAAAAATAGGATCTTTCGTGCCAATTACTGTTTGGGTTAGTGGAGGTGATTATTCAGCTTTATTTTACATTTTACTTGACCAAACATTTACACCAATTTCTTACTACAGATTAAATGGAGGATTTTGTGCAGGGCCTATTGAATTAGATTCTATGCTAGAATATTGCCCTATTCGACATTCCTTTTTAAATGATAATGTAATTAAATCATATAGTTTGACAGAATTCTATATTCCTGATTCTATTGCAAGACCTTCTATTATTGATTCTGTTTCATATGAAAGCAAGATTCTTGTAAATGGACTAATAGAAACAAGAAAAGTAGATAGTTTAAGATTTTATAGATCAAATCAATTTTAAGCACAAACCGCTAACACTATATAACAAACAATGCATTCTCTATGCTTGCTCCATCACATTTAGTAACACTTGCCCAAAGCATTATTTTAGTTTTCAGAAAAGTTTTCAAAATAATACTTTAGGCAAGTTAAAATCACTAATTTTGAGTTTAGGTGCTTTTAAGGAACAAAGCATCGTTTGTTATATTTGATACGTTGGGTTTAATTTAGTTACACTTAATGAAAAGTCAGATTATTGAATTATTAATAGGAAACTCTTTCTCTGAATATTTGAAAGCACCAGATTTATTTTTAGAACACATTAGATCCGGTGAATTAGCTGATGTTGACTTGGATCAAGAAATCATAGAAAGATTGTGTACAGTTATGGTTATTGAAAAATGGGCAGAGCATGATGACTATATAAGAACTTTACAAGAATATGTTGATATTCTTCCAAATTATTCATCTCTTTTTTCTGATGAAAATGTAAACTATCATCTTAAAGGCATTGCAATCTTCATAGATGGATTAGGACAAGGAACCTATAATGTAAATGGTTTTATATATCCTTCTCATTCTGGTTATCTTATGTCACACACTGCTTCTAATAAAATTTCGGAATATTTGAGAGAAAATAATAAAGAAAAAGATGCTGATTTCTTTGAAGAAATGTCTGAATGGTTTAACTCAATAAACTTAGCTCAATATTCTCTTATTACGGCTTTAACGGAAATAAAAGAATGGAATGAGTCAATGGCATTAGGTTTTTTTAATATTTTAACCGGATGTGAGCTTTATTTTCAATCCTGGCTTTTAGGATCGCTTTATAAGGTGGTTGAGCACCCAATTGTAAAAAAGGATATTTTTGATAAATATTTAGGTGTTTTATATAAAATAAAAGATAAATATAACGCCGAAGGCTCTACAAATAACCTTCGAGATATTGAAACGATTATTAAAATGGTAACAGAAAAAAGTTTTGGAAAATAAAAAACTAAACCCAACATCGAATAATGCATATGCTAAATAGTGCTTATAATAGGAGAGTTAAAGCTAAATTAAAGTTTAATAAAATGAATCGTTTAGTGCTTTCTATATCGCACATGCACTATTCTTAATTCGTTGGTAGCAAGCTTTACTCAAATCTGATCAAATGCGAAAAGTACTGTTTGTTTTATTTTTGACTCTAATTCTATTTATCTCTTTTGTGAATGGAAATAAAAAAATTGAACCATTGAAACAAGAAATTTTTGATGACTGTAGTGCCTATTATTCTTTTAGCAATGGATTCATTCAATTAGATAAAAATTCCTTTCTTGATAAAATGAATGAAATTCCTAGTACAGACTTTAAAAAATGTTCAAAATTTGCACATCGTTTTAAAAATTTGATTTCTGATAGTGTTTATATCGATGGGGCAATGTTTAGTATATTAAATGATAAACAAAAGAAAGAATACAAATTGCTTATTCATAAGAATAATAGAATAATCAAAGCGATTAATTTACCAATAGAAAATCCTTTGCCTGAAGTACATTCTTACACCTTTCAACTTTTGCCATTTAAAGGGCATCTAATTATGCTTATGAAAGACGAGTATACAACTCACTATTTGATTTGTAAATACAATTCTAATGGAGATGAAGTGATGAGAAAAGAAATTGAGCATACTTTTATAGATCATCCTGAACCTAACACCAATCATCATAATTCGTATTTGAATATCCATAGTTTAACAGCTTCTCAAATAATATTTTCTTCGCATTTATGGTCAGTTACAAAACATAAAACCATTGTTTTTTCGATGAATGATTTCTCTACTATTGAATTTGATGAAACAGCTCACGGCATCATTTATGATGAAAAAGAAGAAAATCTTGCTGGATTTATAACTATAACAAAAAGTCATGCAGAAGTACAAATGATAGATAAGAAAAAATATAAACTTTATGCTGATAATTTAGACAAAGGTTGTGAAATGATTCAAAGAAACAACCTGCTTTATATTGCAAATTATCATCCTATAGCAACTGGATCTAGTTTATATTGTTTTAATTTATTTTCTGGAAAAATAAAGTGGAAAGCAGATGTACTACAATTAAATGTGGGCCATTCTGAATATTCAAATAAGGTCACCTTGAGTTTATTTAAAAATAAATTAATTATGGAAGGAAACGAGTCTTATGGGAAATATGTGCAATTATTTGATTTCGAATCTGGAAAAAGAATTGCTCAGTTTGGAGATGCTATAGAAACTCAATAATATCGCCTGCTACCAATCGAGTAGACGGCCCTAACCATTGATATATTAGGGTGCGCCTCTCACACCAC
>CAZEIM010000062.1:0-9854 GCA_964512145.1 uncultured Flavobacteriales bacterium
TCTACATTCTTAACGGTCAAGGTATGGATTTACAAGAGTTCTTTGTAAAGGGAAGTTTTGAACTGTTGAGGTAGGATGAGATTATAGTATGAAAAAGTAATGCGGAATCAATCACATTCTTTCGGGAGCCTCAATTCCCAATAAATTAAGTCCATATTTTAATACTTGAGCTGTTTTGGTGCTTAAGCAAATTCTTAAATGCTGTTTATTTTTATCTTCCTCGCGTAAAATGGGGGTAGATTGATAAAAATAATTATATGTTTTGGCTACATCGTATAAGTAGTTAGCAAGTATTGATGGATTATAATTTTCAGCCGATTCCTCAATTTTTTCAGGTAGTTCAAGTAATATTTTAAGTAAGTTTTTTTCTTCTAATAATAAATTTTTGGGTAAAGAATACATTTCATTGCCCAAAATATCTTTTGATTTTCTTTTTATCGCAGAACAACGGGCATAAGTATATTGTATAAATGGCCCGGTATGTCCGTTAAAGTCGATGGATTCTTCGGGATTAAATAACATCTTTTTTTTAGGATCTACTTTTAGGATAAAATATTTTAATGCTGCCAAACCAATACTCCAATACAACTCCTCTTTTTGATTCTCTGGGATATCATCCAACTTCCCTAATTCTTGTGTTTTAAGTTTAGCGGTTTGATACATTTCGTTCATTAAATCATCGGCATCTACCACAGTACCTTCCCTTGTTTTCATTTTCCCCGAAGGAAGTTCCATCATTCCATAAGATAAATGGTGATTTTTTTTAGCCCAATCGTATCCTAACTTTTGCAGTAAGAGAAACAATACTTTAAAATGATAATCTTGTTCATTACCCACTGTATATATTTGAGCGCTTACATGATTGTAATCATTAAACCTTTGTACTGCTGTTCCCAAATCTTGAGTAATGTACACCGATGTTCCATCAGCTCTTAACAATAGTTTTTCATCCAAGCCTTCATGTGTTAAGTCACACCAAACAGAGCCATCTGTTTTTTTGTAAAAAACACCTTTTTGTAAGCCTTCTTCAACTATATGTTTTCCATATATATAAGTATCTGATTCATAGTAATTTTTATCGAAATTAACCCCCAATCTGTCGTAGGTTTTATTAAATCCATGATAAACCCAAGAATTCATGGTTTCCCATAGTTGTATAATTTCTTTATCTCCCTGTTCCCATTTTAATAACATATCCCTTACTTCTTTCATTAAAGGAGTATTATTTTCAACCTGTTCTTTGGGTAATCCTTGATTTGTTAATTCGTTAATTTGTTCTTGATTTTTATGACCAAATAACACATAATATTTACCCACTAAATGATCGCCTTTCATTCCTGAAGAATCAGGAGTTTCTCCATTTCCCCACTTCTTCCATGCTAACATGGATTTACAAATATGCACACCTCGATCATTAATAATTTGAGTTTTTATAACTTGTTTACCGCATGATTCCATAATTTTTGAAATTGAAAATCCCAGTAAAATATTGCGTACATGACCTAAATGCAGAGGTTTATTCGTATTAGGGGAAGCATATTCAACCATTACCATTTCTGAACTTGTAGGTTGCATACCATATTTTTCATTCAAGATTATTTGTTCAAATTGCTTTAAAAAAAAGGCATCTTGTAACGTAATATTTAAAAAACCTTTTACTACATTAAATGACTTACATTCTTGAATATTATTAGATAAATATTCTCCAATTTCCTGTGCTGTTTGTTCGGGATTTTTTTTAGATATTTTTAAAAGTGGAAAAACCACTAATGTAATATCGCCTTCAAATTCTTTTCTTGTTTTCTGTAATTGTATATCCGATTCATGTAAGGTGAACGTATACAATTCAGATATAGCTTGAAAAAGTTTTTGTTTAAAAGATAAATAAATCATACTATTTTTTAAAAACTTCACACATCATACAACGGGCACTTCCTCCTCCTTGGAGTTCAATAGTTTGTATATCATGAAACAATATTTGAGTGTGTTTTTGTATTTTTTGAAGTTGAGTTTTAGATAAAGAATGATATGCGTTTTCTGACATCACAAATATGGGTTGTCCCATTTTGTTAACTACTTCCAACATATTTCCGGCAAATGCGTTTACTTGATTTTCAGAAATTTCTACGATCGTTTTTCCTGTATTTATTAATGACGCACGTAAATTATTTTTTTCTTCAGAATCTCTTATTACATCAAAACAAACAACGGCTATATTTTTCCCAACAGACATCATTACATTGGTATGGTAAATTGGCTTTAAACCATTGTTGGTTTGTTGACTGCTGTGAAATGTTACCGGTTTATATCCTGTTCGCTCACAAAACTCATGAAGTACTTCAACATGAGTTCGCTGAGAAATAGAAGCATATGCTATTAAATGTTCCCTATCTAAAACCATGCTGCCGGTTCCCTCTAAAAACTTATTCTCTTTCTCAAAATACGTAAGGTCTAGGATTTTTATATTATTTAACGGGTAAATGTGCTTAATTACATCCATTCTTCTCTCTAATCTTCTATTAGGAGCTAGCATAGGATATAAAATAACATCGTAAGGAATTTCATGATGAAATGAAATCCAGTTATTAGGAAAAATAGAGTCGGGCGTATGTGGATTTGGGGTATCTAAAACATCTATAACCTCAACGCTTGCTTCCCTTAATTTTATAATAAAGGCATTAAATTCGTTTAGTGCTTTTTCTTGTGTTTGCTGCATGTTTTCTATATCCGGTTTTTGCTGATAGTGATTATCTATGGCCGTTTGTTCATTGTAATGAAAAGCTACCGGACGAATCATGAGTAAGGTAGATGTATTTTGCTTATTCATAAAAAAAGAATTAAATATCATCTCTAAATAAGGGCATACTCATACAATGAGTTCCACCTCTTGCTCTTGATAATTCTGCACTTTGAAGAGTTATAAGGGTATCTTTATTTAAAACATCCTCTAACTTGTTACCTGAAGACATTTTTTTTATAAAATCAGATGCTTTAATAATTTGAAAACCTTTTTTCTTAAATTCTTCAATCGTTTTAATATTTCTATCAAAACCAATGGCTACACCTTCTTTTAATACTAGATAATTACAAGCATCTGTCCATTGTTCTCTTTCGTTATAAGGGAATATACCTCCACCACAATAAATTATTTCACAATTTGGCATCCCAAAATCGTTTTTAGACACATCTTCAAATAAATGCTCAACCGACTCCAATGTTTTGGTTTTATATTGATAATCTCCATCCTTATCCGGAATTCTGTAAAACTGAGTTACTTTAACTACCGGATCCTCTTCTGACTTCATTAAAATATTGCTTGAAAAGTCGTATCTTTCTTCCTGATACGCAACCTGTTGTACTGATAAGGGATTAAAATATACCCAAAGATTTCTTTTTATTTGAGTAAAAATGGTATCAATGTGCATGTAGGCGCGTTTTCTTGGAATTTTAACCACACTCACTTTATCTACAATATTTTTGTCAAACAACTTATTTATAAGCCTATCAATAGCCGTTACTGTAGTGCGTTCACTAGCTCCTACAATAAGATGTCTGGGGCTAATCATCATAACATCTCCTCCTTCGATAGAAACAACACTCTCTTGCTCACTTTGCTCTTGAGTGAGCATAAAAATTTCATTTTCCGGTATTTCTATTACCTTATCAGAAATTTGAAATATTTCCGGATGAGATTGTTGATTAAATAAATGATAATAAGCAATATATTTTGACAATACAGCCTCCCTTAATCTGGCTTGCTCATAAGGTTTCCCTAATAAAAAATGATCATTTATAACAATTCCAATATCGCGTGTAAAAATTAAGTTTGGAACCGGAGCAAATAAAAAACGTTCAACTCCTCTTTCTTCTATAACACCACTTATAAGTACATTGGCAAGTTTTGATGCATCTTGCTTTAGCAAAAGAGTTTGGGTGCGTGTATCTAGCTCTTCAATAGCAGAAATTGACGCAACTATGTGATTTCTAAGGTGTTCGTGCTTTAGAATGGTAGCTAATAAAAATTCCACATCTAAAACTTTGTCTGAATCGTGGTAAGACGATAAAGCGGTATTTAAAAAAGCAGAGGTATCGGTATGGTCTGAAATATTTTTTGCTTTTTCAGGATCTAGCATCCACAGTAAAACCATAATATATTCACCATATTCTTCACGCATTTTTTCTAAGTAAACAATATCATCGTATAAAAGATCGTCTTTCATACTGGGGGCAATTTTTCCAATTCCTTTATCCGGACTGTGTATTAGTATTTTACGCAAGGTTCCGATTTCATTGGATACATGTATCATAAAAGAAATTTATTTTTGCAAAGGTATGATTTTTAGCCACAATGAGAAATTAGGAAGGTTGAATGAATATTTAAAAAGAATTTAACCTAATTTAATTAATAAATTACAGCTAAAATTAGTTATATATGTCTTTCAATATATTTAATAATTTCTCCGGCAATATCTTTTTCTGTAGCTTTTTCAATACCTTCCAGCCCGGGCGAAGAATTTACCTCTAAAATTAATGGGCCTCTTTTTGATTGTAGCATATCAACTCCCGCTACACCTAAACCAAGACTTTTAGCCGCTTTTAATGCAGCAATTTCTTCTTCGGTTGTAAGTTCAATAATTTCAGCCGTTCCTCCTCGGTGTAAATTGGAGCGAAACTCCCCTTCTTTTGCGGTTCGTTTCATAGCTCCTACTACCCTACCATCAACTACAAATGCTCTTACATCAGTTCCCTTGGCTTCCTCAATAAATTCTTGCACTATTACCCGTTGTTTTAAACCATGAAATGCTTCAATAACTGAAATAGCTGCTTTTTTATTTTCGGCTAATACTACACCTAATCCTTGAGTACCTTCTAAAACTTTAATAATACACGGGGACCCAACTACATCTACAATACTTTTTACATCTTTTGAATAATTAGTAAACACCGTTTTAGGCAAACCCAATCCAGCCCTGGAGAGTATTTGTAAACTTCGTAATTTATCTCTAGACCTCATTAAGGCTTGAGATTCAATGGTAGTAAATACTCCTTTCATTTCAAATTGTCTAACCACAGCCGTTCCATAAAAAGTATATGAAGCACCAATACGAGGAATTACCGCATCAATATCTTCTATTTTTTCTCCTTTATAAAATATAGAGGGTTTCTTTTTCTCAATAACTATATCGCATAATGCGTAATTTATTACACGCATCGTGTGACCTCTTTTTTGACCCGCTTCAATAATGCGGTGTGTTGAAAAAAGTTTAGGGTTTCTGGATAATACCGCAATATTCATACGGAAAATAATTTGTGCGAAGCTAAGTGCAATTTCTCTTAAAACAAAATGACTAAGATTATTTTTTTATTATGATTTCTGAGATTTTATAGTATATGTTTTTTGAAGCAATGTAAAACATTACAATTCAACACTAACATGGCTTAAACCTTTTACCGGTGCATTTAACTTTGTGATTTTTATTCGAATATGACTAACTTGAGAAAAATGTGAATGAATTTTACATTTAATTCTTTCCGCAACATGCTCTAGTAGTTTTGATGGGATTTTCATCTCTTGCTCAATTAATTCATATACTTTCACATAATTAATGGTATCTTCTAATTGATCCGATATTGACGCACGTTCTAAATCACAAGTTAATACCACAGAAACTAAAAAAAAGTTTCCTGTTTTTTGTTCTAAAGGACTAACTCCATGTTGAGCCCAAAATTTTAAATTTTTAAGCTCAATGTTACCCATTTTTTTGAACCATTTTTGCCCAGGTATCTTTTAAAGTTACAGTTCTATTAAAAACTAGCCTATTTGTAGTACTATATTTATCTACACAAAAATATCCCAAGCGCTCAAATTGAAAGCGATCTTGAACGTTGGCATTTTTTAGAAATGCCTCCGCCTTCGCAGATGAATGTATAACTAAAGAATTAGGATTTATAAAGCTTAAAAACGAGGTATGTTCGTTTTCTTCTGCCGAAGGGTCTTCTACCGTAAATAATCGGTCGTATAAACGCACTTCTACATCTGTACTATTATTAGCATCTACCCAATGAATTATTCCTTTCACTTTTTTAGCCTCTGGAGTATGATTAAAACTAGGGTCTTCAATATAAGTACATCTCAGTTCCATAATATCGCCTATTGAATTTTTAATAACCTCTTCACATTTAATATAATAAGCATATCTAAGCTTTACAATACCTCCGGGATATAATCTAAAATAGCCCTTAGGTGGGTTCTCCATAAAATCTGACTGCTCAATGTATAAATTTTTGCTGAATGATACTTTTCTAGTTCCTGCCTCGGGATTTTCAGGATTATTAATGGCTTCTAAATTTTCTGTTTTGTTTTCGGGATAATTTAAAATAGTCACTTTTATTGGATGAATGACTACCATAGCTCGCTGAGCGATTTTATTTAAATGATCTCTAACACTAAACTCTAGTTGAGCCATATCAACGGCATTTTCTCTTCTGCCTACACCAATTCTATCGCAAAAATTTCGTATTGATTCAGGCGTATATCCTCTTCGCCTTAATCCGGATATGGTAGGCATACGAGGATCGTCCCATCCATCAACAATTTTTTCTTCAACCAATTGCAAAAGTTTTCTTTTACTCATTACAGTATATGTAATATTTCTTCGGGCAAACTCATACTGTTTACTAGGAAATATGGATAATTGCTCAATAAACCATTCATACAAAGGTCTATGTACTTCAAACTCCATGGTACAAATAGAATGTGTTATTTTTTCAATAGAGTCGCTTTGCCCATGTGCCCAATCATAAATAGGAAAAATACACCAAGTATTTCCTGTTCTATGATGATGAGCAAATTTAATTCGATACATAAGCGGGTCTCTTAAATGCATATTTGAAGAAGCCATATCAATTTTTGCTCGAAGCACCTTACTTCCTTCAGGGTGTACCCCATTTTTCATTTCTTCAAATAAATGTAAGTTTTCCTCTATGGTTCTATTTCTGTAAGGACTATTTATGCCCGGCTCAGTTGGAGTGCCCTTCATAGCTGCTATTTCTTCTGACGTAGAATCATCAACATATGCCTTGCCTTGTTTAATTAAAAAAACTGCCCACTCATATAATTGATTAAAATAATCAGAAGCATACAATTCTTTATTCCAAGTAAATCCAAGCCATTGAACATCTGCTTTTATGCTATCTACAAATTCCTGACTTTCTTTACTTGGATTGGTATCATCAAAACGTAAATTGGTTTTTCCACCAAATTTTTCAGCTAATCCAAAATTTAAACATATAGATGTTGCATGTCCAATATGCAAATATCCGTTTGGTTCGGGAGGAAAACGCGTTATTATTTCTTTATGTTTGCCTGAATTTAAGTCTTCTAAAATTATTTCTTCTAAAAAATTATGTGCTTTTGTTTCTTCCATGATATAAATATATGAATTATCAAATTAAAGATTAATGAGCATAAATAAAAAAGAGGCCTTCGGCCTCTTTTTGGTGGGCCCGCCTGGGCTCGAACCAGGGACCCCCTGATTATGAGTCAGGTGCTCTAACCAGCTGAGCTACGGGCCCTCTTTTCTAATGAAAAAGGAATGCAAATGTATAGATTATCTTTAATTTTACAAAAAATGAATGATATTTTTAATGTACAAAAAATATTTTATAATTAATTTAAGGAATACTTTAAAAAACTAATACTCTATAAGCATTTTGAATGAAGTATTCTTAAAATTTCTCAATTTTATTGGACATAAAGTTATGATACATAATACCACCCGCCAATTATCAAACCTTATTGTTTTATAAGTTTTACGACACTTTGTCCGTTGGGTGTTTTTACACTTAAAAAGCACATACCGGAAGGACCTTCTATATGTATTTGTTCGTTAGCAGTAGCATTCAGGTACTTTGAGAATATCACTTTTCCTTGCAAATCGGTAAGGGTAATTTCCACATGATTCAAAACCTCTTTAAAAGAGATTTGAACCAAACCTTTACTTGGATTGGGATAAGCAAAAATTTGAATGCCATTTTCTATTTCAAAAACGCCCGTTATTAAGCCTTGACTCATTTTGTGAACGAAAATATCCCAATCTCCTACAGCACTAAGGTTAGCTGTTCCAACTCCAGGATCAAAATCTACCGTTCCCTCAAAAAAGCCTGTGGTATATACATTTCCGGAGGTATCTGCCGTGATAGAGTAACCTGCATCACCAGAAGAGCCCCCGAACGCTTTTGCCCACAGGAAATTACCGGAGGCATCCATTTTATGAACGAAAATATCCGTAGCCGCTACAGCATTTAGGTTGGCTATTCCTACTCCGGGGTCAAAATCTACCGTTCCCCAAAAATACCCTGTGGTATATACATTTCCGGAGTTATCTACCGTAATAGAGTAACCTGCTTCACTGGAAGAAGTACCACCAAAAGCTTTTGCCCAAAGGAAATTACCGGAGGCGTCCATTTTTTGAACAAAAATATCGCTACCTCCTACAGCGCTCAGGTTAGATGTTCCAACTCCGGGGTCAAAATCTACTGTTCCGTAAAAATACCCTGTGGTGTATACATTTCCTGAGGCATCTACCGTGATAGAGCGACCCTCATCATAATTATTACCACCGAACGATTTTGCCCACAGGAAATTACCGGAGCTGTCCATTTTCTGAATAAAAACATCACTACTTCCTACAGCGCTTAGGTTAGCTGTTCCTACTCCCGGGTCAAAATCTACCGTTCCCTCAAAATACCCTGTGGTATATACATTTCCCGATACATCTATCATTATAGAGTAACCATAATCAGCATTAGTACCCCCGAACGCTTTTGCCCACAGAAAATTACCGGAGCTGTCAATTTTCTGAACGAAAATATCCAAACTTCCTATAGCACTTAGGTTGGTTGTTCCGGCTCCGGGGTCAAAATCTACAGTCAATCCAAAATATCCTGTGGTATATACATTTCCAGATGCATCTATAGTTATAGAGTAACCAAAATCAGCATTATTACCCCCGAACGTTTTTGCCCACAGGAAATTACCGGAGGCATCCATTTTCTGAACGAAAACATCTTCACTTCCTACAGCACTCAGGTTGGTTATTCCTGCTCCTGGATCAAAATCTACCGTTCCGTAAAAATACCCTGTGGTATATACATTTCCGGAGGCATCTACCGTGATAGAGTGAGCTCTATCATCATTTGTTCCCCCGAACGTCTTTGCCCACAGGAAATTACCGGAGCTGTCCATTTTCTGAACGAAAATATCTGCACTTCCTACAGCACTCAGGTTAAAAGTTCCGGCTCCGGAATCAAAATCTGCAGTCCCGTAAAAATGCCCTGTAGTATATACATTTCCGGAGGCATCTACCGTAATAGATCTACCGTAATCCCAATCATTACCCCCGAACGCTCTTGCCCATTCAAAATCTTGGGTTTGGAGTGTTGTTATTGCTAATAAGCAGGCTGTTAAAGTTGTTATTGTTTTCATAATTTTCTGTTTTTTTGAATTTACAATACTAGAGTTTTTTTTCTAAAAATTAGCCATTAAGAGTTGAACTCAAGCCACAAATGCAAATTTGTGATAAAAATTAATAATTTCAAATTTTATATGGGTAATTAAACCCATGATTTTAATCCTATGGTTTGATTTTCGCAATTAAATTGCAAATAGGTATTATAACTAATCCAGTCTCCCAAATTAAAATAAATACTGTTTTCAATTTTTTTTTCTATGGGCAAATGACGGTGACCAAAAACATAATAATCAATACGATGTTCTTGTTGATGCGTTTTACAAAATTGCACTAAAAACTCTACCTCATCGCCTAAATACTGCATATCTTTTTCTTATTTTG
>CAZEIM010000062.1:9864-10802 GCA_964512145.1 uncultured Flavobacteriales bacterium
TCATAGTGAGCTTTCCTGCTTTTCCCCGACCAAAAATTTGCCAATCCTATACCAAAATACGGATGCATTTTTGAAAACAACCACCGACTAAACGGATTTGAGAAAATCCTTTTTATGAACTTATACCCATGATCTCCCGGACCTAAACCATCTCCATGTCCTATAAAAAATGTTTTACCTGAGAATTTCCTTTGTATAGGTTCTTTATGCAGGTTTATGCCTAATTCTTTAGGTAAATAATCGTACATCCACATATCATGATTTCCGGTAAAAACATGAATAGGTATACCCGCATCAGACAACTCTGCAATTTTACCCAATAAACGAACATATCCTTTTGGAACAACATGTTTATATTCAAACCAAAAATCAAATAAATCGCCTAATAAAAAGATTTCTATTGCATCGTTTTTAATGCTATCAAGCCATTGTACTATTTTTTGTTCCCTTACCCTGCTTTTATCGTAGCTTGGAACTCCTAAATGAAAATCAGATGCAAAGTATATGTTTTGCCTATGACTCATTATCCCTGCTCCTTAAAAAAAGAATATAATTTAAAAAAGTCGATATTAAGTGTAAACCGAATTCTTTCAACAAATTTTTGATTTTCAAAAGAGGGTACATCTTTAATATTATTTGAAAAAATAAATGGGATGTATACCTCGCTCATTCCTCTTAATAATTTTATATACGCTCCTCCATTATATAATACATCTAAATATGAACTCACCCCTGCATCAAAAAATAATCCTATATTTTTATTAAAAGGCATGTCTACTTTAGTGTTTATTGAACTTATCCAATCGTTTGATTGACCTAAAGGTGTTTTTATTTTAAATGCGCCCATAGTTTCGACAAACTGTTGAGACAAAAATCCCGTAACTTCTGATCTACCCACAAACAAGCCATCGTATGTATAATCCATTAAAGCCCCTATA
>CAZEIM010000063.1:0-6879 GCA_964512145.1 uncultured Flavobacteriales bacterium
GTGGGTAAAAATTACGGAGAAAAAAAAATATTTTCAGATGTTACCTTTACCATTCGTAGAGGAGAAAAAGTAGCCTTTGTTGGAAAAAATGGACAAGGAAAAACAACCATGGTTAAACTAATTGCCCAAAAAGAAAATTATTCAGGTGAATTAACCATGGGTTATAATGTTAGTTTAGGATATTATGCTCAGCAACAAGAAAAAGAATTGGATGAAAATAAAACAGTACTTCAAACTATTGATGATATTGCCAAAGACGAATGGAGCAAAGAACATAGAAAAAGAGCCTTGTTAGGAGCATTTTTATTTGGAGAAGAAGATATTGATAAAAAAGTAAAGGTGCTTTCTGGAGGTGAAAAATCCAGATTAGCATTAGCACAATTGCTTTTACAAGAAAATAATTTATTGGTATTAGACGAGCCTACCAACCACTTGGATATTGCCTCGAAAGAAGTATTAAAAAGAGCATTAATTAAATATAATGGCACTATTATAGTGGTATCACATGATAGAAGTTTTTTAGAGGGACTTACCGACAGAACTTTTGAGTTTTCAAATGGAAAAGTAAAAGAACATATCGGTGGGATTCAGGAGTTTTTAAATAATTACAAAATTGATGATTTTAGAAGCTTTGAACTAAATAACACTCCAAAAACCATATCAAAAGTTAAAGAAATTAAAGAAGTAAAAGACGAAATACAAAACTCGCCTCCGGATACTAAGAAAATAAAAAATACCATCCAAAAAACAGAAAAAAACATTGAAGAACTAGAGCAAAAAATTAAAGAAATAGAATTACAAATTAACACTACAAATTCTTCAGATCACGCTTTGTTTTATAAACATGCCGAACTTCAAAAAACATTGCAAAATGAATGGTTAAAATGGGAAAATTTACAACAAGAATTAGGATTATAAATGCTATTAATAAAAAACATAAAGCAATTAGTTGGCATTCAACCTTCTGATACTAAGAAAATATTAGGCGCAACATTAAAAAATCTACATGTCCTAGAAAATGCATGGATGTTAATAGAAGATGAAACCATTAAGAATTTTGGCTTAATGGAAAAGTTTCCAGATTTATCCGAATACAACATTCAAGAAATAATAGATGCTAGTGGAAAATTAGTTTTACCAACATGGTGTGATTCACATACACATATTGTTTTTGCCTCAAGTCGTGAAAATGAATTTGTTATGAGAATACAGGGTAAAACGTACGAAGAAATTGCCGCAGAAGGCGGAGGAATTCTAAATTCTGCTAAAAAACTTGCTGTAACATCTGAAGAAGTGCTTATTGAAAGTGCATTAAAACGCTTACATGAAGTCATTAAAATGGGTACCGGTGCAATAGAAATTAAAAGTGGATATGGATTAAGTTACCACGCAGAACTAAAAATGTTGCGAGTAATACAACAATTAAAAAAATTGTGTCCAATCACTATTAAATCCACGTTTTTAGGAGCTCATGCAATACCCTTAGAATATAAAAAAAATCGCGATGGATACATTAAAGAAATAACCCATAAAATGCTTCCAGTTATTGCAGAAGAACAATTAGCAGATTATATCGATGTTTTTTGTGATCAAGGTTTTTTTACCCCGGAAGAAACCGACATTATTTTATCTGAAGGAGTAAAATATGGATTAAAACCAAAAATACACGCTAATGAATTAGGCTTTACTGGAGGTATACAAAAAGGCGTAGAATACAATGCGATTTCAGTAGACCATTTAGAATATACCGGTCAAGAAGAAATTAAAGCTTTAAAAAACTCCCATACCATTGCAACGATATTACCAAGCACAGCATTTTTTCTTAAATTACCCTATGCCCCCGCTCGTGAAATGATAAACCAAAACCTGTGTATAGCACTTGCCAGCGATTATAACCCGGGGTCCTCCCCTTCCGGAAACATGTCTTTTGTTCTATCGTTAGCGTGCTTATATTTACAAATGCTTCCAGAAGAATGTATACAAGCCGCAACCATAAATGGTGCTGCTGCAATGGAAGTTTCAGATTCTTTAGGAAGTATAACCATAGGAAAAAAAGCAAACTTTTTTATTACTAAAAACATTCCAAATTACGCTTATATTCCTTACTCATTCGGAAGTAATTTAGTTGAATGTGTATACATACAAGGTAAAAAAATAATATAATCATGGTTTTGCTTAAAAAAATTAAGAGTAGTCTTATTTCCAAACTCCAAAAAAAAATAAAGAGAACTTCTCGATCTATACCTTCTCCTATACATCAAATTGGAATTTGGTTACTTGAATCTGATCAAAACACACACGTTGAAACAGAAATAAAAAATCAACTTATAGACAAAACCAATAATCCATCTATCCAGATTACATTTATATATTTTAGTACCAAAAAACGTAAAAAAGGCGATTTATTTTCTGAAAATAAAATACACACCAACGATATATCCTATTTTTTTAAAATAAAAAACAAAAAACAACTTGAAATTCTAACAAATTCATACGATATTCTGATTAACTTATTACCAACATTAAATGTTAACACAGAATATTTTTTATCTAAATCAAAAGCCAAATTTATTATTGGTTCGGGCGGAAAGAAAATGCTTCCATACCATGATTTTATGGTAAATTCAAAATCAACAGAAAGCTTAAATTTATTTAAAGAAATTATTCATTACATGTATTATATTCAATCTACCAAGCATGTAACTGGAGGTAAATAATAGTAAACTAAAAAAATTCAAATCAATTCAAAACTTCATAATATTTAGAAATTAACTGAACACATTGTTTTGCTTCAATAACATCATGAACTCTAAGAATTTTAACCCCTTGAGTTAATAATATTGCATGTAATGCCGTTGTGCCGTTTAGCGCATCGTTTGGAGTAATATTTAATAATTTATATATCATCGATTTTCTAGAAACACCTAAAATAGGAAATGGGAAAAACTTTTTAAGAATATCTAAATTTTTCAAAACCAAATAGTTTTGATCAAGTGTTTTAGAAAAACCAAAACCCGGATCAATAATAACTTGTGTATGCCCCAGTTTTTTTAAAATATTCGATTGTTTTTCAAAATATAAGAGCATGTCACGAATAATATTATCATAAGTAGTATGCTCCAATGAGTTCATATCATTAGGCATTCCTTGAATATGCCCCAAAATATATGGACATTTATACGTTGCCACAACATTTAGTATATTACTATCATAGGTTCCTCCGGTGATGTCGTTAATAATGTCCACTCCATTTTCTAAAGACATTTGCGCTACATAGCTATGGTAAGTATCAATAGACAAAAAAATATTTGGAAAATATTTTTGTATACTCTTTATAACAGGCTGTAATATTTCCCACTCATTTTTAGGATCAGATACAGCAGAACCCGGTTTAGTTGAAACTGCACCGATATCAATAATATCCACTCCTTCTTCAACCATTTTTGAAACTTGATTTAAATATTGTTCACTGGTAAGATATTTATTGCCATCATAAAACGAATCTTTCGTAATATTTAAAATACCCATTACCCTTGGTTGAGTTAATTCAAATATTTTTCCTCTTAAAATAAGCTGCATATTTTATAAAAAATGTATTTTTAATTTTTATAATTAATAGAATGAAAACAGATGTTTTTTTTGATTCAATAATACAGAATTGTAAAGATATTTTTACTAAAAAAATGAAAGATTATGGAGCTTCGTGGAGAATATTAAGAACCAGTTCGTTAACCGATCAAATTTTTATTAAAGCTCAGCGCATAAGAACTATTGAAGAGAAAAAAACAAAAAGAGTGAATGAAGATGTGGATCAAGAATATATGGGTATCATCAATTATTCTATTATGGCACTCATTCAATTAAAATTAGGCTACCAAAATATACAAGAGGTAGCAGAGAAAGATATTTTATCCTGGTACGAAAAATTTGCCATAGAAACAAAAGAATTAATGTTGCAAAAAAATCACGATTACGGTGAGGCATGGAGAGATATGCGTATAGAGTCTATCACCGATTTAATATTGATGAAAATTTTGCGAATAAAACAAATAGAAGACAATAAAGGAAAAACCATCATATCAGAGGGCATAGATGCCAATTATATGGATATTATAAACTATTGTATATTTGGATTATATAAAATAAACGTAAAATAAAAAACCCCTACAAAAAACTTCATAGGGGTTTAAAATCTTTTAAAATATTGTTACTTCTTAGCCTTTTCTATTTCTAATAATTCTACATCAAAAATTAAGGCCGAAAAAGGTGAAATTGCTCCTCCGGCACCTTGTTCACCATATGCTAATTGATATGGGATATATAACTGCCATTTTGAACCTACAGGCATTAATTGTAAAGCTTCAGTCCAACCAGGAATAACACCATTAACCGGAAATGAAATAGGTTCACCTCTTTCTACCGAACTATCAAATACTTTCCCATCTACAGTAGTTCCATGATAATGTGTTTTTACTACATCGTTAATAGTAGGTTTTGATCCTTTTCCTTCTTTAATAACCTTATATTGTAACCCGCTAGCAGTAGTTATCACACCTTCTTTGGTTTTATTTTCAGCTAAAAAATCCTCTCCTGCTTTTTTATTAGATTCATATTGCGATAGTTGAGATTTCTTTCCATAATCTTGAAGTATTTTTAACGCTTCATCTTTTGTTATTTGAATATCCGGATTTGCCTCATATATATCTTTCATTCCTCTAGCTAAGGCATCAATATTTAACGAATCTAAACCTTGTCCTTTAACGGTAACTGCAATATTTACCCCTAAGCTATAACTCACTGAGTCTATTTCTTCTTTTAACTCGGCCTTAGAAGAATTGTTGTTTTGACATGAAACTAAACCTACCGAAGTAATAATACTTGTAAATGCTATTGATTTTAATACTTTTATGTACATAATTTATAAAATTTATGCGCGAAATTACATTTTTAATTAACAACAATGTTATTATTTTCTGTTAAATATGTATTTTTAAAAAAAATATGATTATGAATAATCCGACTAGACTATTTGACTTTGTAGAATATCAATTAAAGAATTTTCCGGTTTCTGTTTCAATGACATCTAGAGTTGCAGGAGTATGGAAAACATATAGTACCCAAGAATTGTACGATACTATTCAACAAGTAAGTGCTGGATTATTAAAAATGGGTGTAAAACCGGGTGATAAAATTGGATTAATATCGCATAACAATCGTTGTGAATGGAATATAATGGATTTAGCTATCTTACAAATTGGTGCTATTGATGTGCCTATTTATCCTACTATGACTGCCGATGACTACGATTATATTTTAAATCACTCCGAATCAATTTATTGCTTTGTATCGAATGATGAGTTATACCAAAAAGTAATGAGTATTAAAGGAAATGTTCCAACATTAAAAGAAGTATACACTTTTGAAAAAGTAACTCAAGCCAAAAATTGGAACGAAGTAATTGAGTTGGGAAAAAATGAACCATTAAACGCAGTAGAAGAAATAAAAAGAAATATTAAAGACACCGATTTAGCGACCTTAATTTATACCTCAGGAACTACCGGAAAACCAAAAGGCGTTATGTTAACACACAAAAATATTGCCACTAATGTTGTGGCCTCCAGCGATCGTTTACCTGCTTTTAACAAAGGAAATGCTCGTTCGTTAAGCTTTTTACCCGCTTGTCATATTTTTGAAAGAATGTTACATTATTTGTATTTATATAATGGCGTAAGTATATATTTTGCAGGAAGTTTAGATACTATAAAAGAAGATTTAGTGTACACAAAACCACATATATTTACGGCTGTACCTAGACTATTAGAAAAATTTTATGATGGAATTTTAGCTAAAGGAAAGGAAGCCGGTGGAGTAAAAACAAAACTATTTATGTGGGCAGTAAATTTAGCCTTACAATGGCAGCCCGATAATATAAATGGTGCTTTATATAACCTTAAACTTTCTATTGCTCGAAAATTGGTATTTAGTAAAGTAAAAACCGCTTTAGGGTTAACAGAAATACAAGCTGTAGCCTCAGGAAGTGCAGCGCTTCAACCTCGATTAGCTCAATTTTTTAATGGAGCTGGTATTCCTGTATTTGAAGGGTATGGTTTAACAGAAACATCTCCCGTAATTTCAGTAAATACATTAAATCAACCCCACATGTTAAGAATTGGCAGTGTTGGAAAAGTCATACAACATGTAGAAGTTAAAATTGCCGAAGACGGAGAAATACTTTGCAAAGGACCAAATGTTATGCTAGGATACTACAAGGATGAAGAGAAATCGAACGAGGTTTTAAAAAATGGATGGTTTTATACCGGTGATATCGGTGTAATTGAAGATGGTTTTTTAAGAATAACCGACCGAAAAAAAGAAATGTTTAAAACATCCGGTGGAAAATACGTTGCCCCACAACTTATTGAAAACGCGTTGAAAGCTTCTGTATATATAGAACAATGTATGGTTATAGGAGAAAATCAAAAGTTTCCGGCTGCTTTAATAGTTCCTGATTTTGTTGCACTTAAAAAGTGGTGTAGTGAACAAAACATTTCAGCTACCACAAACCTAGAAGTAATAAATAATAAGCAAATAATTGATTTATTATGGAGAGAAATTCAAGCAGTAAACCATAAGCTTGGGAGTTGGGAGCAAATTAAAAAAATTAAATTACTACCTGAGCCATTTAGCATAGAAGGCGGTGAATTAACACCAAAGCTATCTTTAAAAAGAAAACCTATTATGGAAAAATATAAAGAAGCTATTTCTGAAATATATCACGCTGAATTGGTATAGATTATTGATTTTTAACGACATAATTTCTTTTTACTATTAAAATCATGAAAAGAATTAAAAATAAATTTTTTTTATTCTTAAATTAAG
>CAZEIM010000063.1:6898-8063 GCA_964512145.1 uncultured Flavobacteriales bacterium
TTCATGATTTTTGTTTTTTAATTTATTTTTTGTGAACATTTACGTAGGAAACCTTAATCACAAAGCAAGTGAACAAGAGTTACAAGATTTATTTTCTCAATTTGGAGAAGTTGAATCAACAAAAATTATTAAAGACAATTACACAGGACTATCTAAAGGCTTTGCTTTTATAGAAATGGGGAATCAGTCAAATGCCGAAAGTGCAATCAAAAATTTAAATGAAACTGAATTTTTGGGTAGAAAAATTTATGTTAACGAGGCTAGACCTAAAACTGCAAACACAGGCGGTGGCGGAGGTTATAAATCTGGAAATAACTCGTACAACAGAAACAAAAACTATTCGAATAATTATTAATTTTTTAATTTTTTAGAATGTAAAGGCCGTTATTTAAAAAATAACGGCCTTTTTTTATGCCTTAAATCATTTGTAAATACTTATAAAATTATTCCACTTCTTGAATATGAATTAACTGAGCATTAAAAAGCACTTCATCTCCCCTTTTTTTGTTTTTAAGTACTTGTGCAACTGGTGATTGCTCTGAAATTACAAAACAAATACTCCCATCATGTAACTGCACTTTCCCTATACCGGTGGCAATATAAAAAACACCTTGGTTTGTAGTTACTAAACTTCCTAATGATACCCTTTGATTAGTTTGATTAGGATTAATGGTTAACAGCAACTCTTTTTGCTGTAATGTTTCATGTAATTGCTGATATTCATTATCCAATTCAATTTGAGTCATAGCCCTGGCTGTTTCATGTTTATCTCCCATACTACTTTTCGTTTCAGAAAACATAGAGTTTTTAGTATCATCAATAACATTTTGCAAAAGCGCAATTTTTTCTATAATCAACTCTGTTACTTTTTGATATATTTCTTTTTTCATGCTAAATAATTAATTCTAATCTACAAAAAAATTAGATAAAAATTAAATACTTAAAATTTAAATATCGAATATTAGTTAAACAAATAAGAATTTAGAGGTTATTAAAACATTATTATTATAATGTATAATTGTTAGATATTGAAAGAGGCAAAAGATTAGCTATCTTTGGAGCTATTTAAACCTTTAGATATGTTAAATATTAGTTTAAAATCTGAAATAAAAATTGCTATATTCACTGTAATATTTTCTATTATAGTATTTCTTATTGAATATTC
>CAZEIM010000063.1:8151-9014 GCA_964512145.1 uncultured Flavobacteriales bacterium
CAAGTTACAAGTTTTTTCATATGATCAAAAAACTTATAATCAACAGATTTTGTTTGAGGACTTACTAAAAAATAATATAATTAACAAAATATATGTTGATTTAGATGAAAAGATTGAATTTGAGGAGTTTAAATCTGAAATTATAAATAGTAAAGAATTAAGAGAAAATATATATTATAGATTGGGTGGATATAATAACTTAGAAATTAATTTTAATGATTTTGAAAATAGAATTTTTAATGCCTATGAGTTTTTAAAATTTAATTCATATAAAAAATTATGGGATAAATTAGCTTTGAATCAAGATTCTTCATTTAAAGTAGATCTTTTTTATCAAACAGATAACTTTAAAAATTTTGAAAGTTTTAAAGTTTTTATTGATAAAAATAAGCTTACAAATGTTGAAATTGATGAGAAGAATCACGAAATTGAGATAAAAAGCTTCGTAAAAAATAACAATGAAAATATTACTAAATTAAAACAAAACATTACTTACTATGATATATCATTTTATATAGTGATAATTTTATTTTTTTTAATTTTTCCTCTACGTTATTTAATAATATTTATAAAATTTATTTACGAGAACCATAAAAAATATGTCTTATTAAGTTTTTTAATATTTTTAATAATAATGATACTTACCAATCCAAGTATGAAAAATTGTAAAGAATTTATTCCGGAAGATGAAAACTATGGTATTTGGTCGAGAAATAAAAACTTTATTATTTTTTCGATATACGAATACAAATGTTATAATAAAAGCAATTATCCTAAATATTATGAAAAAAAATACTTTGGTATTTTTAAAAATTTTATAGAGATTAAATGAAAATAACACTTCAAGGTGCGAATAGATAAAT
>CAZEIM010000063.1:9063-10569 GCA_964512145.1 uncultured Flavobacteriales bacterium
GGATTTACTTTTACTTCTTCAATCGGATACCTTAACTATATGCTAAAGCATCTAAGGAAGTTAAGGTATCCGATTGTATAGAAGTAAAAGTAAATCCCATATGGAAAACATATAAAATTCTAGAAATTCCAACATCAAGAATATCGGCTAAACTGGTTCCGGAATACATTCAAGAAACCACGCATCCGGAAGATTTACGTATATTGCAAAATATTCAACTAGAAAACAAATTAAATTATAAACTAGGTGTAAAAGGTCGTCCCACTAAAAAAAACCGTAGAAATATAGAACGATTTACCAACTAAAATATGGATGTAGGCAAATATCATACACTTATGGTAAAAAGATTTACCAAACAGGGAGCTTATTTAACCAATAGTGAACAAGAAGAAGTTTTACTTCCCAACCGATATGTTCCTAAGAACTGTAAAGAAGGAGATGAATTAAGAGTTTTTGTATATCAAGACCACGAAAATCGTATAACGGCAACTACCGAAAAACCACACATAACCTTACATGAGTTTGCATATTTAAAGGTGAAAAGCATTTCAGATTTTGGAGCCTTTTTAGATTGGGGTTTAGCCAAAGACTTACTGGTACCTTTAAAGGAACAAAAAAATGCCATGCAAGAAGGGAAATATTATTTGGTGTATTTATATGTGGATAAACCAACTCAACGACTGGTTGCATCGGCTAAAGTTTCGAAATTTTTAAATCAAACTCCTTGTCCATATAATCCCGGAGATGAGGTTCAAATTATGATTACAGAATCTACAGACCTTGGCACTCAAGTCATTATTGAACATAAATATAAAGGTTTACTGTATAAAAATGAAACTTTTAAAGCGTTACAACGGGGTGAATATAAAATAGCCTATGTAAAAAAACTCAGAGAAGACGGAAAAATAGACGTGACCTTAGAAAAGTTTGGATATAAAAAAGTACTCGATCAAGAGGAAGTTATATTAAATGCATTACATTTAGCCAAGGGAAGTATTTCAATTACCGATAATTCAGATCCGGAAATAATATACAACACCTTTCAAATGAGTAAAAAAGTATTTAAAAAAACCATTGGTCTTTTATATAAAAAAAGACTCATCAATATTACTGAAAGCGCTATTGTATTACTTAAAAAGTGAATAATTGCATGAGTTATTTTTTAGATTTTTGATACTTTTTAAGTATTCCAACTATTTAATGAATTGTTTTACTCAAAAAAATTAACAAGCTTAAAAAAAACTTTTATTACCCGAATACGTACAAGCACCAAAAACATATATGGGAGAAGAAAATAAAGGTATAGACAAATTTTTATCATTTACCTTATATTCCTTTCCTTTTCAGTTACTATTAGCCCATTTTAAAAGAAATTTATCTCTGGTATTTGTTTGGCTCATCGTTTTTTTACTTATTACCGAAAATTTAGGGGTTAGCTTTGGTGTTCCATACCTTTTTTTATACCCTGAATATCTAGGGAAAGTAAATTTTACTTCTCATTTAATT
>CAZEIM010000064.1:0-10514 GCA_964512145.1 uncultured Flavobacteriales bacterium
ATGTTTTTTGTTGAATTTTTTCGGCTAATGTTAAATTTTTTTGTGCATTTTCTAATTCATTTAATGCATTTATAAATTCTGTTTTTGAAGCTTGATACTCTACATTAATTGAATTTTCCGTGAATTTTTTAGCCTCTTTAATTCGCTCCAATTCTATACTTGCTTTTTTAACTTCTGCGAAATATAAGCCTCCACTAAATATAGGCACTTGTAATTTTAATCCCCAAAGGGTTGTCGGATACCATTTGTTGGGGATTTTAAACTCGTTAAAAAAAGAGTTTTCAGAGTGAGATACAAATCCAATTAATCGAGGATATGCTTTAGAAACTTCCGATTTTTTATTCAACATAAGTAACTGCTCACGTTGAATCATTAATTTATATTCAGGAATAGATTGAATATTTAACTCTTGCTGTATTAGGGTATTATTGGTGTTTTTGGTGAGCTCATTTAAGGTGGTACTTAATACTATTTCATCTTGTAAAGGATATCCCATTTGAAACTTAAGCATATATACCGTTAACGCGTATTGATTTTTAGCATTATTTAACGATGTTTTAATGGTATTAAGTGTATATTCCAGCTGATCTACATCTTGTTCTTCTAAAAATCCCTGGTTATATAAGGCTTTAGTTTGCTTAAGGATATCTTCTATTTTATTAGTACTCTCAAGAAGTAATCGAGAATTTTCTGAGGCAATTAATGCCATGTAATAAGATTTTTCTTTCTTATTATACACATCGTCAATTGTTTTATTTTCCTGTATTTTATTCATCTCTTCATAGGCTTTTGCAGCTTTTAAGCCATAAAAATAGGAGCCGTCAAATATAAGTTGGTTAAGCGTTAAGCCACCGGTAGTATTAAAGTTAGTTCCAAATCGAAGCTCATTAAATTCGGATGTAGGAGCGGGAGTGTTTAGTGGAACGCCTGTAGCTAATGAAACACCTCCTAAAAATTGTGTAAGATAGTCAGGAAACCCAAAAGCATCAGCCGGAACTAAAGAAACCGGTAAATTAATAAAATTTTGAAATGTTCCTTCTGCGTTTAGCTGAGGTAAACCTACCGAACGTATAGAATTTACATCTTGTTTAGCCAATTCACTTTCAAACCGAGCATTTTTTACACTAAAAAAATGCTCGGACGCATATTTTTTGGCATCTTCAAGGGTAAATGAAGTTTGCGCTGGGATATAAAAAGCATTTGATATTAATGCAATTAGCAATAATTTTTTCATATTGTTGAGTTCACTTTATTTAAATATTGAATACCTTTTCCGCTGGCCACACCCCGTATGTGGTAATTCATCATCTCTTTATATATTTCGTGTGCCGAAAACAGCTCGCTAGGAAAAACATCAGGGTTCATCATAGCATCAATTTTACTGATATATAATTTTGTTAACACCGGAATATTCATGTCTTTTCTATATAAACCTTGTTCTACGCCTTTTTGAAAATTATCGCAAATGCAATTGTAAATGTGTTCTGTTTTATATTTAATAAACGTATCCCATGCACTGGGGTGATATTTTTTTAAATCGTAAAATATAGAAGGATGAATTTGTTTAATGTTAGTGCTTACATGATTACTTATAGCCAACATTTCATCAATGGCGTTATTTTTTTCGGACATGATATCGCAGGTTAATTTCTTTTCATTTTCTATATGATATTCTATCGCTTTTTCAACCAACGCATTTTTATCTTTTACATATTCATATAAGGTTTTTTTGGATATTTTTAATTCCCGGGCAATATCATCCATGGTTAAGCTTTTAATACCAAACCTCATAAATAATAACATAACCTTAGAAAGTAGTATTTCCATTTCTTCTTTCATGGTGCAAATATAAAAAACATTTAACACACCGGAAACAAAAATTATGTTTTTTGTTTCCGGTGTGTTAACATTTTCATCAAGTGAAATTGAAATAAATTAACTTTTACAAATAGTATATTGTATGTTTTTGTGTTAAAAATTAAAATAATATATTATAAACAATATTTTAACATATTATTTTAAAAACATTAGGTAGTAAATGATTAATTTAGTGTTATAAAATTTTCTATCTGAAAGTATTTCAAAAAATACAGGTATTGATTCTAAATAAAACAACCTTTCCATTCTTACATGTATTTTATTATGGTAAATACTTTTTAAAATATAGTTCAGGTCCTTTCATTAATATATTTAAAACAAGTATCGCTCACAGCTTCGTAATTGTTTTTTTCTTTGTATTAAAAATTGGGAGCATAAACGCTCAGTATTCTACAGCTTTAAATAGGTTAAATGCCTTTGGTAAGGGAGTTAATGCCAATCAGTGGTTAACGCCCAATAAATCGGTTTTTGATCCAAGCAGGTATTCAAGAGCTGATTTTGTACAAATGAAAAATATTGGATTTAACCACGTAAGAATACCTGTGAGTTATGACAAGTGGTTTGAGCCTGTGGCAGGAAAAGTAAACGACACGCTCAATAAATGGGTAGATAGCGCTGTAGTATGGGCACTTCAAAGTGGGCTTAGAGCAATTATTGATTTACATCCTTCTGGAACCGAGGATTATTATTTATTAAACCAATCACTACCAAATTTTACTCAAAATAAAAATATGATAGCCTCCATTTGGCGTCAGGTAGCTCAGCGATATTTATCGGTGCCAAAACATTTATTAATGTACGAAATATACAACGAACCAGGGTATGTGGATGAAAATGCATATTCCATTTTTGCGCAACAGGTGATTGATTCCATTCGAAAAGTGGATGTTGATAAAACTATTATTATAGAGGGTCCCCTTTCAAAATTTCATCTTCTTTCAGATACAAATCTTGTGGGTACATTTCATTTTTACAATCCAGGAAATTTTACCCATCAAGGAGCTACTTGGACACCATTGCCTAGGAACACAGTAAGTATACCATTTCCGTATGATCCATATACTATGCCTCCTATTCATCCAATTGATGCAGCCGATCCGTTTGCCTTGTATCAATACGTTAATTATGACGAGTTAGGAACAGTTAATAAAATTTTATCTTCCATAGAATTTTTTTATAACTCATCCAAGCAATATGCCAACGTGCCTATTTATGTAGGAGAATTTGGGGTTTCTAATCTTGCACCCGTAGAAAGCAGATTGTATTGGATGGAAATAGTTCGAAAAAAATTAGATTCATTACAAACTACATGGGCAGTATGGAGTTGGAAAGGCTTTAACACTCCGGCATCTTTTCAAATGTTTAATTGTAATAATTGTATTGATTCGGATAGCGTATACTCAACCAGCTCAGGATATACCCAATTATGTGCTTTAGATTTGACAACACAGTGTTTTATAGTAACTTCTCAAACGAGTTATATTGAAGAATCATCAAACAATCTTACTTTTTATCCAAATCCAACAACCGATAAAATTTTAATCACTTCAAAAGAACTCTCATTATTAGCTGAAGGGAAAGATTTTACTGTATTTAACCATTTAGGAGTTATGGTAAAAAAAGGAAAATATTATAGTACAAAAGGCATAGATGTAAACGGTTTTTCAAACGGTTTGTATAGCGTTTATATTGATGTAAACAATCAAATATATTTTGGGAAATTTTTAAAAACCTCTCGGTAAATAAAAATCTAACTCATTTTTTGTTTTATCATACCTATTGCTTATTCTATTACAATATTATTTTTGTGCCACTTTTATAAGCATTGTCAAAAACAAAAAACATTATCACCCTAAGTGCAGGCCAAGCTATAAATACAGGTATTAATATTCTTTTTTTACCCTTTTTAGCCCGAACACTCCCCTACGAAGTTTACGGTACTTATGGTCAAATGATTTTGCTGGTCGATTTTTTTACTATTTTTTTCACCCTTGGTTTGGATCAAATTATATATAGCTTTTTAGAGAAAAAAGATTTATCGACCTCAAAAGTTTTTACACAACATATTGTCTCGGGTTTAATGAGTGGTATTATAGTTTGTGTTTTAATTCTTTTATTAGCCTCATTGTTTGCTGTTTACTTTCAAAATTCTTTATTAAAAGAGTATTTAATGCTCTATAGCTTTTCAGCTGTTTTTCAAATTGCTAATGCCGTAATTTTTGCGTTTTTAATACAACAACAAAAAGTTGTATATAGAATGTTTTTGTTTGTTTCGGTTAATATCATTAAAGTGATTGTTTTTTTTATCAGCGTTCAGTATTTCCATACCATTATTTACGGAATTTTGGGGATGGTCATATTATCGGCTTTACAATTTCTTGTCGGTTTATGGCTTACCCGAAATAACATAAGCCCGTATTTTTCATATAAACTTTATAAAGAACAACTTAAACTTGGTTTTCCCATAAGCTTATCGGCCTTTTCTGTTATTGCGTTTTATTATATCGACAGCATTATGATTAGTAAATTATTAAGCGTAAAGGATTATGCCATTTATAGAAACGGAGCCATTGAAATTCCATTTTTAACCATTTTTTTGAGATCGGTTTCTGCTATTGTATTTCCGGATATCGTTAAACTGTCTGAAAATAAACAATGGGAAGCGCTCACTAAGTTAAAGCGCCATATAATTTCTCATTCTGCACTTATTATGTTTCCGGCAATATTTTTTGTGTTGTTTAATTCTAAAGAGATTATAACATGGTATTTAGGAGAAAAATACAGCGATAGCTCTATCATTTTTTTTGCGTATAGTATTACGTTTTGTTTGCGTGTGATTAATTATTATGAAATATTGGTAGCAAACAAAAAATCGTATAGTGTAGTTTTAATCACTTTATTGGTCATTCCAATCAATATTTTGTTAGATTATTTTTTAATAAAAAAGTGGGGATTATTAGGTGCAGGCATTACCCATTTTATAACCTTTTTTATATATGCAACCTTATTGTTACAAAAAAATATTCGAGTATTACAAACCACTTTTTTCCAATTAATTGAATGGAAAAAAATACTTTCCATGACCAGTTTATGTCTTATAGTTCTTATACTTTTAAATTCCATGTTACCCGAAACCAGAAGCATATGGCACTTAGGACTTTATGCATTATTGTTTTTTATACCTACGTATGTTTTGATGTTTTTATTGAAATTTTTTGATGGAGTTATTTTACAAAAAATACTTCCTAAATATATTTTGAAAAAATTGGAACGAATTTTAAGGTAAATATTATTTGTCTTTTTGTAATAATATATTTTTGTAGTTTTGGAGCAATTTCACATTATTTTAATATCCTATCATACGTACAGTTAAAATTTTGATAATTATTAAATTAAACTAAAAAACAATACATATGAAAACATATATATACTCTTCTATTTTCATTATTGCCGTAAGCGGAATGCAAATAATTAATGCCCAAACTCAAAAAGGCAATGACATTGATGGAGAAGCAGCTGGAGACTGGTCAGGCAGTGCTTTATCAATGCCCGATGCAAATACCATAGCTATTGGGGCTTATCGGAATGACGGCAATGGAACAGATGCAGGTCATGTGCGTGTTTATAACTGGAATGGTTCTGCTTGGACACAAAAGGGAACAGATATTGATGGTGAATCATTTGGTGATTATTCAGGGAGCTCTTTAAGTATGCCCGATCCTAATACCATAGCCATAGGTGCAGGTGAAAATGGGGTAACTAACAATGGACATGTTCGAATATATCGCTGGAATGGTAGTTCTTGGGTGCAAAAAGGATTAGATATTGATGGAGAAGCATCTTATGATCATTTTGGGATTGTTTCTATGCCCGACTCAAATACTGTAGCTATTGGGGCTTATTTAAATGATGGAAGTTTTAGTAATGCTGGTCATGTACGTATATATACTTGGAACGGAAGTGCCTGGATACAAAAAGGTTTAAATATAAATGGAGAAGCTAATGATGATTATTCAGGAAGTAGTATTTCTATGCCTGATTCATATACATTAGCAATAGGCGCTTATGCGAATGATGGCAATGGCACTGAAGCAGGTCATGTACGTGTTTATACTTGGAAAGGCTCTGCATGGGTGCAAAAAGGAATGGACATTGACGGAGAAGCTTTGGGCGATTGGTCAGGTAGATCGGTAAGTATGCCCGATTCAAATACTGTTGCTATTGGAGCTATGTATAACGATGGTAATGGTACAGATGCCGGTCATGTCAGAATTTATAGTTGGAATGGAAGTGATTGGCAACAGAAAGGGAATGATATTGATGGAGATGCACCTAATGATAAATTCGGAAGCTTTGTATATATGCTTGATTCTAATACCATTGCCATATCTGGCCCAAGTAATGATGCAAACGGATCTGATGCTGGTCATGTGCGAGTGTTTAAATGGATTTACGGGGATTGGGTACAATATGGAGTGGATATTTATGGAGAAGCTCCCTTTGACTATTCGGGGAATTCTATATGCATGCCTGATTCTAACACCATTGCCATTGGAGCACCATTTAATGACGGAAATGGAAGCGATGCAGGACATGTAAGGGTTTATTCTTTTTCTACAATAGTAGATGTTATTGATAAAGAACTCGAAAATATAGTATTGTTTCCTAACCCAACAAGCAATCAATTAAACATTCACGTAAAGGATATGTACACCCATATTAAAGTTATTGTAAGAAATTCTATAGGCCAAGAAATAATAAATAAATCCTATACCTCAAAAAATAAGATTAAATTAGAAATCGAAGGTGATCCTGGAATTTATTTTGTTGAAGTAATATCAAACAATAAAACTAAAGTATTAAAATTCATAAAGAAATAAAAGTTTGATATGTATTCTAAAATTATACATTTTTTGAGCCTATTATTTTGCTTAAAATGAGCATGTTAATTATAAAAACCTTTTAAATAGATTAATTTTAATAATATTATAAAATGCACATTTATTTTCCTTTTTTATGCTTTACATTTTTCTTATGCTCAACACCAAATTCTTTCATCAGTTCTAGTCCATAATTTCTAATAGTATCTATAATTTCAATGGAGCGTTTTCCTCGTTTAGTTATAGAATATTCAACCTTAGGAGGAACAATGGCAAATACTTTCCTTTTAATAAATCCCTCTTCTTCTAATTCTCTAAGCTGACTGGTTAACATTTTATGGGTAATATGAGGTATATCTTTTTTTAATTCCCCATATCTCATAACTTTATCCTTTAATCTCCATAAAATAGGCATTTTCCACGTCCCCCCAATTCTATCCATAGCAAATTCTACGGGATTATAGTACAGTTTATTATTATATAAAAATTCAGGCATATACTCAGGAATAAATTTTTTATTTTTCAAAAATAGAGTATATAAGTCAATAATGATACATACTTTCTAAAAAGTACGTATCATTATTGATAGTAAGTATATTGTTTATAGTAGTATATACAATCATTTTTGTACAAAAAATAATTATGAATACAATACAAGAAAAAATCAGTTATGTGCATGCACACGGTATGCCATCTAAAGGAAAAATTTTAATGGTAGCTAGTTCACCTTCTGTTTCTAAACAAACGGGGTGGCCTATTGGGTTTTGGGCGGCAGAATTAACACACCCTATGAGGGTTTTTGAAGAGGCGGGATATGAAGTTGAATTGGTTTCTACGGAAGGTGGAAAGTTAGAAATGGATGGTTATTCAAACCCCACCGATGCCAGCGGATATTCTGCACATGATATTATTTCTTTAGGGTATATGCAAAAACCTGAATTTCATAAAATGCTTCAAAACACTAAAAAATTAACAGATATAAAACATCATGAATATGCTGCTATATTTTTAGTAGGTGGCCAAGGCCCTATGTATACTTTTAAGGGTAACACAGACCTGCAAAAACTATTTGTTTCATTTTATGAAGCCGGAAAACCCAGTGCTGCTGTTTGCCATTCAACTACGTTGTTGCTTGAAGCTAAAAAATCAAATGGAGATTTATTGGTAAAGGGAAAAACATGGACTGGATTTGCTAATGCAGAAGAAGATTTTGCAGATCAGGCCGTTGGTCAAAAAATTCAACCGTATAGAATTGAAGAGGAAGCTCGAAAAATTTCAGATACTACCTTTAAGGTATCAGCTCCTTTTTCATCTTACGCAATTCAAGATGGAAATTTAATAACCGGGCAACAACAAAATTCAGGAGCTGCAGCTGCCGAGTTATTAGTTGAGCAAATTCAAAAAAATAATGCATGAAGTATTCTTGGAGTATAAAAGATAGTATTAGGGGGGCCTATATAGCTCTCCTGATACTTATTTGTCACGCTCAGTTGAATGCTCAATTAAATGAAAGCGATACGTTGAAAGCTCAAATAAAAACAAACCTTCACGGCATTCAACAAAATGGTAATGTTAACCTAGCTATTATAAGATCTCGATTAGAGTTTGTTGTGAAATTTTCCGAGTTTATCGTATTTAAATCACAAAACAATTCATTATATCAAGAATTTAATAATCGTAAATCCGATCAGGAAATAAACAGCCGAAATTATTTGTATTTTAAACCCAAACAAAGGATTTACCCTTTTGCCATAGCCTATGTACAAACAAATTATCGTTTAAAAATTAAAGGACGATATTTTACAGGAGCAGGAATTACATATCAGGTTATCAAAAAACAGCATCATACTGTTAAATGTTCGGGCAGCTTAGTATATGAGCAAACCCAATATACATCTAATATTTTTAATGAAGATTACTATACGGGCAATTATCGTATATCTATTTGGAGGCCAACTTTATACGTTTCAGGAGTCCATAGTTTAATAAAAGATTATATTACATTACATTACTCAGCTTTTTGGCAACCCGGAATAAGTAAAAATCTAATCCTGCCTCTGCTTGTATTCGTTGATTGGATACAAGCAGAGGCAGGATTAGATTTTTACCTTTTAAAAGGATTTAGCCTCACCACTCAAGTCTTATACTTTTACGAACAGGTTGTGCCCATAAATATTCAATTAGCAGATATTATATATACCTTCGGGCTGTCTTATCAATTTAAAAAAATCTAAAAAATATGATTATTAAAAGAAATTTTAATCCAGTTAAAGTATGTCTCGTCCTAAAAAAAGTTTACAGTTTATATAATTAATCCTGATACAAATTTACAATTTAAAATTAGTCCTATAATAAGTTTACAGGAGTTTGATTTTTTTGATAATAATTTTTCCATAATTTTTCTGTTTTTATTGGGTTTTGGTGTATTTGATTAGGCGTTAGATTACCAATACTCATATGAGGTCTGTCCGCATTATAAAGTTCAACTACTTGGCTTAATAACTTTCGGGCTTCATTGATGTTATTAATATGATAATCATATAGATATTCTTCTTTAATTATTCCGTTTACTCTTTCAGCAATAGCATTTTCCAGTGGGTCTGCGTTTTCAGTCATGCTAACTTGTATTTGATAATCCTGCAATAATTTCACATAATTTTTACTACAGTATTGAATACCTCTATCTGAATGATGGATAAGGTTATATTCTTTAGTATTTAATTGTTTGAGAGCCATTTTTAAAGCTTTAACACTTTCAATAGCTTCAAGAGTTTCGGCAATATGATGACCAACAATTTTATGAGAAAAAGCATCGGTAATAAAACTAATATATAGGTGTTGCTTTTCATTAATCTTCCAATAGGTAATATCGCTTACCCAAAGCTGATTGGGTGCTGCAGGTGTAAAATCTCTTATTAAGTTAGGATATTTTCTTAACCAATGAAATGATTGAGTTGTTTGTATTTTTCGTTTTCTTCTTCTAACTTGCAAGTGATTGGCTGCAATAAGATTAAATAAAGCATCTCTACCTATTTTTATGCCATGTTCTTGCATAAATGGAGTTAGCTTTTCATACAGTTTTCTGGTTCCCATTCTGCGATGGTTCTTCCTTATTTCTTTTATCTGTTGTATGATTAATTCTTCTTCAATAGAAGTATCAATTGCTTCCCAGGAGTTTTGATAATAAGCCTGCCTAGTAATACCAAACCAAGAACATAGCTTGGCAAGTCCTATATTCTGAAAACTGGTTTTCATTTCTTCGATGGCTTGGTATTGTACTTTTTTCTTATCGGAATATTAAACTCTTTTTCAGCAATATCAACCATAGTAGAAAAAGCAATAGCCTTCATTTCAGCATCTTTTAACTGGTTTTCTAATTCAGCTATACGTTTTTTCATTTGAAGCACTTCAAAGTCTTCAATACCCTTATTTTCAACTTTGGTTTTCTTTGTCATAATTGGAATATTTCCTGCAAAATTAGGTCTTCTAGTTTTAACAGAGCTATCATAGCCTAATTGTCGCATCCAACGCAGTAATTGACCATGTTCTTGGTTTTGTCCGGTGTATTTTTGCCAAATTTCTGTCTTGGTACAACCTGAAGATAGAAGCTCCTTAATAATTTGATGTTTTTCTGATTCAGTAAAATACTTATTCGGCTTTTTTATAATTATTTTATCTGATCTTAATCCTGAAATTGATTTACTTTTTTTATCCATTTTTACACTTTTTAGTGTAAACCTATTTTAGGACAAGACA
>CAZEIM010000065.1:0-9640 GCA_964512145.1 uncultured Flavobacteriales bacterium
CCTTTAAAACTTTGTAATGTAAAAAATAAAGCTAACAAAGTAGAAAAGATAAATAATGGAATTAGTTTTTTCATAATATTAAAATTTTATACTACAAATAAAGAAACATTATGAATAAGAATTTGGCTATATTATCCCGATATAAGATTTATTTATTCTGAATAAATAATTTTTTATCTAAGAAAAACCCCGATATTTTATATCGGGGTAAAAACATTAAATAACTTTTTCCTCAATATCACGTAAAGGTTTTCTAAAAACAAATTGATCATCGAATACATCCATAATGATGGGTGTTGATTTTTCAATTTTTCCAGCTAAAATATCTTTAGATAAACTGTTTAATACCATTTTTTGCATAGCTCTTTTTACAGGACGAGCCCCAAATTGAGGATCATACCCAATTTCTGCTAATTTTGAAATGGCATCCTCCGTAGCCGACACATGAATATCGTTTTTTTCAAGCATTTTCTTTAAAGCCTCAAACTGCATTAATACAATTTCCTTTACATTTTTCTTAGTTAAAGGCGAGAATATTATGGTTTCATCTACCCTATTTAAAAACTCAGGCCTGAAACTTTGTTTTAACAAATATTGTATTTGCTCATACATTTCATGCTTAATACGCTGCTCATTTGAAGCTTCTATTTTAGAAAAACTATCTTGTATAATATCCGACCCTAAATTAGATGTCATAATGATAATGGTATTTTTAAAATTGGCTACTCTACCTTTATTATCTGTTAATCTTCCATCATCCAACACTTGAAGTAAGATATTAAATACATCAGGGTGAGCTTTTTCAATTTCATCTAATAAAACAACCGAATATGGCTTTCTTCTTACTGCTTCTGTAAGTTGTCCTCCTTCATCGTATCCAACATATCCGGGAGGAGCTCCAACTAATCTTGAAACTGCATGTCTTTCTTGATATTCGCTCATATCAATTCGTGTAATAGCATTTTCATTATTAAATAAAAAGTCAGCTAATGCTTTAGCTAGTTCTGTTTTTCCAACTCCCGTTGTGCCTAAAAAAATAAACGAACCAATTGGCCGCTTTTGATCCTGCAAGCCTGCCCTACTTCTTCTTACTGCATCTGAAACAGCCACAATAGCCTCATGTTGACCGACTACACGTTTATGTAACTCATCTTCCAATAATAGAAGCTTTTCTCGTTCACTTTGCAACATACGTTGTACCGGAATTCCTGTCCATTTAGCCACTACTTCTGCAATATCTTCAGAATCAACTTCTTCTTTTACCATTTGTGAACCGGAGGATTTCATTTCATCTAATACCTTATGGTACTCTTCTAATTTTTTTTGTGTTTCAACCATTTTTCCATAGCGAATTTCAGCTACTTTTCCAAAATCTCCTTCTCGTTCAGCTTTATCTGATTCAAATTTTAATTGTTCTAATTGCTGTTTTTGTTTTTGAACTTGATCAATAACCTCCTTTTCGGCTTCCCATTTTGCTTTCAAAGCAGTTCTGCTTGTATTAAGCTCAGAGATGTCAATATTTAATTTCTCTAATTTTTTCTCGTCATTTTCACGTTTTATTGCTTCACGTTCAATCTCTAATTGCCGAATTTTTCGTTCTACTTCATCCAGTTCAATAGGCATAGAGTTTATTTCCATACGTAATTTAGAGGCTGCTTCATCCATTAAGTCGATTGCTTTATCGGGTAAAAAACGATCGGTAATGTATCGTTGAGATAATTCAACCGCTGAAATTATAGCTTCATCTTTTATTCGCACTTTGTGATGGGTTTCGTAGCGCTCTTTTAAACCCCTTAATATTGATATTGCATCTTCAGCACTCGGCTCATCCACTAAAACTGTTTGAAACCTTCGTTCTAAAGCTTTATCTTTTTCAAAATATTTTTGATACTCATTAAGTGTTGTTGCTCCAATTGCTCTTAACTCTCCGCGTGCTAAAGCGGGTTTTAAAATATTTGCAGCATCCATTGCCCCCTCACCACCACCGGCACCAACTAAGGTATGAATTTCATCAATAAATAACACAATATCTCCGTTTGATGAAATAACTTCTTTAACAACAGACTTTAACCTCTCTTCAAATTCCCCTTTATACTTTGCTCCAGCAACCAAGGCGCCCATATCTAAAGAAAAAATTTGTTTGGTTTTTAAATTTTCAGGAACATCGCCAGAAACTATTCTATGCGCTAAACCTTCTGCAATAGCCGTTTTTCCTACTCCAGGTTCTCCGATTAAAATAGGATTATTTTTTGTTCTTCTAGATAATATCTGCAGCACTCTTCTAATTTCTTCATCGCGACCAATTACCGGATCTAATTTTCCTTTTTGAGCGCGATCGTTTAAATTAATGGCATACTTATTTAAGGAATTATAAGTATCTTCAGCGCTAGGACTATTAACGGTTGAACCTTTTCTTAGTTCTTGAATTGCAGATAATAAATCTTTCTCTTGTACTCCAGCATCTTTTAATACCGTAGAAACATTACTTGATACATTTACCAATGCTAATAATAAGTGTTCTATAGATACATATTCGTCTTTAAACTGTGGTAAATATGTTAAAGATTTTTGCAAAACTTTTTGAGCTTCGTTACTTAAATACTGCGAAGCATTTCCAGTTACGGTTGGAAGAGTCTGAAAAATTCTTTCCAAAGCACTTTGAACATTAGAAGTGTTTACAGATAATTTTTTTAATAAGTATGGTGTAACTTGTTCATCGGTTTGCAAAATCCCCAATATTAAATGAATAGGTTCTATCGCCTGATGTTGCTTTTCCTTTGCGATTTGCTGCGCTTGTTGAATAGCCTCTTGTGATTTAATGGTAAACTTATTTAAATTCATAATTCATTATTTTTATATTTTTGTTTAGTCAATTTTTAATCCACACAAGTTTACTTGAAATATTGTCTTAATATCAAAAAACATACGCGTCAAATTGTCCGTTTGTTTAACGCAAAAACGACATTATGTCTGTATATTGTTATTCTAAGTGCATGTAGTAAAGATTCATTTAAAAAACCAAGTATTGAATGGCTGGGATTATGGACTGCAAATGAATCGGGAATGGTATATTTTTTAAACATTACCGAAGAGAAAGGACAGAGTTTTTATGAAGTTCAAGGAAGTACTCCAAACTATGGAAATGTAGAAATTTCTGATACACAGAAAATTTTACGCATAAATACTTTAGAGTTTAATATTACACAGTATCCTTTTATGAACGAAAGTTTGCAAAAAAAACAAATGCAATTAAATCACTTGCTTTACACAAAAAATTAATACTCAAAAAAATGCTACATCGATTTAATAGCTGAAAATAGAAAATATTGTTCAGAAGTATATACTTTTAAAAAGTAAATGCCACTTGGAATATTATCTGGGACAAATAGCTCTGTTGATGTAGATTTATTTTGGTAAATTAATTCACCAGTAAATGAAAAAATTTCGTAGGAAAATAAATTCTGATTTAATCCTTCCAAAAAAAGTTTTTTATGGAAGGGATTTGGAAATAATTTAGGTTTAATTGATACTTTATTAATGTTGTTATTAGCTAAATTGGTAGAAAAATAGCAAAAATTATTGTGTCCAAAAATATGCTCATTCAAGTATTCATTTACGACAACCGCAAAACTATCTGCAAATATTTTTCGATTTTGGGGAGTATTTAACACCCCAATAAAATTACATTCAATTTGTATAGCGTCAAAGTCGCCCCCATTCATGGAGCCATGAATTTCTGTATTATAACCTCCGGGATAAAACAAATCCAACACATCTGGTGCCGGATCACTTTGACTTGGGCAAGATGGGTACCCTTTGTTTGTAAACATGCTTCCTATTGAAGTAGCTCCTTTAACTAATTGAGCGTGATTTAGTGAATTAATATTATTGCTTACCAAACTTTTTACTGTACTAATCCCAAGGGCTCCACTATTACTATTAAATAAAAAATTTGGTTGCATTAATTCAAGATGCCCTAAATTGTAACCAATTTCAAGTCTTTGCTTAATATGCCCATGTCCATGTAAATCTAAAAATAGCCCTCTACCATAGTGCTGAATTACCATATCCTTTGCACTCAATATGAAATTTTGATAATTGTCCCAAACATTTTTTAAATAAGGATGATTACAGGTAGCATCTTCTTTATCTCTGTTTGCATCAAACTTATCTCTTCTTAAGTGACAAATAATAATATGTGGTCTGCAACCATTTAAATTTAAAAAAGAAGAATCAATATTTTGAGCTAACTGAACTGTATAAATATCACTAAATATAAAGGCAAAATTACAGGTTCTTAAAGGAAAGGAATCCGGAGCTATCTCTCCACCATGCGGAACACCTATAACCACAGGCATTTCACCACAACGATATTCTATCAATGAATCAGATGAAAAGTAAATTTCTCCTGGAGTAAAAGATTGAGAAAAAGAAAATAAAGGTATTCCAAATATACTTAATAAGTATTGTAATAAAATTTTATTCGTTTTGATTTTTTTTTATTTAAAAAAAATTTTCTCTTTTATTTCAGATTTAGCTGAAAACAAAGATAGATTTTTTTAAATATTAACCTGCCCATCCTTGCCTATCGAGCGACCTAAATTGTATAGCTTCTGCCAAATGATTGGTTTGAATAAATTCCGAATCGTCTAAATCGGCAATGGTTCTTGCCACTTTAATAATTCTGTCGTAAGCACGAGCACTTAACTGCAAACGTTCCATGGCCGTTTTTAACAAAGTTATTCCTTGTTCATGTATGGTGCAAAATTTTTGGAGTTGTTTGCTATTCATCTGTGCATTACAATAAATCCCAGAACCTGCATATCTTTTAAGCTGAATTCCCCTTGCTTTTACTACTCTGTTTCGAATGTCTGAGCTTTTTTCACCCGAATATTTAGAAGTTAACTCAGCCATGGGAACCGGAGTGACCTCTATATGTAAATCAATTCTGTCGAGTAATGGGCCTGATATTTTACTTAAATATTTTTGAACCATTGAGCTGGAACAAACACATTCTTTATCGGGATGATTATAATAACCACATGGACAAGGATTCATAGAAGCAACCAGCATAAAACTAGCCGGGTACTCTACCGTAAATTTTGCTCTGGATATGGTAATAATTCTGTCTTCTAATGGTTGTCTTAACACTTCTAATACCGTGCGTTTAAATTCGGGAAGTTCGTCCAAAAAAAGTACTCCATGATGTGCTAAAGAAATTTCTCCGGGTGTTGGATTATTTCCCCCTCCTACTAAAGCTATATCCGACACCGTATGATGTGGAGATCTAAATGGACGTATTGTAACAATCCCTTCTTTACCTAGTTTACCGGCTACCGAGTGAATTTTTGTTGTTTCTAATATTTCATGTTTATTTAAAGGGGGTAAAATAGTTGGTAATCTCTTGGCTAACATAGTTTTTCCAGCTCCGGGAGGGCCAATTAAAATGATGTTATGACCACCTGCAGCTGCAATTTCCATGGCTCTTTTTATATTTTCCTGTCCTTTTACATCTGAAAAATCATGTGAATACTTTTGAATGGATTGAAGAAATATTTCATCTGAAATATCCTGAAAAGGTTGTATTTGTTTATGATTATTTAAAAAATCGATGACCTCCAAAATATGATTAACCGGTATAACTTCCAATCCAAATACCATGGACGCCTCTTGAGCATTTTCTTTAGGCAATATAAACCCTTTAAACCCTTCTTCTTTTGCTTTAATTGCAATAGGTAATACCCCTTTAATGGGTAAAATACTTCCGTCTAATGAAAGTTCCCCCATAATAATATAATCGGTTAATTTAGTGTTTGATATTTTTTCATCGGCTGCTAAAATACCTGTTGCCAAAGTTAAATCGTATGATGCTCCTTCTTTTTTTAAGTCAGCAGGAGCCATGTTTATCGTTACACCTTTTCTAGGAATTTTATAACCGTTATTTTTTAATGCAGTATCTATTCTTTGCTGACTTTCTTTTACAGCATTATCAGGCAACCCAACTAATACAAACTTTGCTCCCTGTCCAACATTTACTTCTACCGTAATGGTATTTGCATTTATTCCAAATACTGCACTTCCAAACGTTTTTACAAGCATTTTTTAGTTTAATCTACTAAAAAAAACTACATAAAGCAAGAGCAAAAAACTAAGTGTATTATTATGATTTTTTTTGAGATTCGTCTACTTCCTTAGTTAACTCTCCTTTTTCATTATAATACTTCCAAATACCCGATTTCATATCATTGGTATATTCACCCTCCTCTTTTTTTTGTCCATTTTCGTGATAAAAAATCCAATTACCTTCAGCCAAGCCTTTTTTATACTGCCCTACCTGATTTACTTTACCAGATTTATAATATGATTTGGTGCTCCCTTCAAAAACGTTATTCAAATAATTTACTTCTACACGGATACTTTTTCCATCTTCATAATATGCTTTCCATAATCCTGTTCTTAATGATTGTTCCATATTACCCTCCTCCATAAGTATATTTTCAGGGTAATACTCTTTATATTCTCCTTGCATTTTACCTGATACGTAATTTGCTTTTACTTTTATTGTGCCTTCCGGGTAATACGTAATATATTCTCCTTGTATTAATCCGTTTTCATAAGTACATTCATTAAGTTTTGTGCCATCCTCAAACTCTTTATAGTATAAAGTATACAAGCCATCTAATTTATCATTAACATAGTTTGATTTTTCTTTAATAAATCCATTTTTATGGTACAACTCACAAGGACCATTTCTCATATTGTTTTTATGAAACAATAGATACATAAGAACACTGTCCTCATAATATCCAATGGCTAAACTATCTTTTAATCCTTTTTTATAATAAACTTCTTCCATTAGTGCTCCACTTTCGTAATACACCATCATTTTGCCTTCCATTAAATTATTATTAAATGTAACGGTTTGCAATACTGTACCATGAGGGTAATAAACGATTGAATTCCCTTCTTTTACATTATTCTTATAATGTACAATTTGCTTAAGCGGACCATTTTCATAATAAACTTTACCTTCTCCATCTAAAGAATCATTATTATACATAGCGGTTTGCCAAAGATTACCATTTTCATAATATATTTCGTATTGACCATGCTTTACTTTTTGACCATCTTTATCCACTACATCAAAAACTTCTCTTTTTAGCTTTTTGCCTTTATCCCAAAAAGTATATCCTTTGTTGTTTTCATAATAAACAGTAAAACTTTTATCTTCGGTAGTATTACAAGAAGTAAAAAAATAAAAGGAAATTAATACTACAATCTTTAAAATAAAAAGGATATTTTTTATCATATGTGAATTATTTTATTTCTATTTCCATTTGTACGCCTTCTAAATCAGAACCATGACCATAATCTAAAATAGCGGCTACAGAATATTTACCTTTTTCTAAATTATCAGGCAACTTAAGTTGAACAGCTTGCATCCCTTCCGGAAGTATCGGGATTTTAATAGGAGGTGTTTTTACTTCTTTGGCAGTACTTAAGTTGGCAATCAATAAAAAAACTTTGCAGTCTAAATTTTTATCTCCGGTATTATAAATTTCGGCTTCTAAAATTCTTTGTTTTTCATCAATACGCGTAATTTCTTTTAAGTTTTTTATTTGAGCAGAATATTTTGTGTTACTTTTTGGCGACTGATATACTTGTATACCTATAGTTGGACTAATTACCACACCACTTGCGAAATTTTTGTCGGCATTAAAACTGTTTTGTTCTTTTGCCGCTTTAACGTATACTATTGCCCAACGAGTGTTTTTTTGACCCGTAGGAACTGTCATGGTAACCGTAACTTCTACAGATTCATTTGGATTGACTTCAATGTATGAAGGGGTTATGGTAATCCAGTCAGCACAAGATCTTTCCCCTAATTTTCCGGCATTATGGTATTGTTTTTCACCCTTATTATTTCTTGTAAAATCTCCAATGGTTAAATTAAATGCTCTTCGTTGATTAAAGTAGTTTTGCAGGGTAAGGGTTTTACTCTGACTAGTACCCGGCTCGGCATCGAAAGAAACTAACACAGGAGCTACCTCAAAGCCTTGTGCAAAAAAATCATAAAAACCTAAGCATAAAATGATTGATAAAAAAAATATTTTATTCATATGTTTATTTATTTGTACAAAATTCAAGTAAAAATTTTTCCGCATCCGTGTACCCCAAATCTTTAGAAGTAGAAAAATCTGCACAAGCAGAAATTGTATCCCCAATAGAAAGATACGTCCATGCTCTGTTAAAAAAAGCATCTTTAAATGCCGGATCATTATTAACTGCAGAGGTAAAATCCTGAATTGCCTCTGAATGATTGTTAGAATTTTTATAAGCAATGCCACGCTGAAATAACGCTAAATTATTGGTAGGCTTAATTTTTAAACAGGTAGTATAATCTTGAATAGCTGAAGCATAATTTTTTAACATCAGATATGTAGTAGCCCTGTTGTAGTATGCATCCGACATGTTATCATCATTTGAAATACATTGAGTAAAATACTCAATAGCTTTGTCATAATTTCCCGAAGCAAATGCTTTACTTCCTTCTAAAAAAATACGCTTATTTTCTTCTTTTTTATTTACACATGCAAATAGTAAAAAGAACATAACGTAAGCTAGATACAAACTTTTTTTCATAGGTTGCAAAACTACATTTTAATTTGAATATTTCAAGATTATACTGAAACATTATATTCCCTTAAAGCATTATTTAACGATGTTTTTTTATCGGTACTTTCTTTGCGTTTACCAATAATTAATGCACAAGAAACTTGATATGTTCCGGCAGGAAATTTTTTAGCATATGAACCTGGTATAACTACCGATCGCTCAGGAACAAACCCTGTATAGGTAATGGGTTCTGCGCCCGAAACATCAATTATTTTTGTGGATTTTGTAAGTACTACATTCGCTCCTAATACCGCTTCATGTTTAATATGAACTCCTTCAACTACAATACTTCTTGAACCAATAAAACAGTCGTCTTCAATAATAACCGGAGAAGCTTGTACAGGCTCTAATACGCCCCCTACTCCCACTCCACCACTTAAATGCACATTTTTGCCAATTTGAGCACAAGAACCAACCGTGGCCCAAGTATCTACCATAGTGCCTGAATCAATATACGCCCCAATATTTACGTAACTAGGCATTAAAATAACCCCCGGAGCAATATACGAGCCATATCTAGCTAATGCATGTGGAACAACCCTTACATTTAAAGAGTCATAATTTTTTTTTAATTTCATTTTATCATAAAACTCAAAGGGCCCTAATTCAATTTTCTCCATTTTTTGAATCGGGAAATATAAAATAACTGCTTTTTTTATCCATTCATGAACCACCCAATTTCCTTCTGTATCTTTTTCAGCCACTCTTAGGTTTCCTGAATCTAAACCTTTAATAACAGACCTAATATCATTACAAACACCCTCTTGTTTCAACAACTCTCTATTTTCCCATGCTTCTTCTATTACATTTCTCATATTTTACCATTTATTGCAAATATATATGAACTTAAATAATGAACTATAAAGCGATATTATGATGAATTTTATTAATTCGAAATTTTCTATTTAAAAAAATCCATAAATTTAACCCAAAATATTATTAATCAATTAAATATAAAATGAGG
>CAZEIM010000066.1:0-5801 GCA_964512145.1 uncultured Flavobacteriales bacterium
CAAAAATAAAATAAATCATGCTTACCTTCAAAAATTAAAAAAAGCATTTCTATAAAGCGTCTTATAAAGCATTTATCTATTTTCTTACAAGTTTTACTTTATAGAATACTTAGTCCACTTTCGTTCCCCTTGTAAACCTAAAACACCCTTTTCAACCATTGATTTAAGCATCCGTTTTACTTTAAATTGATTAATCTCCTTTCCAATCCGTTGATGAATTTCCCCAAAACCGCTATTCGGATAAGCTGTCAAATCTTTATAAATCAATTCTTCTAAACGGTAATCTTCAATATTTTTTAGATTAGTTTTCCCCTTAAAGTTGATTTTCCTAATAAATTCAGGATTTACTGCATATTGAGTTCCTTTTCCCTTTCCGGTCTTTACAACCAATTCTAAATCAATCAATCTACCTAACCAATTTCTTAATCCTACTTCTTCATTTTGATTAAGGATGTTTGAAATCTCAAGAGCAGCATAAGACTGTTGCTGTGCCAATAAGCCTAATGAAATGAGTTCCTTTTGTTTCAACGAAAACTCATTACTAGCTTTATCCATCAAACGAACTACTTCTTTGCTCACAAATTGTTTTTTCACAATAACAGTAACACGCTCATCGGTTTCTTTTACAATGGGCAAGGGTTTTCCAGAACCTAACAGTTTGGCATAAACCAAATCATAGCCACTGCCTTCTTTTTCCATTAAGCCCAAATCATAAAATATTTTGGAAAGATGCTCATTTCTTCTGATAGATTGGTTTAAAATATTCTTAGGTGTTACACCAAACGGCAACCTTCCCGGACTATGAATTTCCATTCTATCAGGGAAAATATTAATAAAAATATCACCACGAGTCGTGTACGTTCTATGAACCAAAGCATTCACTACCAATTCTCTCACAACTTCTATGGGGAAAAATGGGATATTTTTTCTAAACATCCCTTCTGATACTTCTACACTTTCCTGCCAATCCGGAATATCATTCAAAACCCTTTCCAATAATTCTTTTGGATTGGAGAAATAATCATCTAAAAGCAATTTCCATACTTTTTCATCCCTGTCGTCATATCGAATGACTTGTATGGCAGGGGGATAAAGCAAAGAAGCCCTGTCGTTGCGTTTGCCTATCCATAAAACACCTAAATTGGTTAAAAAGCCATTCTTTTGGATAAAGTAGAAATCTAACATTTCATCATCAGTCATTTCTTTGATAAAGCGGCTTACCCGTTGTGAATTTCTGATATCATATAAAAAAGTTCTTCTTTTTACTTCATCAAATTGAGACGCAGCAACTCTCTTGGTAATTTGCTCTTCCCATACAAAGGCATTTTTATCGGCTGCTAGACGAGCCATTTCATCAGGGGGAACTGGCTTGCATTCATCGTGAACCCTTACATAATATTTTCCATCAGTGGTAGATGCAATCGTTTGTGCGTTTCTAAAAACCTGTACTTGGATATACTCCGCTTTGTTTTCGGCCATTACTATCGTTACGGAAATTCCTACATTAACTGTCCTGTGGGCAATGTTTTTTTGAATAATATCAGGCAAATTTCTATCTGCAATTTTTTGTTTTTCGGGTGGTAGTGTTGCCTTGTTTTCAATACCAATATAGATAAAACCACCTTGAGCATTGGCAAAACAAACACAATCTTTCGCCAACTCATTCCAATCTGTGTTTTTACCATTCAAGAATTTGAGTGATTTCTTGTCTATGTTTTTATTCTCTTCCATTACACAGTTTCTACATTTTCAATTCCTCACTAAACAGCTTTTGCAAGATGGATTTTTCAAATACTTCCCTCTTTTTATAAGTATCAAAAATAAAATAAATCATGCTTACCTTCAAAAATTAAAAAACATATTCCTATGTACCCATGTTTGTATATATCTTTGCACTTAAATTATTTTTAATCCACATGAGTGTAGTACTAACAGAGCAACAACAAATTAGAAGAGAATCACTTCAAAAATTAAACGAATTAGGTATTAACCCTTATCCTGCTCAACTATTTGAGGTAAATGCACACGCCAAAGAAATTAAAAAAAATTACGAAAAAAATAAACTCGATTATAAAAATGTAAGTATTGCCGGAAGGCTTATGAGCAAACGTATTATGGGTAAAGCTTCTTTTGCCGAAATACAAGACAGCAGTGGACGCATACAACTTTATATAAACCGTGACGAAATATGCCCCACCGAAGATAAAACCCTATACAACGAAGTATTTAAAAAGCATTTAGATATCGGAGATATTATTGGAGTTACAGGATATGTTTTTACCACTCAAGTAGGCGAAATTTCTATTCACGTACAAAGTTTAGTATTGCTAAGCAAATCGTTACGCCCTATTCCTATTGTTAAAACCGATGAGACCGGTAAAGTGCACGATGCGGTTTCGGATCCGGAACTTCGATACCGACAACGCTATGTAGATTTAATTATTAATCCCGAAACACGCGAAGTTTTTAAAAAAAGAACTCGGTTGGTTAATTCTATGCGCGAATACTTAAACAACAAAGGATATTTAGAAGTAGAAACTCCCATTTTACAACCTCTGTATGGAGGTGCAGCTGCTCGGCCATTTAAAACACATCACAACACCTTAGATATGACTTTATATTTAAGAATAGCCAATGAACTATATCTTAAAAGATTAATTGTTGGGGGGTACGATGGAGTGTATGAATTTTCGAAAGATTTTAGAAATGAAGGAATGAGTCGCTTTCACAATCCTGAGTTTACCCAAATTGAGTTATATGTAGCATATAAAGATTATTACTGGATGATGGATTTAGTGGAAGAAATGGTAGAAAAAATCGCCTTAGATTTACACGGAACAACCGAGGTAAAGGCAGGGGAAAACATAATAAATTTTCAAAGACCATGGAAACGCTATACTATGTACGAATGCATACAACATTTTACAGGTATTGATATTTCTGAAATGGACGAAGATGCCTTACGCAAAGTAGCTCGCGACTTAAAAATACATACCGACCAAACCATGGGAAGAGCAAAACTCATTGACGAAATATTTGGTGAAACATGCGAACCCAAGCTTATTCAACCCACTTTTATCACGGATTATCCGGTAGAAATGTCGCCCTTAGCAAAAAAACACCGAACAAAAAAAGGATTGGTTGAAAGATTTGAAGCTATTTGTAATGGAAAAGAAATTTGCAATGCATTTTCTGAATTGAATGACCCGATTGATCAACGAGCTCGGTTTGAAGAACAATTAGATTTAGGAAAAAGAGGGGATGAAGAAGCCATGGTTTTAGACGAAGATTTTTTAAGAGCCCTTGAATATGGAATGCCTCCAACCGCAGGATTAGGTATTGGAATTGACCGTTTAAGTATGATTATGACCAACCAAAATTCCATTCAAGATGTATTATTTTTTCCACAAATGCGACCTGAACATAATTTACAATAAAAGATGTCTGTAAGAGTAAGATTTGCACCAAGCCCAACGGGTCCACTGCATATTGGAGGGGTACGTACTGCCTTGTACAACTATTTATTTGCAAAAAAACACGGAGGTGACTTTTTACTGAGAATAGAAGATACGGACCAACAACGTTTTGTTCCGGGAGCTGAAGAATATATTATAGAATCGTTACATTGGTGTGGAATTAGCCCCAATGAAGGCGAAAAGCATGGTGGAAATTACGGTCCTTACAAACAAAGTGAGCGAAAAGATATATATACAACCTATGTACAGGAATTAATAGATAAATCTTGTGCATACTATGCGTTTGACACCCCGGAAGAGTTGGAACAGCAAAGAAATAACTCTGAAAACTGGAAGTATGACTATATCACTCGATATAGCATGAAAAACTCTTTAACCTTATCGGAAGCAGAGGTTAAAAATCATCTTTTACAAGGAACCCCCTACGTAGTAAGATTAAAAGTACCTAAAGAAATTGATATACAGTTTGAAGATATTATTCGTGGAAATATTACGATTAATACCGCAACCATAGATGATAAAGTAATGTTTAAATCAGATGGTTTGCCAACGTATCATTTAGCTAATGTAGTAGATGATTATTTAATGAAAATAACGCATGTTATTCGTGGAGAAGAATGGCTCCCCTCTACCCCTATTCATGTACTTTTATATACATTTTTTGGCTGGAAAATGCCAAAGTTTGCTCATTTACCCTTAATACTTAAACCCGATGGAAAAGGCAAATTATCTAAACGAGATGGCGATAAATTAGGTATGCCTGTATTCCCGCTACAATGGGTCGATCCTAACACTCAAGAAATTTACATGGGATATAGAGATCAAGGATACTCTAAAGAAGCTTTTATTAACATGTTGGCATTTTTAGGATGGAACCCCGGTACTGAAAAAGAAATTTATACGTTAGAGGAATTAGTAAAAGATTTTTCACTGGAAAAAGTACATAAATCGGGTGCTAAATTTGATCCCGATAAAACAAAATGGTTTAACCAACAGCATATTAAATTATGTACGGATGTACAGTTGAAAGATAAATTAAAAGCCTATTTTTTAGAAAACTCAATACGTACAGATGTTTCTGAAGAAAAATTAGAAGCCATTTGCGCCTTAATGAAAGAACGCGTAAACTTTATTCATGAAATTTACACCACTGCAAAATATTTATTTGAAAACTATTCTGAATATGATATCGCAACGGTACAAAAAAAATGGGATGCGCAATGTGCTCAAATCGTCCAAGAACTATCCAAATTATTTTCGACCGTATCCATAAACAACTTTGTATCCGATAACCTAGAAAACATATTTAAAGAATACATACAAAACAAACAAATTCCACTAGGTAAAGGCATGATTAGTTTGCGGTTAGCACTAACAGGACAAGGTAGTGGACCTATATTATTTCAAATAATGGAGGTATTGGGTAAAGACATATGTCTTGAACGGTTGTCCAAAAACTTTATGTGGGAAAAGTAAATTTTATTAAGCTACCGCAAAAATAAAGCAATTAGTACTATCAATATAGGTTACAAAATCTGTATAACGCTCAATTATTTAAGGCTTAGCGGTTATTTGCTTAATCTGACTGTCGATGTATGTATGTAAAATATCAAAATAATTTTGGTTGGTTTTGTATTCTAAATTTAATTGATAATCTAATATTAATACTTCATACGAACCTTTTTCAATTCCTTCACTTTTAATTTTATTTTTTAATAATTCCATGTGTTTGGATTGATTTTTTACATGGCTTAATTGTGGTACGCTTTTTTTAATTTTTAAATTTTTCTTCTGCACTTCAATCTGGTACACAATTTTTTCTATATTGATATACAACTTAGTAGGAAAAGGATTTTCAGACACTTTAAATTCGGGATATTGCATGCTCATTAAATTAAAAATATCCATGGGTTGAACATAATCATCAATTCGCATTTTTTTGCCAATTTTATTACCCTTTAAGCTTTTGGTGTTTATAGAAGTAATTTCTTTAATTTTTTTAGACTCATCGAGTTTATAGGACAATTCTTTTTCTATGTGCAATCTACTGGTTTTATCATCCTCAACAACTCGAGAAGCTATAGCTTCTGTAAACTCCGAAAACTTAACTTGATTTTGTGAAGAGTTTATACTTGGGTCTGTTGTATTGTTTTCTTGAGTTGAATTATTAATGGTTGATTGACTTTTAGTTGTTTCTTGGATCTTCGTTTTTTCAGTTGTTTCTTTTGTGGGTTCTTCGATTGTAGTATCCTTAGCTTCATCAATTTTAGTTTTCATTTCGCTAATTTGCTCTCTAACTTGTTGAATTTCTGACTTTAACTCCTC
>CAZEIM010000066.1:5823-9100 GCA_964512145.1 uncultured Flavobacteriales bacterium
TACTTTTTGTTTTTCTTCAGCGGTTAATTCATTTTCTGGATCAATATTCTTTTCTTTTAGCAATTGCTTTAATCGTTCATTTTCAGAAACTAGACGCTTATTTTCACTCACGGTTTCTTTATAATCCGTTACCAATTGATCATAACTGGCTTTTAATGCATTATACTCTTTGGTAAGCAATTCATACTCTTGTCTGATTTCTTCACCATAAGTTTTTAAACTTAAAATTTCTTTATTGGCATTCAGCAACTTATCGGATAATGAAGAAAATTCCTTATCTATTTTTTCAATTCCACCGCTTACGGTACTTGTTTTTTTAGTGGTAACAGGTGCTTTATATTCGGTAAAAGAAGCCCCATCACATAAAATAATTTTTTGACCGGGGTATAAAATAGTATTTTCTTGAACATTATTTATTTTCATTAGGGTAACAGGCGAGCAATTAGTAGCTCGTGCAATTTTATAAATATAATCGCCTTCTTGAACAGTATATTGTTTATCCGTAGTAACCGAAACTTCTTGTTGTGTTTTAGCAACGAATGGTTTTTCGTTACTAGGCTTGGTTTCTTGAGGTGCTTTTTCTGCTGTTTTTGGGGTATTTACAAGTGGTTTTTCGGTAATTTTATCTTTAGTCGGAGCAAATGGTATGTTATAACTAAAATTCCAATAGTTTTTTTCTACCTCATTTTTTGAAATAATCTTATCTATTTTTATAATATCAACATCAACGCTAAAACGAGCGGAATACTGATCATTTTCAGCAAATACAAACTTTTTATCGGTTTGTTCTATAGAATTAAATACGATGTTTTTTTGTAAACTACCTAAAACATTTCCGCAATCTTTAAATGTGAGTTTAATTTGTGATAAATCATTTAAATTTTTAATAATCTCAATATTTCCCGAGCACATAGCTATAGCATCGCTACTTTGAAATGTTAACTCATATGTGCTTTCAGTGTTTTTTTGAATGGACGTTGCTATATTTAATTGCTTAAACTGGGCAAATAATCCTAAAGGGAGCATTAAAAAAGATAACCATAAATTCTTCATACATTAAACACTTTTTCGGCAAAGATAATAGCTTCTAACAATTTATTCCTATCTATTTTTAATTCATAGTTATTTTCTTGTAAATAATCAATGATTTTCTCTGTAGGCATATTTCCGGTTAATTCATCTTTAGCCATTGGACATCCCCCAAATCCTTTTACAGCACCATCCAACCAATTGCAATTAGTTCGCAAAACAGCCTCTAACTTTTCTTTCCAGGCATCAGGGGTGCTATGTAAATGAGCTCCCACTTGAACATTTTTTTTATGCAATACGGGTAGTGCCGTATTAAAAATCCTTTCAATATTTTGAGGATTAGAAACACCAATTGTATCGGCAAATGAAATATATTTAACATCTAATTGAGAGCTTATTTTTTCAGCCCACTGTGTAACAATATCTTCATGCCATACATCTCCATAGGGATTTCCAAATGCCATAGACAAATACACCAATAGTTTTTTATTCGTTTTTAAACAAATATTCTGAATTTCATCTAATCTCAATAAAGACTCATCCAGCGTAGAGTTGGTATTTCTCAGTTGAAATGTTTGGGATACAGAAAATGGAAAACCTAAATACAAAATTTGAGAATATTTTCCGGCATTTTCAGCTCCTTTTGCATTCGCTATTATTGCCAATAACTTAGTATTGGTAATATGTAATTTTTCTAATACCTTATCCGTATCTTGCATTTGAGGAATTGCTTTGGGAGAAACAAAACTTCCAAAATCCAAAATATCAAATCCCACTTGTAATAATTTATTGATGTATTCAATTTTTGTGTCGGTAGGAATAAACGATTTTATACCCTGCATTGCATCACGCGGACATTCAATAATTTGAATTTTTTTCATGATATTAGTTTTACCAAAAATAACATGAATAGTAAATAATTAATACATTTTTGTAAAAAGTAATCATCGGAAGATACATTATGTTTATTTGCCTTGAACACAAAAAAGTAACGTCCACTCTTAAGAAGTGTAAAAAGAATGTTAACAAAAAGAATTTTATATTGAATAAAATTATTTTTCAATTTTAATATTTTATCATATTACTATACTTCGTATTTTTGTGTTGAAAATAAAAAAATGAAAATCAAATTCTATTTTACAATAATATTTTATGCCATTTTTCTGAACACAACCTTTGCTTCAGAGATAGGAGATAACGTACTGGAGTTAAACGGAGTAATATATGAAGTTCCGGATGTTATTGACGGATGCAACATTGTTGTACATCAAAATGGTGTTCCTACCATTTTCACAAAATCAGATACTTCAGGGAAATACTCTTTAAAACTATCCTTGGGAAACAATTATATCATTGAGTTTTCATATCCTGGCTACACTTCTAAAAAAATTTGGGTGGATGCAAAAAATCATGAATTGCAAAACTATACTATGCATGATGTTATGATTGATTTATTTCAAGAGATTAAAAAGAGCCAAGTAGATGTTTCATTACTAAACGAACCTATTGCTAAAATACAATTTAATAAAGCCACCAATAACTTTGAATATGATACAGAACACAATATGCACATACAAAAAAAAGTTCAGGAGCTTTGGAATATAGTTTATAACGAACGAATTTCGAGAGATGAAAGCTATAAAACCGAAATGGTAATTGCCGATTCGAATTTTCATCAAAAAAATTATCTCTCGGCAAAATTTGGATATCTAAATGCTTTAAGTTACCGACCCATGGCTGTTGAACCAAAAGAAAAACTTAAAATTATTGAAGATTTACTGGCAACTCCCGAAACAAAAACTGAAGAACCTTCTTCTGATTTTGATATCATTCAAGTGTTTTCAGAAAAAGTAACTGATGAAATTCTTATTATGGGCAGAAAAAAAATTACCGTAAAAAAAATCTTGAACCAAGAACAAAAAACCGATAAATATAAAATGGTAGAAACCAACTACGGGACCTATTATTTTAAAAATAACACCTCTATTTCCCCTATTGCTTGGGAATTAGAAACTTCAAAACAATAAGCTACTATAAAAAACATCAGGGCAATTGCATTAAAATCTCAGTCTTTACACAAACACTATGCGTACTTAAGCTTAATACTATCTTTTTTACCAATTTGCCTTTTATTTTTGATGCTTTTACACAAATATTTTTAGCCTTGGCCTATGGTAAGCATGCACTCTTTGGATGCGGGGCTAAAATAGCTTGTAGTAAAACCAAAAAATGTTCAGCAGATTAAAAA
>CAZEIM010000067.1:0-6059 GCA_964512145.1 uncultured Flavobacteriales bacterium
CATTTGTCCCTAGTCCTAAAGCCCCATTAATGCCATTACCCAGAAGTTCCTTGGTGGCGGTGGTGAAGGCAATCAGCTGTCCATCAATATATATTTTTGCTGAACCACTATTTCTTACACTTGCTTTTCCTTCATTATCAATAGTGAGTGAAGGAATATTTCTCAACGCATCTTCTGCGGTACCTCCTACTGACTGCAAATTTTTATCTACATTAAATACTTTTTTATCAATTTGCAGTTCCACTACTTCTTTTTCTGAAATAACTTCTGCTTCTTTGAGCAACTGTGCCGATACCGTTAAAAATATTTTTCCAATATCCAAGTTGGTTTTATCTTTAGTAAATTCAATAATTTGTTCATGAGGCTCAAAACCCATAAAGTTTACCACTAATTTTAACTTTTTTAGGGGAATTTTATCGATAGAAAAACGGCCGGTTTCGTTAGTAAGCGTTCCTTTAATTAAACTATCCGTTAAGGAATACAAAACAACTGAAGCATAAGGTACTGATTCCTGATTATTTTTCTCTATAATCCATCCAGATAATTTTCCTGAATTTTGAGAAAAACCGATGGATGTTGAAAAAAATAAGAATAAGCCTAAAAATAATTTCGAGATATTATGTTGAAATATTAAATGTACATACATTGATTAAAAGTAAATATAAAAGGTAAAATAATACACAAAACAATTTTTAATTAACAAAATTTAGGGATTTATGGTATGTATAAACTTATAAAAAATAGGAAAACAAATTCTAAACCAAACGGTGAATTGATTAGGAAAAAGTTGCAATTGTTCAAGAATTACATGCGTATTTGCGTATTTAAAATCCATCACTTCCTCTTGATTTATTAAAGGTTTTACGTCACAATACCCTATAAAAACATGATCAAATTCATGTTCCCAAAGATTTTCAGAAAATTGATGTTTGTAGGTAAAAGTAAAAGCTTCTTGTAATGCACAAGAAATACCCATTTCTTCTTTAAGTCTCCTTGTTGCGGCCATCAAAGAACTCTCATTAGGAAATGGATGGCTACAACATGTATTAGTCCATAATCCAGGGGAATGGTATTTGCCTAAAGATCGCTTTTGAAGTAATAACTCTTGATTAGAGTTTAAAATAAATACTGAAACAGCACGATGCAATAATCCTGTAGCATGAGCATTTGATTTTGTTGTAAAACCAATTTCTTCGTCTAATTCATTTACTAAAATTAACTGAGGGTCATCCATAAATAATAAATTGGATGATTTTATTCGAAAATAATCTTATACTTTTTTAATACAACATCCCAATCCCATATAAATAAATCCATAATTTCATTCATTTTTTTTAAAATTACCGGGTTAGGGACTTTCATTTTCCTAAAATACTCATCTTGGCAATTATACAATTGATACTCATGAAAAATTGCTTTAGACATGGCATATTTTGTGTTTTTGGAAGGATGGTTTAATTTATAAAACAAATGATGCATTTGTTGTATTTTATTTTTCAATTCCTCTTTTGTAATTCCCAAAGAACTGGAGATTTTAGATTGAATGGAATCTTGTAGTTTGATATGTTCTAAAGCGGTAAAATGTTTAGGTAAAGAATTCATATTACCAGCTAACACAATAAATAAAAAAGCATCTACTTTAAAACTATCTACATTCGGTTTAACATCAAATTCAGACTCATTTTGTAATATTACCTTAATTTCTTCAAAACCATCTTCCACCAATTTTAATAAGCCATTTACAAAGATATTGCTTAATGTATCGTCTGAAATTTTTTTCTTTGTAAATAAAGATAACATAGTAGGGAAATTATTTTAATTTATTTTTTTCGTTTGGAAAGACTAATAAAGGCTTATATTTTTTTGCCTCTTCAAAAGGCATTATAGCGTAAGAAATAATAATAATAACATCTCCAACTTGTACTTGCCTTGCGGCAGGGCCATTTAAACAAATAACTCCGCTATTTTTTTTTCCTTTGATAACATAGGTTTCAAACCTTGCACCATTATTAATATTTAAAACTTGTACTTTTTCGTTTTCAATTAAATTAGCTTGTTTCATTAAAGCCTCATCAATTGTAACACTTCCAACATAATTTAAGTCTGCTTGAGTAACAACAGCCCTATGAATTTTAGATTTTAATACCTCTATTAACATGTTTCAAAAGTAGTATTTTAAATAGCGCATTTCAAAAAAAATTGTTTCAAAAGAAAAAAAATATATTTTCCAAAAAAATTAAGTTTATTTTTGAAAAAAATATAAACATGCGTATATCTATTTTCACTCAATTACTATTACTGATGTTCATAAATTCTTGTCAAGAAAAAAAACAAATTAATCCTAAAATAAACGTGCAGTACCCGTTAACGGATACCATTGAAAATTTAGAGAATTATCATGGAACCATTATTCGAGATGTTTTTACTTGGCTTGAAAATGACACATCCGAACAAACCAAAGCATGGGTAAATGCACAAAACGAGGTCACTTTTTCATATTTAAATCAAATTCCATTTAGAGACGCATTAAAAAAACGTTTGGAACAACTTTGGAATTACCCAAAATATTCAGCTCCTGTAAAAGAAGGAAAGTTCTATTATTTTTATAAAAATGATGGTTTACAAAACCAAAGTATATTATATAGACAAATCTCTTTAGATGGTGATGTGGAGGTTTTTTTAGACCCAAACACGTTAAAAGAAGATGGTACCACTGCTCTTGGAAGTTCAAGTTTTTCTAAAGACGGAAAATATTTTGCATATGCCGTAAACGATGCAGGATCAGACTGGCAAACTATAAAAATTAAAAATACCGAAACAAAAGAAGACTTAAAAGATGAGTTAAAATGGGCTAAATTTACCGGCATGGCATGGCATGGAAATGGTTTTTATTATAGTAGATACGATATTCCTAAAGGAAGTCAATATTCAACTACAAACGAATATCATAAGATATATTACCATGCTTTAAATACTCCTCAATCTCAGGATAAATTAGTGTTTGAACAAAAAGATCATCCTAAAAGATATATGTTTGCTACTACATCCGAAGATGAAAACCTACTAATAATAAACGTTACTCAGGGTACTCATGGAGAAATTATGCACATAAAAGACTTAACCAACCCAAATTCAAAATTTATTCAATTAAATAATGATTTTGAATATGATTACTCATTTATTGGAAACGAAGGAAAAACTGTTTATGTTTTAACCAACTACTTAGCTCAAAATTATCGAATTGCTAAATTTAACATTGATAAACCGGAGTTGCAATATTGGGAGAATTTTATTGCTGAAGACCAAGAAAAAGTGTTGGTATCTGCATCTATTGTTGGAAGTGCATTTTTTGTAAAATACATGAAGGATGCATATAACAAAGTATTTAGGTATAATATGGATGGTAGTAGTGAAGGAGAAATTGAATTACCAACCATTGGATCTGTAGGTGGATTTTCAGGAAAAAAATCAGATTCTCTTACCTTTTATACATTTACTTCATTTACCTATCCATCTGTCATATACAAATACGATATATTGAAGAAAATAAGTACTTTACATAAAGAGTCTGAAGTAGATTTTAATTCTGAAGAGTATGAAACCAAACAGGTATTTTACACTAGTAAAGACGGTACAAAAATCCCAATGTTTATAGTGCATAAAAAAGGACTTGTACTCGATGGAAATAATCCTACCTATTTATATAGTTATGGTGGCTTTAATATTAGTTTAAATCCCTCATTTAGTATAACCTTATTACCATGGCTTGAACAAGGTGGTGTTTATGCTATGCCTAATATAAGAGGGGGTGGTGAATATGGTGAGCGATGGCATAAAGCAGGAATGTTGTTAAACAAACAAAATGTATTTGATGATTTTATAGCAGCTGCTGAATATTTAATTCAAGAAAAATATACGTCTTCAGAAAAACTGGCTATTTCCGGTAGATCTAACGGAGGACTTTTGGTAGGGGCGTGTATGACTCAAAGACCTGATTTATTTAAAGTAGCACTTCCGGGAGTTGGTGTATTAGATATGCTTAAATATCATAAATTTACAGTTGGCTGGGGTTGGGCGGTTGAATATGGTAGCAGCGATGATGAAATGCATTTTAAAAATCTATTAAAATATTCACCATATCATAACGTTCGAAAAGGTGTAAATTACCCTGCTACCTTGGTTACAACTGCCGATCATGACGATAGAGTAGTACCTGCTCACTCTTTTAAATTTATTTCAGAGTTGCAGAGAAAACACCAAGGGGATAATCCTGTATTAATTAGAATTGATGTAAATGCGGGGCATGGAGCTGGAAAACCTACCTCAAAAATTATTGAAGAATGGGCTGATATTTGGAGTTTTACATTATATAATTTAAACCAGCAATATACTCCTATCCCTTAACTATCTTATATATAGTTAAAAATATAATTTTAAAATATTCTTTAACAGAATAGTTTTGAATATATTTCATATTTAATTGAATTTTATGTGGCATGATATGATGTATATAGTACTCCTCAGGATTAGCTTGCTGAGCTAAAAGCTCATTTTCATTGGCATATTCAACAGATGCATAATCCGTTATGCCTGGTAAAACAGTAAGAATATGCATCTGCTCTTTCGAATATAGATAAACATATTTTCGAACCTCCGGGCGTGGGCCAACTAAACTCATATGACCAAGTAAAACATTAAATAGTTGAGGCAACTCATCCAATTTATACTTTCTTAAGTAATAACCCAGTGATGTAATTCTAGGGTCCCTCCCTCCTACTGTTATTAAACCCAATACATCCGATTTAACATGCATTGTTCTAAACTTAATCAACTTAAAGTCTTTGTTGTTTTTACCAACCCTGGATTGAAAAAAGAAAACCGGACCTTTTGAATTAAATGGAATAGCTAAAATGACCATTATAAAAATGGGAAATAAAAGTACTATTCCAAAAATGGAAAATAAAACATCCAAAACTCGAAGAGATATTTTGGTAATCATGTTATTTTAACTGTAAAAATGTATGTTTTATCCATGTTAAATCTGCAATATCCGTTGTAATTTCAAAAAACTTCTTAGCATTTGTGATATATTTTCGATTACCCATTTTAACTTTAAATAATATATTTAGTATTCGAGCAAAATTGATATATATTTTTTTCTTATAACCTGAAATATTTTTCTCTCTTCGTACAAACATAGTAAATGTATGTAAATGAGTATAAAAAAATTCCTCTTCCTCAGTCTCAAAAAAAACCTTAAGTGTAAGGGATTTTGAGCCTAAAGCATAATAAATATCGGTGTATTGAATATTAGAAAGATGCTTTAATGTATTTTTATAATCCTGTTCGTAAAAACTAATTCGTGCTAAATTAAATGCTACAGCAGTATTTTGAACAGATTTTGGAAGCATCGTAGCGTATTGTTGAGTAAAATCTTTAACCCAGGAAATGTTCCCTAATCGCAAGGCTACGGTAGCGATATTTTTAAAATCCGACAGTAAAATCTCATGATTGTGTTGAAGTATTTTATGATTTAATTGTATTTCATATAAATAAAATAACTCCAATAAATATGATTCATTGCCTTTATTAGACATTTCAATACAAAAATTTTGTAAGCAAATAAACACGTCTTTTATTTCTTCAAGTTCAAAAAAATGAATGTATTGTAAAGCCAATTTTTTAGCATAATTATAATATTCTGGCTTTTTTTCATGTAACAACAAGGTTAAATGTTTATATATATCTATATGTGGATTCTTTTTAAGATCGATATTCTCCGACAACGTCATCAAAACCGATATGGATAATTCTATATTAGAAGAGGTCAATACATTTTTTCTTTTTTTTTCTTCAACGGGATATTTTAAACGTTGATACAAATAATGTTCGTCTATATTAGTGATTAAAGAATATAAGTTCGTATCAACTTTTAATGGGGTTTGCTTAATGGTATATAAGTATGTTTCCTCTTCAAGCATTAAGCGCTCAGCCGATTTATTCAAGCTCATTTTTTTATCCTTGTTATACGATGTGCAGTATAACACTTGGTTCTCAAA
>CAZEIM010000067.1:6076-7849 GCA_964512145.1 uncultured Flavobacteriales bacterium
GTAAATATGCTTTAAGCTTATACAATTCAATATTGTTTTTTTTAAAATATTGATATACTAAGAACTTTTTAAATAATTTATGTACATCGCTAAACAATACTTTAAGATGATGTTTATTTATATTTTTAGTTTGTTTCGATAAACTCGAAATAATATAATGTACATTAAAATTTTCATGATTAAACAAAGGATAATAAGGTTTAATAACATCCCAAAAAGATATATACAGGCTATTTTTATTAAAATACGGAGAATGCAAAAAATCTTCCCAATATTTTATCTCTGATTTATCTAATTTTTGAATATGTTGAATATAAATATTTTTATTAATTTCTACCATAAATATTTTATTATATTGTTTTTCAATATTATATAAATTTAAATGTACATTTTTTTTCTACTAATTTAAAATATTGTGATTTTTTTTTGAAATGTCTATATTCATATTTGTAGTATCAAAATATGTATAATTATTAAAAAAGGAGGTTTAATGAACTCAAGAAAAAAAATAAAAATGGAATTTCAAAAAACATTTAATCTTAACTTATCAAAAAAAACATTAAATAACTCTTTTACCAAAATCAACATTAATATTCAGTCCTGTAAATTAGATACATACTTATTTAAAAATTAAATCTCATACTTATGAAAACAAAAAAAATTCTTTTAGCAACAATCTTTACAAGCTTATCTTTAGTTCAATTTGCTCAAAATTACTGTATTGATTTTGAAAACTTAGCAACAAACCAATATATTGGAGCTCCTACTCACAGTGATGGAGACTTAATTCTATCAGAAAATAATATAAATTTTTACTTTTATTCATGCGACTGGTATCCTTGGCCAGGATACAATGACACTACAATTGCCGTTTATGATGTAACCATTTCGACAGGAGAAATGAGTGGAAATGGCTTAAATTTTCATGATGCTTACGCTTTAATTGATTTATCCTTACTGCCATATTCTTATAAAAGAGTAGAATATTTTGCTAATATTTTTTATAGTGCTGATATAAATGTAAATTCAGGAACAATAATTTCAGGAACAAATGGTTATACAAATGGAGTTTATCATACATTTTCTGCTACTTCAAGCTCCACAATTTTTAAGGTTACATTAACTGGGCATATTAATACAATTGAAATAGGAAATAGTTATAGCTGGGATTTAATATTGGATAATTTTTGTGTTTATAATGCATTAGACTCTGCTTTTGTTTGGCCTGGTGATGCAAATAATGATGGTATTGCAAACAACACAGACCTGCTATCCATTGGTGTTGGGTATAATGAAACAGGGTTTCAACGTATTGGTGCCAATAATAATTGGATATCTCAACCTGCTTCAAAATGGATACAGAATTTTGCAAGTGGAGAAAATTATGCATATGCCGATTGTAATGGAGATGGAGTAATTAATGATTTAGACACTCTAGCCATTTATTTAAACTATGGATTAACACACCCAAAAGGGAATGATATAGCAACTACAACTGACCCAACATTATTCTATGAACTCCCCACAGATACTACATTAATAAATACTGTTGTTTCTATTCCTATTTATTTAGGTACTCCAAGTGTCCCTGCAATAGATGTATACGGTATAGCATTTACGATAACTTTTGACCCTACGTTAGTTGATACTGCTAGTGTTAATACTACGTTCAACAGCTCTTGGTTAGGAACTAAAAATACAGACATGATTACGATTCAAAAACGTTTTGGAGCAGCCGGAGAATTACATATAGGCATGGTACGTACTGATAAG
>CAZEIM010000068.1:0-7446 GCA_964512145.1 uncultured Flavobacteriales bacterium
AGTTCTTTTCCATGGAACTCAAATTATGCGTTTAGTGAAAATAGGGTGATTGATGGAATTGAATTGGAAGGGTTGGAGTGGAAAGGAATAAATGATAATAAAGGTAAACCGAATGGTTATGAATGGGATCCAGATAATGCATGGAATATTGATGAAAACGGAAATAAGACTTTAAAAAGTGGATATTACCATCAGGCGATTTTCTTTTCAGAAAATGGGACTCATGATGAAAATTCAAAATATAATATGGGCTCATCAACGGCAACTGTTTTTAAAGCTGATGGCAGTACTGAATCCTTTGATGCTACTTCCTATCCTTCGAATATTGAAAAATATCCCACTGTACCTGAAGGGAGGTATGAGGCTGTAGTCGGACTGCATAAAGGAAGTTATACCGCATTACGAATGCACACAATCGGAAAGAAGAACTACAGTAGAACTGATTTAGGGTTTAAAAATCCTGCATTTAATGATGGCAGAACTTATGCGTCGGGCATTAATATTCATAAACCAGGATTAAATAATCTAACCGGAATGACATCTAAAGGTCAGCCCTGTTCAGCAGGTTGCATGTTAGTTGATAGAAACAATTGGGATGATTTTATAGGATTATTTAATACCGATGAACAAAGAAGCAATACAATTGGCATTACAATTTCAAGAACATATTCAGAGCCTAAAATAACTAAATATACTGAACAATATCCGCTATTTGATGAATCAATAATGATGGAACGCGAGAGTACTAGAATAGTTAGAAACCTATTAATTTTTAATAAAGGGAATTAACACAATAAATAATATGAATAAATGGATTTGTAAAATATTATTTATATGAAAGGTAATGTGCGTCCGGAAGGATTCGAACCCTCAACCCTCAGAGCCGAAATCTGATATTCTATCCAGTTGAACTACGGACGCAAAAAATAGAGAATTACAAAAATAATTATTTTTTAATATATTTACATTTAACAAGCAGAAATGCAAAGCCTGTCTTAATCATTTAGCTAGATTTTTTGACTTTAGACTTAATATAAAATATGCCTATTATTCCTACAATAAATAAAACAGTTGAAATTATTTCAGCTTGTGTAATTTCTTTTCCCGCAATATTATAGGTTTCATTTACCCGTATTTTTTCAACCCAAAAACGTTCAAATCCATTAATCATTAAATAAATGCAAATCATAATACCAGGAGTAGTGATTTTATTTCTAATACTCCATAAAACTGCAAAAGCAAATATTGAAATGATACTTTCATACAAGGGCGTAGGAAAAACAGGGTTTTCTAATTTATAACAATAGGCTCCTTGGCAAGACTCAATAGGAATTCCTTGTTTTAAAACATTATGAGGATAGTCATATGCCCAAAGCCACTCAGGTAAAAATTGAAGATACGAAGGCATAGGAGCAAGATTATCTATGCCCCAATCTCCATCTCCTGAAAGCTGACAACCCAGCCTTCCAATACCATAAGCTAATAACAGAGCGGGTGCAGCCGAGTCAACAACATGTATAATGGATAGTCCTTGTTTTTTGGCATAAAATAAAGCAGCAAATGAACCTAGTAATAATCCTCCATAAATAGTTAATCCACTAAAAAATGAATCAATGGATGTAAACATGTCTGGAATTTCATCCGGATTTTCTAATAAATGAAAAATTTTGGCTCCTAACATTCCAAAAATGGCAGCTATAAATGTAATATTCCCCACTAATTGATACGGTCTTATCGTAATTTCATCCGGTAGTACGGCTGATTTTTGTTTTTCATTTTCTTTTTTAGTAGAATAAAAACCATATAAAGCACTTATTAATCCTATAATAATGTTCCCTTTTGAACTAAAAAGGTATGCGCGAATATCTTCGGCATACTCACAAGAGTTTAAAATTAACCCTCCTAATTTAAATCCAATAACAAACCAAATGATGCTAGCAAGCCAAATATTAGAACCTTTATTATTCGCTGAATGTGTTTCTTTTTTTAATTTAACGATTTTAGCTTTTAATAAACCCATCGATTCTTTTCGCTTCATTTCTAACGATAAAATGTAAGCTCCTGCTACAAAAGCTAACGCTACCAATAAACCAAACATTTGAATGGCTTTTGCTAGGCAAAACTCAATGCCAAATAAATCTTTTAAAAGATGATATAAAGTTGGATACACAAATTATAAATTTAATGAGTAATATATTTCGGAAGAATTAAAATTATCTAGGGATACTGGTTGAATGGTATTTATGAAGCTCTCTTGAAATGGAGTTTTAACTAACAGGTAATTTTCGGTATATCCGAACATATATTGGTCAATAGTATTTCCTTCAAATAAAACATGCGCTAATTTACCCTTATTTTTTAAATAAAATGCTCTTTTTTTATCATCCGATAATTTTAAAAGTGCTTTACAACGTTGTTGACGTATTTTTTTGTCTACCACCCCACTCATTCTTACCGCGGTAGTATTTTCTCTTTCAGAGTACGGAAACACATGTAAATATGAAATATCCAGGTTTTTTAAGAAATGAAAGGTGTCTAAAAAATCATCGTCTGTTTCACCGGGAAACCCTACAATTACATCAACTCCTATACAACAATTTGTTATTTTTTGGTTTATATATTCAATTCTGTTTTTATATAATTCAACGCTATATCTTCTGCGCATGGCAGAAAGAATTTTTTCAGATCCTGATTGTAAGGGAATATGAAAATGGGGGACAAATTTTTTTGATTGTGCAACAAAATCGATTATTTCATTGCTTAATAAATTAGGTTCAATGGAAGAAATCCTAAATCGATCTACACCTTGTACTTTATCCAAAGCCTTAATTAACTCTAGAAAATCTTCATGGGTTGACTTACCAAAATCTCCAATATTTACTCCTGTAAGAACAATTTCTTTTACACCTTTTGATACAATTTCTTCTGCCACTTTAACAGTATCTGATATAGAGGCATTTCTACTGGTTCCTCTCGCCAGCGGAATAGTGCAAAAAGAACAAAAATAATCACACCCATCCTGAACTTTTAAAAAACTGCGAGTTCTATCACCCACTGAATAGGAAGGAAAAAATTTCTTAACGAATTTAATTTCATTCCTTTGAATGGACTCTTGCTCATGAATGTGAGAAAGTATATTAAATTTTTCTTCAGCACCAATGACTAAGTCGACTCCATTAATATTTAAAATTTCTTGAGGTTTTAACTGGGCATAACAACCCGTAATAATAATACGGCCATCTGGGTTGTGTTTTTTTACTTTTTGTACGAGTTGTTTGCATTTTTTATCGGCATTTTCAGTAACTGAGCAAGTATTAATTACATAGTAATCAGCTTTGCTTTCAAAAGGTACCTTGGCAAAGCCGGCATCCTCAAACTGTCTAGAAATAGTTGATGTTTCTGTAAAATTTAATTTACAACCCAATGTATAAAAAGCTACTGTAGAACCCGGAGTCATATAGCTTGCAAATATACCAAAGCAAAATGGATTTCAGAAATTTATATTTTTAGAATTGAAATATAAAACTTAATTAATCAATTACTCTTATCTCAACCCTTCTATTTTTTGTTCTTCCTTCCTCTGTATCGTTTGGACTAAGGGGTTTTGATTTTCCTAAGCCTATATATTCAACTCTGTTTTTTGGAATGCCTTTTTGAAACAAATATTCGGCTACCGCTTTTGCTCTTGAGGTAGAAAGTTGAATGTTTATTTCATCGTTTCCAATATTATCTGTATGACCTGAGATTTCAATACGAATATCAGGATATAATTCTAGGGTTTTTGCCAAATTGTTTAACTCGGAATAAGAATCTTTTAATAATTTATTGCTTCCTGCAGCAAAATGTAAGTGGTTTAAAACTAAAGATTTCTTAGTGTTTAGTAAATTAAAATCAGTTAATTTCACATCCTCCAACGATAATTGAGAAATAAACTCTTTTGCTACAGGTAAAGGTTCAAAATGAAAAAAACCATTTTCATCTAACCCGGCCGATGTACTAGAAGATAAGATAGGAATTCCGGCATCATTTATTTGTAGCATTTCTGCATAAATTTCCTCATTGGTATTTTGGTCAAATCGTAAAAAATATTCTTTATTGCCTTCCAATTGATTGAATTGAAAATCTCCATCGTTGGTTGTGGTTACTTTTCCTATATTCTGTTTACCACTATTATAAATTTCAACGGTTAATCCAGTAATTGGTAAAGCAGGGTTTTCTTTTAGTACTACTTTCCCAAGTATTCCTACTTTGCCTTTATCTGGTTTAGGTTCTTTGGGTTTGCAATCTAATAAACTTAAATAATTACATTTTTCACTTAAATCACTTAAAACAAACTGCATTTTATTTGAGCTAGGGATTAGTTTTTTTAATATATTTTTTTGTTTGTCTAACAAATATCCTGTTAATGATATTTCTGGGTTACTACAACTAACATAGTAAGCATCTTTTGGGATATATAAAAATGAAAAATTCCCTTTTCTGTCTGCAACTGTTTGCGTAATAAACGTATTTTGCATATCAGATAATATAAGTTTAATCTCTTTTTGAGGTTGATTTATAGGAGATACTTTACCGTATATGTTATAAACTTCTTTAGGGGACTCATCGTCTAAGCATACCCTAAAACTTCCCGTATAATTTTCGTTAAACTGATGATCTACTGAAAAATAATACCATTGATTAGGAATTAAGTTTTTATAACTTAATGTTGCCATATTGGTTTTTTCACTGGCAATATATTTAGAACAAGCGAGTTCGTTTTGCTTATCATCAAATAATGCCATGTAAGGAAAATCAAAAGTTCCCTCATAATCTGTTCCTTGAACCGTAATATGTATAGTAGGATATTTAGCTTTAAACTTAAACCATCTATTAAAATTAGGGCCTTTTTCTAAACAACTGGCTTTTGAATTAGATGGTAGAGCATTTACAGTAGAAATTTTTTCATCGCTTGTACACCATTTGTTCGTATTTTTTATTTCCATGGCGCCTTGCCATGTGTCATAGGAAAAAGTGTTATTTAAGCAAAGGGAAAATGTTCCCATGTATTTTGAATGATTTGGTGTAGCAACTTTAATATAATACCACTTTCCGGGGGTTAGTTTTGAATAGGTTAGAAGCACAAAATCACTTTTTTCATTGTATTTTACACAAACAAGTTCTTGTAAATTTTCATTAAATAAATATGTGTATAATAGCTGAGCGGTTCCATATTTTTCTCCTGTTTTTATTGTTATTTCAATGTTTGATTTTTCTGCCTGAAATGTAAACCAACTACCATAGTTATGTTCTTTTTCATAACAAGATCCAATAGGTTGTTCTATTTCGAACTCTTGAATTGAAAATGAAGCTAAATTAGAACACCAAGAAGTTTGTTGATCAATTTTGTGAGCTATGGTTTTATTGTATTCTTTAGATTGGGTAAAAAGATATTCTTTACAAAAGAAAAATATAAACACGAACACAAGCTTATTCATGAAAGAAATTTTATCAAACATAAAAAATTAATGATGTATATTGCTATATATTTTTTTAGATTTTATTTTTTATGGTAATACAATGTATTTGCTTGAGCAGTAGGAGTAACTAATATATCGCTTATGTTCACATGATAAGGTCGGCTAACGCAAAACGCAATTATTTCTGCAATATCTTGTGCTGTTAAAGGTTCAAATCCATCATATACTTGTTTTGCCTTTTCTTCATTCCCTTTATAACGAATAATAGAAAATTCTGTTTCAGTAGCTGCCGGACAAATACCTGTTACTTTAATGTTATATGGGAGTAAATCTATTCGCATGCCTTTTGTTAAGGCTTCTACAGCATGTTTTGTAGCACAATAAACATTTCCGTTTTTATATACTTCTTTTCCTGCTATTGAGCCAATATTTATAATATGACCCCGTTTATTTTTTTTAAAATAAGGAATTACACAATTTGATATATATAATAAACCCTTAATATTCGTATCTATCATAGTTTCCCAATCATCAGTTACTCCCGCATCAATGCCAGTATTTCCCAGGGCTAGTCCGGCATTATTTACTAAAATTTCTAATGAATTTTTTTGATCATCAGTTAGCGATTCAAATTTTTTTTCTGTATCTACTCTATCTCTAATATCAAAGGATAATATTACACATTCAACATTAAAGTTATTCTTTATATATTGTTTTAATTCTGTCAATTTTTCTAGTCTTCTACCCGTAATAATTATATGATATCCTAATTTAGCTAATTCAATAGCTGTTGACTTTCCTATTCCACTACTTGCTCCTGTTATTAATGCTGTTTTTTTACTACCCATAATAATATATTAGATTGCTCAATTTTATTTAATATTGGTGAATGAAATTGCATTAATATAAAAATCCAAAAGGCTAATGCAGGAATTCTATACCGAACAACAGCTCCTATTACCGGAGTTGTAAAACCAATTAATAAAAATATCCCCACTACAAAAAAAATACAGAACCAAAATATACTATCCGTACGATGTTTATTAATATATCTATTCCCTAAAACATATAGTGTTAACAGAATTATGAAATAGTTTTCTATTAAACTTATTTTTTCAATAAAGGAAGATTTTTCCCAAGGCCACTTCATAATAAAACTTATTTTTAATGCCTGAGGTATGCTTTTTATAAAGCTTTGTATTTTCCAATCGGGTAGTTTATTAAATACAACTAAACTTCCGGAATTCATTTCTTTTGCCAAACCAATAAAATCTTCTTGCTTTTTATACATGTTGTAATATATGTTATATCCTTTATTGTTTTGTAAAAACAAAGATGCTATAAACAGAATGATCACAATCCCCAAATATATCTGTATTGGATACTTAATTTTAATCTTTTTTGAAAGATAGAGTCCCCCTAATAGAGGCAGTAACCATAAAATAATATATGTTTTTAGGAGAAATAAAATCCATAAGGAAAATACAAGAAAAATTATCCATAAGATTTTGTCTTTTTTAAAATTTTGAAAAATATATAGAATACATCCCATAAAAAATATTAATATGGATTCTTTTAAAATACCCGATGTCCAGAAAAGCATAGAAGGTAAATAAAATAACAAGAGCGCAAAAGTTTTTGACAAATAAATATGGGGTTTAAAAAATAGAAAAATATACGTTAATCCAATAAAAGATAACATAGCACCAAATACATTGTGTATATGAAAATTACCCGATGAGAATAAAAAAAACAATGCATTGATTCGAATCATTATTCGATTGTCGTTATATGCAGTAACCTCCCATTCTCTGTACCAGTGATTCATCTGTTTAAAATAGTTTTCATGTAAATAAATATTACTGGTATCAATTCCCAAGAGCATTTTTACATAATCTAAAACATTGTTTTTTAATGCTTGGTACATTATTTTTCCGTCATCATAATATTTATTTGTCAAAAACTTTTGCGCTCTTGTTATTTTATT
>CAZEIM010000069.1:0-7206 GCA_964512145.1 uncultured Flavobacteriales bacterium
ACTCATATCATAAATACAAGAATTTTTCAAATGTAAAGTAAAGAAAATGATTAATCAAGTTATTAACATAAAACGAAGTAAATAACTGAAATACAAATTTATAATATTACAAATTTTCGTTAAATAAAGTGTTTTCATTACGTAAAATAAGAAAAATATAATATTATTGTTTATTGAAAAAAATAAAGCGAAATAAGGTTCGCAGTCCATTGCGAAGTATATTAAATCCAAGTAGATTGGTTTTTATTTCACTTATTGGACTTGCGGTTACAGCCTACATGCTCTATAAGAACACCGATTTACAAGCGCTTAAAAATGTTCAATACAACATTGTGTTTTTTATCTGCTTTTTTTTAGCATTACTATGTATAGGTATTCGTGATATAGCATACATGATTCGTTTAAAAATCCTAGCTGATGGGGCCTTAAAATGGCGACAGGTATTTGAAGTAATTTTTTTATGGGAATTTACATCTTCTATTACACCTTCAGCTATCGGGGGAACTCCGGTAGCAATCTTTTTTTTAAATAAAGAGGGCTTAAATTTAGGGAAAGCAACCACTGTAGTATTACTTACTTCTTTATTTGATGAACTATTTTTTATCATTATGTTACCGCTTCTTTTATTAGGCATTGGTGCTTCTGACTTATTTCCAAACACAAATGAAACATTTAGTAATTTCAATTATGGTATTATGTTTATTTTTTACACAAGTTATTCGCTCATTTTATTTTATTGTTTAATAATTAGTTATGGCTTATTTATCAACCCATTCGGAATAAAAAAGCTCTTGGGGAAAATTTTTCAATTCAAACTATTACAGCGATGGCATAGTGCGGCTTTAAAAACTGGTGATGAAATTATCACCGCATCTATGGAAATAAAAAATAAAACAACAAAATATTGGACTAAAATAATGGCGGCAACTTTTGCCTCATGGACTGCCCGGTATTTAGTCATAAATTTTCTGATACTAGGCTTTACAACCAATGTAAACCACGTTTTAATTTACGGAAGGCAATTAGTTATGTGGGTGATTATGCTTATTAGTCCAACCCCAGGAGGATCTGGTATAGCAGAGTTTGCTTTTACAGTATATTTAGACGAGTTTATTCCCGATGGATTAGAGGGAAGCCTTGCTGTACTCTGGAGGTTAATAAGCTATTATTTATATCTTATTATTGGGGTTTTTATCTTGCCTCGTTGGATTAAAAGGGTTTATATTAAAAGAAAACTTATTTCATTTAAACGTATTATTCAAAAAATATGAAATTTGCTACAAAACTAATACATGCTGGAATTGAGCCAGATGAAACAACAGGAGCTGTAATGACTCCTATTTACCAAACAAGTACTTACGCTCAAAAAAAACCAGGGGAGCATAAAGGGTTTGAATATTCTAGAACTCATAACCCAACTCGAAAAGTTTTAGAAGATAACGTAGCCTCTTTGGAAGATGGAAAATATGGTTTATGCTTTTCAAGTGGGATGGCAGCAATAGATTGTATAATTCACTTGCTTTCTCCGGGAGATGAAGTAATTTGTGCTGACGATGTTTATGGGGGTACATTTCGGATTTTTAAGCGCGTATATGAAAAAATGGGCATCATTACTCATTTTGTAGATATGCACGATGCTCAAAATATTACTCAAAAAATAAATTCAAAAACTAAAATTATTTGGATTGAAACTCCTACTAACCCTTTATTAAAAATAATCGATATTCAAAAAATTGCCGCAATTTCTAAAAAAAACTCAATAATAACAGTAGTAGATAATACCTTTGCTACACCCTTTTTACAAAAACCTTTACAGTTAGGCGCTGATATTGTTATACATTCGGCTACAAAATATTTAAGTGGGCATTCCGATGTTGTATTAGGTGTATTAGTTACTTCCAATGATTCGCTGTATGAATCCCTTTCGTTTTATCAAAATTCTTGTGGTGGTACACCAGGTCCTATGGATTGTTTTTTAGTATTACGCGGAATTAAAACATTACATATTCGTATGGAAAGGCATTGCCTAAATGCACAAAAAATTGTTCAATATCTTCAAAATCATTCTGGCGTTGATAAACTTTATTATCCGGGATTAAAAAATCATCCTAATCACCTTGTTGCCCAACAACAAATGAACGATTTTGGTGGAATGATTTCTTTTGTGCTTACAAAAAACAACTTACAGCATGCTTTTGATACGGTTTCTAAATGTAAACTTTTCACCCTTGCCGAATCACTAGGTGGTGTAGAATCTTTAATTGGACATCCGGCAAGCATGACTCATGCAAGTATTCCTAAAGAAATAAGAGAAGAAAAAGGCATATTAGATGGATTGATTCGTTTAAGTGTTGGTATTGAAGATGCAGATGATTTAATTGCAGACCTCGAAAATATACTAAAATAAATAAGATATTCTATATAAAATAGATGTTAATAGAACCAAAGGCTACTTTTTAATTCTTGTTGCTTATTATAACTAGTAATTTTAAGAATTTCGGTACGTATTCTTTTTCATAAAAGTTGTAAGTTTGTGAGTATGCAATTTTTATATCCTAATTTTTTGTATCTATTGTTAGTAATAACAATACCTATAATCATTCACCTATTTAACTTTAAACGATATAAAAAGGTATTTTTCACCAATGTTCGAATGCTGCAAAAAATTCAGCAAAAAAGTCAATCAACATCAAAAATACAAGATTTGATTACTTTATTTTTCCGAATATTAGCCATAACATTTTTGGTTTTGGCATTTGCTCAACCCTACATACCAAATAAAAACCAAAAGATAAACAACGTACAATATGATGCCCTTTTAATATATATTGATAACTCATATAGCATGAGTAGTGAAAACACACAAGGAGATCTATTGGAACAAGCAAAAAATTTAGCGTACGATATTGTGATGAAATCTAAAAATATTTCTACATTTTTTTTACATACTAATGATGCTGGAATTCTGTTTCAAAATGCTCTTGACAAAGCACAAATGCTACAAGAGATACAAAAAGTACAATTTAGTTCTTATTCTGCCGATATTGAAAACATCGAATCTAGAATTTCACATATTCATAAAACGTATAAGCTTACATTAAACTCTTTTATTATTTCAGATTTTCAAAAAAATTCCTTTCAATTTTCTCAATCAAAATCTGACTCTATATATCAATGGCAATTAATAAAACTTAGTCCAAATGAACACAATAATATACATATTGATAGTATTTGGTTTTCCGATCCTTATAGAGCTATTAATAAAACGGATATGCTATACTTTAGACTATACAACAGTTCAAACGAGGCTAAAGAAAATGTGTTAGTAAATTTACTCATAAATGATGAACAAAAAGGAATTTTAAACATTTCCTTGCCACCCAATTCTTTCACAGACACCTCCATATATTTTACAGTATATGAACCAGGAAAATATGCTTGTGAATTAAATTTAGAAGATTACCCAATAACATTTGACAACACAAAATATTTTTCCTTCGAAGTAACACCTAAAATTGAGGTTTTATCTATTTATGAAAAAATACCATTTGAGCCAATTGAAGTACTTTTTAAAAATGAGCCGAATATTTCGTTTAAAAGAAACTCAGCTTCATCTTTAGATTATAGGATATTACAAGAACAAAACTTTATCATTCTAGAAAATATTTTAGAACCTAGTAGTGGCCTAATAAACCAATTGAATGAATTTATGCAAAACGGAGGATCAACAGCAGTGTTTTTTAACAAAGACATAAATATTTCTAAATACAATGAATGGTTTAGTATTTTAAAAATAAATGAAATAGAAAGGCTTGACACAGTAAAATATAAAATAACATCTATCAATACATACTCAAGTCTATTTAAAAATGTTTTCGAAAAAATAAATAACAATACCAGCTATGGAAAAACAGAATTATCGATAATATCTAAACCAATGGCTACATCAAATCAAGAAGAAATAATTCAATTGGAAAATAAACAATCCATTTTATCCTTATTTAAGATTGGAAAAGGGAAACTATATCAATTTAAAACTATTCCTCAAAACTCTTCGTGGTCATTTCACAAAAATTCACTTTTTGTTCCTAGTATGTTAAATATTGCTAATCAAAGTATTGCTGGACTATCCCCATATTATAACATACAAAATAATGCATCCGTTTTTATAAAACCTAAATATTTAATAAACACAAATAAAGGAAATAATTTACGCTTAAAATTAGCTGAAAAAAACGTTGAAATAATCCCTGAGTTAAAAGTTAAATCATCAGAAGTTAGTATGTTACTAAATGATCAAATATCATCAAATGGTAATTATCAATTAGTATTTAAGGATAGCTTGCTAGATATTATTTCTTTAAACCTTAGCAATTTAGAGTCAAATATTCAAGCACTAGATATTAATGATTTGCAAAATTATTTTGGAAACACCTCCGTTGTTATTGAATCTAATGGTAAAAATATTGCTGTAATTCAAGAAAAGTTAGAAAAAACTACGTTTTGGATTTACTGCATAGTTCTTTGTTTAATATTCTTACTTTTAGAAATTATTTCTTTACGATTTTTTAGATGGAGTAAAGTTTAATCATGTTAAATAATTCTAATAAGTTTGTTCATTAAAAGTTTATAAAACTAGCATATAAAAATGCCATGAAAATACTAATAAAAAATACTAAAATAATTGATAGTGGTAATAAAATTGATAACGAGTTGTACGATATCTTGATTTCCGAAAAGGGTATTGTTGAACGTATAGAAAAAAACATATCTCCTGAAGTATTCTCATTAAATAATATTAAAACAATAGAATCTGGAAATTTGCACACCTCTGCTTCCTGGATTGATTTTAGGGCATTTGTAGGTGTTCCGGGATATGAATATATAGAAGATTATAACTCATTACAAGATGCAGCAAAAAAAGGTGGTTTTAAAAGCATTTGTATAAGACCGGATACATTACCCGTGATTGACAACAAAGCAATGGTAAATTCCGTCATGAGACCAACCAGTTCAGATGTTCAGTTTTTTCAAATCGGATCCGTTACAAAAAATATGGAAGGAGTTGAGTTAAGTGAAATGAATGATATGTTTAGTGCAGGTGTTACATTATTTTTTGATCCAAATAAACATCTTACCTCAGATCTTCTAAAAAAAGCACTTTTATATTGTAAATCTTTTAACGGAACTATACTTCATACTCCTTTCGATCCATCACTCGTAAAAAATCAATATGTACACGAAGGTAAAAACGCCTTATCAATTGGTTTAAAAGGAATATCGGACATAGCTGAATCTATAATCGTTGAGAGAGACCTGCAAATTTTAGAAGAAGTAGGAGGTAATTTACATTTAGCCAATATTACCACTAAAAAATCCGTAGATATCATTCGAAAATATAAAAAAAAGGGATTGCAAGTTACCGCTGATACCGCATTACATTATTTAATATATAATGACTCAGTAATCACAGATTTTGATTCAAACTACAAAGTATTTCCTCCTTTCCGGTCTAAAGAAGATGTAGATGCACTTATTGAAGGAGTTTTAGATAATACCATCGATATCATTTGCTCAGACCACAGTCCACAAAATATCGAGAATAAAAAATTGGAGTTTGATAAAGCTGCTTTTGGAATTAGTTCTATTGAAACATTTTATTCCTCATATCAAACGTATTTAAAAAATGAAATCCCACTGCACATATTTATATCAAAAATCACAAAGGCTCCTTCAATAAAATTAGGTAAAGAATTACCTTCAATAATACCGGGTAATAAAATTTCATGTACGTGCTTTGATCCGGATGTTGAAAATATAATAAATGAAGAATCGTGGAAATCTAAATCAAAAAACAATGCTCTAATTGGTAAAACCCTAAAAGGTAAGGTAATAGACGTTATTTAATAAGCTCTATTTTTTTTAATAAAGGCATAAAAGATGGATAAGAATTTCCAAGTAATTCAATGGAATCATCAATAGGTTTCCAAATAACCTGAGTTATCCCCTCTTCTACTTGAGGTATAAATGTTTTTTGAGTCTTTTTTGCTCGCATTAAATACCATTTCGACTCCTTTAAAAAAAACTGATTATGTAAATTGTAAACATGAAATGTACTTAACATAAAATGTTCTAAAATAGGCTCAGCTATTCCCGTTTCTTCCATCACTTCTCTCACAGCACATTCATCAAATCTTTCAGCTTCTTCAATTTTCCCTTTTGGCAAATCCCAGTGTCCATTTCTAAAAATCAACAATAGTTCCTCTTTATCATTCAATACAACACCTCCACAGGCAATAATATACTTAAAGTAAGTTTTAAATTCCTCAAAATATATGGTTATTTCTTTGCAATAAACGATAACATTTTTTGCATCTTTTAACAAATAGTGTAAAGTATTCTTTATATCTTTAAAATATTCTACCGATTCTATTTTTATGGGTGTGTTATATGATGTAAAAAATGCTTCATCATCTGTAATAATGTATTCTGTAGTATTATAAAAAATATTAAAAACCATTTGTATGATTGTTGATTCTCAAACCGCTGAACAAATTGCTTCTCACTTACTGCAAATAAAAGCAATTATTATCGATACTCAAAATTTATTTACTTGGGCATCAGGCATAAAATCGCCTATATATTGCGACAATAGAAAAACCCTCTCATATCCAATTATTAGAAACTATATAGCTGAAGAATTAGCCTATATCATTCAATCCGAATTTCCGGAAGCTGAATCAGTGGCAGGTGTTGCAACCGGAGGTATTCCTCATGGAACATTAGTGGCCGATAGAACAAATTTACCCTTTATATATGTTCGTTCATCCTCTAAAGAACATGGATTAGGAAATCAAATAGAAGGTCAAATAATTCCTAATCAAAAAGTAGTGGTAGTAGAAGATTTAATATCTACCGGACAAAGCAGTTTGAAAGTAGTGGAAGTCTTACGAAAACAATCTATAGACGTTTTAGGTATGATCTCCATTTTTAATTACAATTTTCCTGAAACCAGTTTAGTCTTCAGAAAAAATAATTGTCTATTATATTCTTTATGTAATTATGATATACTTATTAAACAAGCATTAAAAGAACAGTATATTTCTAAAGAGGACGTACATTTTTTAAACGAATGGAAGAAAAATCGTTTAATAAGTAGCGAGAGAGGGAGTTGAACCCTCGACCTTTGGGTTATGAATCCAACGC
>CAZEIM010000070.1:0-4727 GCA_964512145.1 uncultured Flavobacteriales bacterium
TAATCGTTAAATGATTTTGTACAGTAATATTCCCTCCTAGTGTTTTGGTGCCTGATCCATCGGTAATTAAGTTATAGTATGTTACAGAACGAACAGCTTGGTCTAATGCTCCATCATATGTTACAGTTCCTGTTCCTTGAGTAAAGGTGCCGGATAAGGTTACATTTCCACCCAAATTAAGGCTTCCGGTTGTAAAAGACATACTGCCGGGGCCTGCTAAATTTCCATCTACATCTATCGAAGAAGTAGATGCTTCGAGTGTGACAAGGCTACTGGAAATAGTGAGGTTTCCAAAAACTTTTAAAAAAGCTCCTGAAAGGGTTTTGGTGCATGTTGAGGCAGATGTAATAGTTAAATTAATATACTCTGGAAGAGTTGATATTACCTGATTTCCATTAGTTTGATAACTAATCGTACTGGGTGAGTTTAATACAATATTTGATGCAATAAAATTCGTTGGAAATGTAATGGGAGTTGTAGAAGAAGTTGTTCCTATGTTAAATGTGGTGCTTGTGCCCATAGTAAATATACCGGTTGCATTTCCCGTAATTTGGTATTGATTTGTTGAAAAAATTCCATTTTGAATGGTTAAATTTCCATTTACCGTAATGTCTCCCCCTAATGTTTTTGTTCCACTGGTACTGGTAATTAAATGGTGATATGTTCCGCCTCGCATTGTTTGCCCCCCTCCTCGATTATAATTTACTGTATTATTTAATGAGGTAAAATCTAGTGTTATTCCTGCTCCAACAGTACTAACACCAATATTTAAGGTTGAACCTGAGTTGTTTGTAAAGGAAGATGTTCCATCAAAAACAGAAGTAATGGAAATATTTCCATCATTATACGTAGGGGTAGATACTCTAAATCTACCAATAGTACCCGTTCCTGAAATAGTAACACTTGGTGCAGTTACAGTTTCCATTCGCACGGTAGCAGATGTTAAAACAGCATTTATTGAAATGTTACCTGAACAAGTAATAACTCCAGCTACGTTACCGGTAATATTTCCAGTAGATGAAATCGTTAGGCCACCATTTCCTACATTTGTGGTTCTATTTGCAGCCCAATTAGCCGTTCCATCTATAGTTAACGAATTACAATTTCCGGTATTTCCATCCATAGTAATGGTATGCCCATTTGCTATGGTTATATCGTCTGTAGGTTGAGGAATACCAGCAGGAAACCAAGTGGCTGCATTATCCCAATTTAATCCAGTACCAACACTTACTCGAACTACGCCCCATACATTAATGCTCACATTACAAATAAAAATGATAAAGAAGTATTGTTTTATTCTCATTTTTTACGACTTATGTAAATTTATACGCTTTTTTTTTGATTGGGTTACAAAAAAAGATAATTCTTGTTAATTTTTTAGATTTAACGCTTGTAAAACACTTTTACTATATTTTTGTAAAAAGTGGAGGAAATAGTTTATATAGGAGAAAGAATATGGCCAGGTATTTTAGGCAATATATCTATTATTTCATCTTTTGTTTTTTCATTATTAAGTTGCATAACTTACTTTTTATATTTTAAAAAATCTCAGGCATCTTATTTAACTATTGCTAGAGTAGGCTTTAGAATACACACTATATCGGTTTTTTCAAGTGTTTTTTTGTTGTTGTATATGTTTTCACAACATATGTTTGAATACCATTATGTTTGGCAACATACCAATAGTGAAATGCCTTTAAAATATATTTTTGCCGCGTTTTGGGAAGGACAGGAAGGAAGTTTTTTGTTATGGATTTTTTGGAATGCCCTATTAGGTAATATTTTGATTAAAACTACCAAAAACATGGAGGCTCCGGTCATGATGTTTTTTGTATCTATTCAGGTTTTTTTAAGCTCAATGCTTTTGGGGATTTACTTAGGGGATGTAAATATTGGAAGCAATCCATTTACTATTCTTTTAAGGGAGCATTCTGATTTTATTAAAGCCCCAATTTTTACAAATCCTTCTTATTTATTGCAATTAGATGGAAGAGGATTAAATCCATTGCTTCAAAATTATTGGATGACCATACATCCTCCCACTTTATTTTTGGGATTTTCTTTAACTGCTATACCATTTTGTTATGCCTTGGCATCTGTGGTTACTCAAAAATTTAATGAATGGGTTAAGCCAGCTATTTCGTGGACTTTCTTGTCGATTGGCGTTTTAGGTTTAGGAATACTTATGGGGGGAGCTTGGGCTTATGAAGCATTAAGTTTTGGTGGTTTTTGGGCTTGGGATCCTGTAGAAAACGCTGTATTGGTTCCTTGGTTAACTTTAGTAGCCGGAGGCCATACATTACTGGTTTATAAAAACAAAAAAAGTGCTTTATTTTCAACTCTTTTTCTGTTGATTCTCAGTTTTATTTTTATTTTATACTCAACTTTTTTAACAAGAAGTGGTATTTTAGGGGATGCTTCGGTACATTCTTTTACCGATTTAGGTCTATCAGGACAATTACTGATTTATTTATTATTTTATATTATTTTAAGTTTTATTTTAATGGTAGTTTATAGAAAAAAACTACTCATAAATTCTACAGATGAACACGTTTCATCTAGAGAGTTTTGGATGTTTATAGGGTCAATCATTTTATTAATATCTTCGATTCAAATTGTTTTTTCTACCTCTTTTCCGGTATTAAATAAAATTTTGAGTTTATTTCCATCTATACAAAGTAATGTAGGAAAGTTAGCTCCACCTTCCGATGTTATTGCTCATTATCACAAATTTCAAGTCCCTATTGCTATACTTTTAGCTATAGGAATTTCAGCGGTTCAGTATTTAAAGTATACCCAAAGTAATTGGAGGGAGTTTTTTTCTAAGTTGAGTAAACCATTCATTTACTCTTTATTGATGACCTTAATTTTATTCGTAATATTTTATAATAAACATGAATCTATCGATGTATTAAATATCATTTTATTATGGGCATCTGTTTTTGGAATAACCGCCAATATTTTTTACTTTAATGCAGTATTTAAAAATAATTTTAAAAAAGCTGCTTCAAATATTGCCCATATTGGTTTTGTGTTAATATTATTAGGAGCTGTAATATCGCAAGGGCAACAGCAGATTATTTCTGTAAACACATCCAAGGTTGATGTAGCAGGCATTAATAAAGAGCTAAAAAATCAGGAAAACATTTTGTTATATGAAAAAGATACCATTCCCATGGGTAAGTATTTAGTTACTTATCAAGGAAAGAAAAAAGAAGGAGTCAATATTTTATTTCAGGTAGATTACCTAGAGAAAATGAAAGATGGTAGTTCAAAACTATCGTTTACATTATACCCAAGAGTACAAACCAATCCAAGAATGGGAAATGTTTCGGAGCCTGATACCAGACATTTTTTACACAAAGATATTTATACCCATGTTACCTATGCTGTTTGGGGCGATTTAGAGCATGAAAATCATGAAGGGCATGATCAAGAGTATTTAGAAGAAGCAAAAGAACATATTTTACATGAAGGAGATACTTTTTTTACCTCTAATGCTATGGTAGTTTTACATTCAGTAGAAAAAACCTTAGATCCCCAATCCCTTGGATTACAAGAAAATGATATTGCCGTTGCCACTGTATTAAATGTTGCCGATATGAAAGGAAATCAATTTACTATAAGGCCTGTTTTTTCTGTAAATCCTTTAAACGGAAAAATATCCAATATACCAGATTTAGTAGATGATTTAGGTTTGAAATTCGTTTTTGAAAAAATTCAAACAGAAGATTTTAGTTTTAAAATATTAGTATATGAAAAGAGATCAAATTTTAGAGATTTTATTGTGATGAAGGCGGTAGTTTTTCCAGGAATTAATATTTTATGGGTAGGGTGTGTTCTAATGTTTATAGGCACTATAATCTCTTTTTGGCATCGATTTAAAGAGGCTCAAAAAGTGTAGTGATGATTATATAGAATAAAATATCATTATCAGTCAACTTAAATACAAATGAAGGTTAGTTTTGTAGGTTCAGGAAATGTTGCATACCATATAATTCAGTTTTTTTATAATAATCCTTTGGTCACATTATCTGAAATATATAGTCGTAATGTTAAAGAGGGGGCATCCATTTCAACACAATTTGAAATTATACCATTAATACATAATAGTATATTTAAAAATGATACAGATTTGGTTTTTATATGTGTTTCAGATGACGCCATTGAAAAAGTGGTTAATGATATTCATGTTTCGGAGAATACGGTTGTTGTGCATACGGCAGGTTCAGTAAATATTAGTGTTTTAAATAAATTTGTTCATTCAGGCATTATATATCCGCTTCAATCATTTCAAAAAAACAGAGCGGTAGATTGGACAGAAATTCCTCTTTTTTTAGAAGCTAGCACCGATTTTGCTAAACAAAAAATACAAGAAATTTCTAATTATATATCATTTAAACAATTTTGGGTTGATTCAAGTACAAGGCAACAACTTCATGTTTCGGCTGTTTTTGGGAATAATTTTGTAAATTACCTACTATATATTTCTGAACAAATTTTAAAAGAAAAAGACATACCTTTTCATGTTTTAAAACCTTTAGTTCATGAAACTATTTCTAAAGCTTTCGACTTAATGCCTTTTAACAGTCAAACAGGGCCTGCAAAACGTGGGGATGAAAAAACTATACAAAATCATTTAAAATGTCTCGAAGGTCATTCAGTTTATCAAGAGTTATACTTGTTAATCTCCAATCAAATTATGCGTACCATTGAAAAAAAGAATA
>CAZEIM010000070.1:4737-6805 GCA_964512145.1 uncultured Flavobacteriales bacterium
TCAAAAAGCCAAAATATTTTGAGTCAAATTTTTGGCTTTTTGATCAAATTAAAAATTAATATTAGGCTTATCAAATTTTGAAAAAATTAAGGCATTTATTTTTGATATTGATGGAGTACTGACCGATGGAAAAATTGTATTATTTCCTGATGGTCAACAGATTAGAACAATGAATATTAAAGATGGTTACGCACTTCAATTAGCTATAAAAAAAAACTATTTGGTTGCCATAATTAGTGGGGGAAATTCGGAGCCTGCTAAAAATAGATTACAGGGCTTAGGAATACAAGATATTTTTTTAAATAGTTACGATAAGCTACAAGTGTTAAAAGATTATATGTATGAGAGAGAACTTTACCCTGAAAATGTTTTGTATATGGGAGATGATTTACCAGATTATGAAGTTATGCAAAGAGTTGGTTTACCAGTTTGTCCAAATAATGCGGTGGTTGAAATAAAAAATATTTCTAAATATATTTCTCCTTTAAATGGAGGGGAAGGTTGTGTTCGTGATGTTATTGAAAAGACCATGAGAATACAAAATACATGGTTTTTAGAAAATATAGATTCTTTATCACATGATTTCAAATGGTAAATAGTAAAAATATATACGCATTTTTTCAATTAATTAGATGGCCTAATTTATTGATTATGATAAGTACACAGGTTGCAATTAGATACGGGCTTATTGAGGTTTCTTTACGCAAAATGTTTCCTTTAGGGGAAGTGTTGCTAGTGTTGAGTTCGGTACATTTTTTATTATTTGTGATTTCAACGGTTTGTATAGCATCCGCAGGGTATATAATAAATGACTATTTTGATGTTCGCATCGATCGGGTGAATAAGCCTGATAAAGTATATATTGGAAACTACATTAGCAGGAGAGCAGCAATTATATTACATTGGACACTTACAACTATAGGTTTATTACTAGGGGGGTATATTTGTTATTTTTATAATATTACAGCTTTATGGAGTGTTTTTGTTTTTATTTCTGCTACTTTATGGTTTTATTCAACCACCTATAAGCATCAATTTTTAATAGGAAATTTATTAATTTCTTTACTTGTGGCATTAGTACCTCTTTTTTTAGGGTTTATTGAAATCGTTTTAATCAATAAAAACTATCAAACTATATTAGCAAACTCCAACATGTCTATTAATCCTGTTGCATATTGGGTTGTTACATTTTCAGTTTTTGCATTTTTTATAACGTTGATACGAGAAATTATTAAAGATATGGCAGATATAGATGGGGACAATGCATATTACAGTAAAACAATACCCATAATATTGGGTGTTAAAAAAACAAAATGGCTGGTTGTCTTTTTATATTTAATCGTATTGTATCTTTTACTTTACCTTCAATTTAAGTATTTAAAAGATAAAATATCCTTATTTTATATACTTTTAATGTTATTACCGCCCATTTTGTATTCTGCTTTTAAAGTGTTAACAGCAAAAGCTAGAGAGGATTTTTTAATTGCCTCTCGATGGAATAAAATAGCGTCTTTGATAGGAATATTATTTATTCTGGTTTTTTACGTTATGTTAAAATTTGTTTTATAATGACAGATATTGAGCAAATAAATTCCCTGAATCCTATTTTATCATCTAAATCTCCAAGAAGGCAAGAATTACTTAGAGGAGCAGGTATTTCTTTTGAACTTTTGGTTCAAGAAGTTGAGGAAATTTACCCTGAATATTTAGATGTTTTTAATGTTCCGGAATTTTTATCTCATTTAAAACTAGGAAGTTTACCACTTCAATATTCAGATCGACTCATTATTTGTGCTGATACGGTGGTTGTTTTGGATAAACAAATTATCGGAAAACCTAAAGGTATAAATGAAGCAAAAGAAATGTTGTACAGATTATCGGGAAATAGGCATGATGTTATAACGGGGGTATCTTTTGCACTGCAAGAAAAAATTTATTCTTTTTCTGAAAAAACTACGGTTTATTTCAAACATTTAAAATCGGAAGATATACAATACTATGTTAATTCCTACAAGCCCTTAGATAAGGCAGGTGCTTATGGAGCTCAGGATTGGCTTGGAATGGTGGG
>CAZEIM010000071.1:0-6754 GCA_964512145.1 uncultured Flavobacteriales bacterium
AAATAAGTAGTAAGCGATAAGCCATATATTAATTTAAATGATGTTAAACGAAAAGTATAATTTAAAGTTACTAAAATATTAAAAACATTATATTTGGATGTAGAAAATGCAAGAAAAAGAAACAATTCCATCCGTAGTATTACCAATAACGTATTTAGGTTCTAATTTTTATTATTCGATTTTAGTCAATGATGCGTATAATGTATATTTTGAAAAACATGAACATTATGTAAAGCAAAGTTATAGAAACAGAACAATTATTTCGACAGCTAATGGAGTATTAAACTTAACCGTACCTATAGTTCAACCACATGTAAAAACGGCTATACAAAACATAAGAATAGATTATTCTACTCCTTGGCAAAAAATTCATTGGAAATCTATAGAATCAGCGTATAAAAAATCTCCGTTTTTTGATTATTACTCCTATATATTTGAACCATATTATGAAAAAAAAATACCATGTTTAATTGATTTAAATGCTTCTTTAATGCAGGAAATCATGAAAATACTAAAAATCAATAAACCGATTTTTTATACTGAAGCATATAATAAGCATACATACTCAATGGATGGACGAGATTTTTTTAGTAAAAATTCGAAAGAACTATTCCATTTTGATTTGTACCCAAATGTTTTTTCATGTAAAAAAAATCCTTATACATTAAGTGTTTTGGATGTTTTATTTAATTTAGGTCCGGATTCTTACTCGTATTTCAAAAAGCAAACTCTTAAAAATGATTTTTTAGCTTGTTTCAACAGAAATTGCTAAAAGTATTTTGTATTTTTAGGCACAAAAAGAAAGAAATCGTTGTATGTATAAATTTTTATTAAATTTTCTACCAAGACCTTTACTTATAAGACTTAGTTATATATTTAAACGACTAGCTCCATTATTATTGAAGGGAAATACTGTTGAATGTAATGTATGTTCAAAAAAATTTTCACGATTTTTAGATTATGGCCATGGAAATCATTTTCGTAAAAATGTTTTATGTCCGTATTGCCTCTCTCTGGAAAGACATCGATTAATATTACTTTACTTAAAAAAAAACACCCATTTTTTTACTTCGAAGCACAAAATGTTGCACATTGCTCCCGAGCAGTGTTTTTATGATGAATTTAAAAAATTATCTAATATTGAATATATAACCGGTGATTTATATTCTCCATTGGCAGAATATAAGTTTGATTTACACAAAATACCTTTTGAAGACAATACATTTGATATAATATTTTGCAATCATGTTTTAGAACATGTAAGAGACGATAACACATGTATGAAAGAACTATACCGCGTACTTAAACCCAATGGATTTGCAATACTCCAAGTGCCTATTGATTATAGTAGAAGTAAAACGTATGAAGATTCTTCAATTATTACACCGGAACAACGAGAAAAAGAATACTGGCAAAAAGATCATGTTAGATTATACGGAAAGGACTACCCGAATAAACTTTCCAATGCGGGTTTTCATGTTGAATGTAATGAAATGGTTTTTTCTTTATCTGCAGAAACGATTAATCTTTATAGACTACCCGCCCAAGAAATTATATATATTGGAAAAAAATAAGTGTTTTGATTTCAAAAGAAACTATAGATAAGATTTTTTCTGAAGCTAAAATTGAAGAGGTAGTTGGTGATTTTCTACAACTTAAGCGTAAAGGCTCTGATTTTTGGGCGTGTTGTCCGTTTCACAATGAAAAAACCCCTTCCTTTAGTGTTTCACCGGCAAAAGGAATTTTTAAATGTTTCGGGTGTGGTGAAGGGGGAAATCCAATAGATTTTGTTATGAAACACGAACAACTTACTTATCCAGAGGCCTTAAAATACTTGGCGAATAAATATAATATTTCTATTGAAGAAACAGAACAGTCATCGGAACAAAAAGAATTACAAACAAATCGCGAAAGTTTGTACATTATCCACCATTTAGCAAAAGATTTTTTTAAAGACCAATTACTTAATACAGACGAAGGGAAATCAGTTGGATTAGGTTATTTTAAAGAGCGTGGATTTTCGGAGGAAATAATTTTACAATTTGAACTAGGTTATAGTCCAGATCAATGGAATGCCTTTTCTGAATATGCTCATCAAAAAGGATATCAAAAGTCATTTCTATTACAATCGGGTTTATCAAAAGAAAAAAATGGCACAATTTACGACACATTTAGAGGTAGAGTAATCTTCCCAATACACAATATTACAGGTAGAGTTATTGGATTTGGAGCCAGAATATTAAGTGCAGAAAAAAAAGCACCAAAATATATAAATAGTACCGAAAGCGATATTTATGAGAAAAGTAAGGTGTTATTTGGGATATTTCAAGCAAAAAAAGAAATTGTTCATCAACAAAACTGTTTGTTAGTTGAAGGGTATACCGATGTTATATCATTGTTTCAAGCTGGCTTAAAAAATGTTGTTGCATCCTCCGGAACATCGTTAACTAAGGATCAAATACGTTTAATTAAACGATACACAAATAATATAACTATATTATACGATGGAGATTTTGCCGGAATAAAAGCATCTTTTAGAGGCATTGATATGATTTTAGAAGAAGGAATGAGTGTTAAAGTAGTATTATTTCCAGAAGGAGAAGACCCAGATTCACTCTCCAAAAAATTGCCAGAAATTGAATTTAAACATTATATAACACAAAACACTATTGATTTTATTGAATTTAAAGCAAAATCTTTGTTTGAAGAAACTAAATCAGATCCATTTAAAAAATCATCTATTATCCATGATATTTTAAACTCCATTGCCCTTATTCCAGATCCTATTACGCGTTCGTTGTATATAAAAAGCTGTTCTAAACTCATTGAAATGGAAGAACGGATACTTATCATGGAGTTGAATAAAATTGTACGAAAAAATGTCCGCGATAAATATCAAGAAAAAGACCCTGAAATTGTACAGAATGAAATTCCTGTAGAAAAAATTCATACAGAAGATCCTTTATGGAAAAATACCGAAGTAAATCGATCGGAAAGTTTTGAAAAAGATATTTTAAGACTAATATTAAATTATGGGGAAAAAGAAATTACCTTATCCAATGAAAATGAGATGTATCATGTTTCAGTATATGAATTTTTTAAAAATGAGTTAGAGCGTGATGGACTTGAGTTTAAAAACACCGCTTTAAAAAATTTATACCATTACATTTTACCTTTATTTTTAGAAAAAAAATGGTCTTTAGATATACTTTATCGCAATGAAAATGAAGAGATTAGAGGTTTAGCTATTGAATTAACTTTAGAAAAATATTCACTGTCGGACTGGGAACGCAAAAACATTATTGTTAATACAGAGGAAATGCTACTCAAGAGAGCTGTATTAGAAAGTTTATATGCCTATAAAGTTTACAGAATACAAGAAATGATTTATGAAGAAGAAGAATCCTTAAAACTATTGGATGAAAGTCAAGGCAATATTATGATAGGAGTATTACAAAAATTAATTTTATTAAAAGACATTAAAAGAAAACTAACCTTAGAGATTGGTAGACCTATTTAGTTTTATTCTACTTTACCTCAACCAATCCATTTAAAAGCAATTCCATATCATTTTTGTAATCTTTAAATAAATTTTGTCCGGTATATGTTAAAAACTGCAGTGTGCCTTCAGAATTTGAATAATAATACCCATAATACGTAAATTTAACCCCTTTAATTGTGCCTGCCATTTCAATATGTAATACCTGTATGCCATTTACATTTCTATATTCTTCATTCACTATTTTTAAATCGTATGATACACTTCGAGCATTTTCTATGGCAATTTCTTTAAGTGATTCAATGGGAATAGAAATTTTTTCAGATATAAACAATGCATATACATCGGTGTTTTTCTTTTGAAATTGATATTCAGACGCCTCGTGTTCAGATCCTTTTAAAAAACTCCATTCTTTAGGGTTAATCCAAACTCCCATATTACACTTTTTACTCTTTACAAGAAATGAAGAACTTTTGCTCTTTGTGAATTCTTGACTATTAACCGGAATTTCAGGTGCAGTTAAAATACTATCGCTTAAATACGCCCATTGACCATTTTCATATAAAATGACTTCTTCACCGTTTTCAGTTATCGCTTTAGTTTGTGAAAATAAAACATGTGTAAACAACAAAACGAAAGAGGTACTATAAAATTTAAGCATCATTTAAAATTTAAACATAAAAAACCCCCTTAAGTGCATTTAAAAACTAAAGGGGGTATAAAAAATGTGATTATTTTACCTTTTCAACCACTGCTTTAAAAGCAGCAGGATTATTTAAAGCCAAATCGGCTAAAACCTTTCTGTTTAATTCAACTCCTTTAGCGTGAATTTTCCCCATAAATTCAGAATAGGACATGCCATGCATTCTAGCACCTGCATTAATTCTGGTAATCCATAATGATCGAAAATTTCTCTTTTTTTGTCTTCTATCTCTGTATGCATATTGCATACCTTTTTCGATGGCGTTTTTAGCAACGGTCCATACATTTTTTCTTCTGCCCCAATATCCTTTGGCAGATTTTAAAGCTTTTTTTCTTCTAGCTCTTGAAGCTACGTGATTTACTGAACGTGGCATAATTTAAATTTTAGATGTAAGCGACTCTATACAAAGAGTTCTTAGGGAGCTCAGCATCGGTTAAACATTACTTAATAAACACCTAATAAATTTTTGATGTTTTTCTCATCTGCTTCAGAAACTAAAGCAAAATGTCCTAATCTGGTTTTTCTTTTGTTCGACTTTTTCGTCAAAATATGCCTTTTAAAGGCTTGTTTTCTTTTAATTTTTCCAGTGCCGGTAAATTTAAATCTTTTTTTAGCACTCGAATTTGTTTTCATTTTTGGCATAACAAATTGTTTTACGTTTAACTTTTTTTCTTTTTCGGTGCTATGATGATGAACATTTTTTTACCTTCTAATTTAGGCATTTGTTCAACCACACCATAGTCTTCTAATACCTGAGCCAATTTTAATAATATGAGCTGACCTTGCTCTTGAAACATGATAGACCTACCTTTAAAAAACACGTATGCTTTAATTTTACTACCTTCCTCAAGGAATTTCTCCCCATGTTTAGCTTTAAAATTAAAGTCGTGTTCATCTGTTTGAGGTCCAAAACGAATTTCTTTTATTACTACTTTTTGAGTTTTTGCTTTTATTTCTTTTTGCTTTTTCTTTTGCTCGTACAAAAACTTCTTATAATCAATTATTTTACAAACAGGAGGAACTGCATTGGGTGATATTTCAACCAAATCTAAGCCCTTTTCTTCGGCCATTTGAAGAGCCTTAAAGATAGGGTATACACCTTGTTCAATTCCCTCTCCTACTACACGTACTTCTTTAGCGCGTATGTAGGTGTTAATTTTATGTTCGGGCTCGTTTCTTCTAACAAACGGCTTTCTTACAAATTCTGCCAATGGATTATTCTGATTTAACGATAGATTCTTGTACTTCTTTTTTCATAAAATCGACAAAAGCTTCCACATCAAATGAACCTTTGTCTCCCTCCCCTTGTTTTCTAACAGAAACTTTATTTTCTAATACCTCTTTCTCTCCTACAATAATCATATAAGGAATTTTAAGTAATTCATTATCTCTTATTTTTTTTCCAATTTTTTCGTTTCTATTGTCAATAAGTGCGCGAATATCGTAATTTTTTAGCAATTCTGAAAGTTTTTCTGCAAAATCATTAAATTTTTCGCTAATGGGTAGTATGGCAACTTGTTCTGTGGATAGCCATAAAGGAAACTTTCCGGCACAATGCTCCAATAACACGGCCACAAAACGCTCCATAGAGCCAAATGGCGCACGATGAATCATTACCGGACGGTGTTTTTGGTTGTCGGCTCCTGTATATTCTAGCTGAAATCGTTCAGGTAAATTATAATCAACTTGTATAGTGCCTAATTGCCATTTTCTTCCAATGGCGTCTTTAACCATAAAGTCGAGTTTTGGACCATAAAAAGCAGCCTCTCCGTATTCTACAACGGTATTTAATTGCTTTTCAGAAGCAGCCTCCATGATTGCTTGTTCAGCTTTTGTCCAATTTTCATCTGAACCAATGTATTTTGATTTGTCTTCTTTATCACGCAATGAAATTTGAGCCGTAAATTCCTTAAAATCTAAGGCTTTAAAGACATATAAAACCAAATCTATCACTTTTTTAAATTCATCTTTTACCTGATCTTGTCGACAAAAAATATGTGCATCATCTTGTGTGAATCCTCGAACTCGGGTTAATCCATGTAACTCACCACTTTGTTCGTATCTGTAAACAGTCCCAAACTCAGCAAAACGAACTGGTAAATCCTTATATGACCTTGGTTTAGATTTAAAAATTTCACAATGATGAGGGCAATTCATTGGTTTTAATAAAAATTCCTCATTTTCATCGGGCGTTAATATAGGTTGAAATGAATCTTTTCCATATTTTTCGTAATGTCCTGATGTTACATATAATTTTTTACTTCCAATATGGGGCGTAATTACTTGTTCATATCCTGCTTTTACCTGTGCTGTTTTTAAAAAATTCTCTAATCTTTCACGCAATGCAGCACCCTTGGGAAGCCATAATGGCAAGCCTTGTCCAACATTTTCAGAAAATGTAAATAACTCCAATTCCTTACCTAACTTTCTATGATCTCTTTTTTTAGCTTCTTCAACCAACGTTAAATACTCTTGAAGATCTTTTTGTTTGGGAAAAGTAATTCCATATATTCTGGTTAATTGCTTTCTTTAAACAAAAAGATCTTCAAGAG
>CAZEIM010000072.1:0-6378 GCA_964512145.1 uncultured Flavobacteriales bacterium
GTTGTGCTTGATCAAGATTCTTGTTTAATAAACTAATCTGTAAATCTTTTTCTTTTAATTGATCAGAAAGGAACTTAATTTGCTTATTTTTTGCTGATATCTCTTTATTTAAAAATTTAATTTGTTGTTCAGTTTGTTCAGATAATTGTCCAGTTTGTTCAGTTGAACTGTTCAGTAACTGAACAGTTGGGTGGACACTTGAAAGTAGATCTAATTGCTTATCAGAGTATACTCCTGTTAAATTTATATCACTCAAATTAGCCCTTCTATAAAGGGTTGTTCGTGATATTTTTAAGTGTTCGGCAAGTTCCGATATACTGTTAAATTTGTGTTCAGTCATTGTTCACCATCTGTTCAGAAAACTGTTCAATCTGTCCAGTTAAGTGTAAACCATTTTGTGAACAGTTGAAAGTTTTAATCAATGTAATAAATGATTAATAGGGTTTACAATGTTCAGTTATTCAGGATATAATAAACCCAACATTTAAATACAAATTAAAAAGCCCTCAACCTCGCCAAAGGTTAGGACTTGTGACCTTACGATATTATCAGTATCAGGTTTTTGCCAACACAGATTCACACTCTGAGTTGGCTTTAGATTAACTACTATTATACAAACTTATAGACGTAGTGTAAACCATTTACACAAATAACTATGACGAAATATAAAAGCGTATCCACAAGTCCATTTAGACAGAGGATGCGCTTTTTACGTCTGTTCAATCGTTGTCGGACGTTATCCTAACAACTAATACGGAACAGGCGTGTATCCGTCAAGAGGGCTGAAAGGTCGTCTAAACCACGTCCAAAGCAATAATAGCGATATTGTGGGGAATGAACAATTCGATTATGGGTAGGCTCGCCCGCAAGTGATTGGCAAAGAAGTGGCATATAGAATTAGCACACTATATGGTTTAAATTGCATATAAAGCAATTTAAGCGGTGTCTGACGTGTTCTAACCTTATTGATTTATAAAAAGTAAGGCTTTCTATTGGGCAGACGATAGAAGAAAAAATAGAGCGATATACGTGGTTGATACAAGCGATATGATTCTGAATTATACCTTGAACAATTTTAAAAAGTCCTAAAACATTAGGGCTTTCTCTGCTCAAATTAAACTGATTGCCCTTGTTGGGTGCGCTTTTTCTTTTTTAATGTTACAATTTTTAATGTTACTTACGGAGAAATATTATGACTATGACATTTGTTGACTTGTTTGCTGGTATTGGTGGTTTTAGATTAGGAATGGAAAAAGCTGGTTTTTCTTGTGTTTTTTCTGCTGAAATCGATCCGCATGCATGTGAAATGTATAAGGAGAATTATAATGTAAATCCTAAATGTGATATTACGGCTCTTGATGCTAGTTCTCTTCCTGATTTTGATGTGCTATGTGCAGGTTTTCCTTGTCAGGCGTTTTCTATATCTGGTAAGCAGAAAGGCTTTTATGATGAAACAAGAGGGACCTTGTTTTTTGATATTTGTCGTATTTTGGATGAGAAAAAACCTAGTGCTTTTATTTTGGAAAATGTAAAAAACCTTACTACTCATGATAAAGGAAGAACTTTTGCTGTCATGACTAATGCTCTTTCTAAATTAGGATATAGTGTTCAGTATAAGGTTTTAAATGCTCGTAATTTTGGAGTCCCTCAAAATCGTGAACGTATTGTTTTGGTTGGTAATAGGCAAGGAAAAACATTTAACTTTGGGAACTTAGTAGAGCATCCTGTTACTAGTATGCGTCCATTTCTAGATAAAAAAGACATAAGTACTTTTGAATACTTAGATAAATCGGAGTATACGATACTTGATAGTAAATATGTTAAGCGTCAAGCAAATTCTGGTTTGATATTTATTGGGTATCGTAATAAAAAAACAAGATCTGTTGGGACACGACCAAATACTGAATACTTATCAAGGGTTCATAAACAACCTAACAGAATATATTCTATTGATGGTGTTCATCCAACTTTACCTTCACAAGAATCTTCAGGAAGATTTTATGTGTATGATGGTGCAATGGTGCGTAAATTGACTTTAAATGAATGTTTTAGATTTATGGGATTCCCAGAAGAATTTCGTAAGGTTGGGACTAAAAGCCAGTTGTATAATCGTATAGGTAATAGTATCTGTGTTAATATGGTTGAATCCGTTGCTGTTGAGTTACGTGATATGTTAGAAAGTAAGGAAGTAAATATGCAAAATAATCCTGATTTAAATCTGGAGTCATTGTATCATCAAGCTGAAGTGCTTGATGATACAGAGACGTTTAACTTTAATAATATACAATTAGCCAATATTGCAACTATTGTGGCAAAGGAATCAACTAACAAGGGTGTTTATACAGCATTGGTCACAAGCTTATTGTATAAAATTATGAATCCTAAACAGGATGTTCGTTATCATAAGGTAGATATGGATGGTGGTTATAGCGGACGAAGTTTTGATACCAAATTTGTTACACCTTTTTTAAAAAAGAAAAAATTTTTGGGAGCTATGAAAGAATCAGGATGGTTGACTAGAAGTATTGAGCAAGACCATCCGTTTACGTTAAATTTTCCAGGCAAAATAACGCCTGTTATTACAAAAAATGCTTTTTTGAATATCTTAAATGATGTGGAAACAAAAAATATTTCTGCAGAAAATTATCTAGTACTTATATTTAGTAGAAGTATTAAATATAAGTTAGCTAATACTGTAATAATTAATAATCCAATTACTAGGGAAACAAGTTTAAATATTGAGCAAATAGTAGATTTATTGTCAAAACATTTTAGTTATAAGTATAGTACCCGAAGCAGTTCAATATTACCTGTTATTGCTTTTTATTCAATCTATGAATGTTTAATGGAAGAAATGTCTCGATATAGTGATAAAATTTTAGATCCTTTATCTTCTCATTATTCTAGCGATCGTAGTTCAGGAAATGCTGGGGATATTGTTGTTCGAGACGTCGATGGTAATCTTTATGAAGTTATTGAAGTTAAATATGGAATTGAAATTACTAATATTATAATATCTGATGCTGTAAAAAAAATAATGCCTAACAGGAATTTGCAAAGATATTATATCCTTAGTACTGTAGACCCTTCAACTACTGATAGACAAAATTTTACAAAGTATTCTAATAATTTAAAAAATAGTCATGGCTGTGAGTTAATTATTAATGGATTAATCAAGACATTAAACTATTACCTTAGATTAATAAATAGTACGGATAGATTTATGGATAATTACGTTAAAAATTTAAGCAAGCATCCAGAAATACAAAATGAACAAAAAATTGTATTCAATAAATTAATTGATGATATATTATAGATTGAATTAAATGTGTGAGATTAACATGATTATATTATACTAAGCTAAAAAGCCTTCAAAATTTATTTTGAGGGCTTTTTAAAAATTTATAGGGTAATATCTATCTTTTTTTAAGAATCATCATGGGTAACACAAATAACGTTATATCTAGTTAACGATTCTAGGTGAAAAAAACTTAAAGAAATACAAAAAAAGAAAATTCAGAACAAAGCTCAGAACAAATTATTGACAAAATACAGAAAGAAATTCAGAATGGAAATGTACAGAAATAAAAAGGAGAAATTTGATATGAAAAAAGATGAGGTGCTCAATAAATTAATTGCCATGAATACTTCGGAAACTGAACTGATTAAGGCATCAATTAAAAATGGAGGCGGACTTCTAAAAGTTAATTCTAATCAGGAATTTTCAAAAATTATGTTGCGACGTAGCAAAAATTATCTGTATGAAAAAACTATTTCATCTGAAAATCGTGTTTTATTTGACGTTTTATCATGGTTTAGATTTTCAGATGAAACCTTAAATGAATTTTCCTATATTTTCTTTGTTATTTTTGATGACCATGAAGATCAAATTTATCCATTAATTTTTAAAGTTTCTGATATTCAAAAATTACTCGAAAAAGAAGGCGTCTCAGGAGAAAGCATCAACCTCTATATTCAAAAAAAACGTAACAAAGATGAATTTGTTTTAACACGATTAGGAACGGAACTAAAAAATGAACTTGATGTTACGAGTCACTATTTAAATTGGGATATTTTAAAATACTAAAGTATTTAATTATTTAATTCCTTGGTAGACATAATGCATGTTAAGCAAAGTAAAAAGCGCTATACCTACTCGCTGTTGGTATAGCGCTTTTTTTATTATCATCAACTTTGTGAATTTCGCTTTTTGGAATTGGTCTAGCGCTCAAAACCTTGTTTTAATCACTTTTGTGCTTTGTGAAATTGTTATGTGTTAAGAGTTGTTTTTGTCTTTTTTTGATCTTCGATATTGTATCCAAGAAAATAGAATAGCTGTACAACCAATTCCAGATAATAGTTTATGGAATGCTGGTTGAGAACTACTTAGTAATACATTCAGGTTGATGATAAATAGTACGACGAAAAAAATAAGTTCTTTAGCTTTCAAAATTAATAACCCTCTATCTATAATGATATTAGCGTACCACATTTTAGCAGTCATGCATGATTGAAATAGAGAGCAGGTTTTGATAGTAGAGGTTGTTTTAAAAATAAAAAGACCGCTTTGGGAGGAAGCGGTCTTTTTTGAGAGAGAATATTTTGTGATGAAAAAAATGTATTTGGGAGAGAAGAGAATAGTCATGTAATTGACTATGTATTGAGTATAAAATAGCTAGATTAAATCTAGGCTAAATAATCGATGTAGTTATTATTTATTTTTTTGTTCATCAGAATACCATAGATAGTTTGAAAGTGTATCGGTTATTAAACTGATTAAATCGGCTATGATTGACAACATAAATTTCCTTTCTGTTCAAATCACAAATTCTTTGTTTTTAAGTAATTCTTTTTGTTTCTTACCAATGGCATAGGTGTAAATTTCCATTAAGACTTTTTTCTTGTCGGGATCTTTTTCGTTTAAAGCATTATCCATTAATACTTGTAAGTTAGTTTTTTCAGTTTCCAAAAACAACTTTTCAAAAATATTTTTATCAGCCATAATTTAAGCTCCTTGTTGTCTTTAAAGTGATATCTAGTCTAATTATACTAATAAGCAAAATAATCCGTCAGCAAAACGAATAAAATGAGTTTAATGCGCACTTACACATAGAAAATTCTATGGTAGTCCGTATGACCTATTTTTTAGGTCAAGGCGCACTTACACGTCACTATAAATAGTGGCGTAATTGCTGACTGATTTTCATCAGAATGCGCACTTACACACAACAAACAAATTGTTGGTGTTATTGCTCAAAAAAATTGTGTTAGAAGTCGCTTTTAGCGACAACTTAAAAAACAACAAAAGTTCTTGTTGCGAGCATACTATGTGTATATACACATGAGGTAAAAACATATCAATATTGATATGTTTTTGTTTGGAAAATTCCCAATCCCTTTTTTAATTAAAATCAATTTTGATAAGCGGACGGTTGATGAACGACAAATAATAACAAACAAAACGGACGCTATAAAAGTAAACTTAGATGAAAATTATTGAAATAGTCAACAAAAATTAAATCTGTTATATTATTTAACGAGGCGTTAAGATTAAGCGCCGTGAAGGGAGGTGGGTCTCCTTGATACTATTAGTTAATGAATTGCAACTGCTCAACGCTGCATTATGGCAAATTTTTGTTGGCATAACGTTAATCTGGTTGCAAAAGTATTTCGACGATCGTCGTTAATGCATGTGCCTCGTCCTGCCAGACGGGGTTTTTTTGTAAAATAAAAGCTCGTCGCCTGCCAGCGATGAGCTCGAAAGGATTGGAATCTCCAAACCTATTAGTTAATGTACATATATTATAACGTAATTAGTTTGTTTTATGCAATTAACAGATATTTTAAGTCTTAATTTCAGTAATTTATAGTGTATGATGATAGTTTTAAAATGAAAAATAGTTATGTATTATTTTTGTGCTTGTTCTAGGCGATCAACATCATTTGCTAGATCAAGGATATAATTTTCTTGCGATTTTCTGCCCCATATGAAACCTACTAAAAATAAGCAAGGGATACTAAAAAAAGTAACTACTTTTAATTGTTCAAATGGGAGTTTTTCAAATAAATTCCATATTAACCATAGAGACGGTGTAAATCCAATTATCGTTACTAAACTTGTCGTTAATGTATTCTGAGTGTGGTTTGATTTTTTTAAACGTTTATACATAAGTGTTATTTTCTGAAAGGTTTGATTATTAAAAAGTACAATTATTTAAAAATCTTACTCCAGAATCCTTTTTTTGTGTGATTTTCTTTTTCTTGATATTCAATTAAGTTATCCTTTGTTTCTGTTAACCGCTGTTCAGCAATTAATTGCAGTTGTTGTGCTTGATCAAGATTCTTGTTTAATAAACTAATCTGTAAATCTTTTTCTTT
>CAZEIM010000073.1:0-6278 GCA_964512145.1 uncultured Flavobacteriales bacterium
TATTTTTTATCAACCAAATAATTTATGGTTGATAAAATTTAATGCAATTGCCCTGAAAAAATACTTTATTTGTTGATAAGGTAAATTATATTTGCTCCCTAAACAAATGAAGGCAAGTAAAGTTACCTATATTATTTCCGATATTGATAAAGCCATAGCATTTGAGTGGATAGCTAGTAAAATTAATCATCAAAAAATTCAACTTCATTTTATTTTAATCAATAAAGGAGATTCAGAATTAGAGCGATATTTTAACAAGGAGGGAATTTCTTTTAATCGGGTAAAGTATTCTTCCAAATATTCTTTGTTTTCGAGTTTTTTAAAGGTGTTTCTCCTTTTACTTCGAAATAAACCAAATGTAGTTCATTGCCATCTTTTTGAAGCCTCCATAATCGGCTTATTATCGGCTTATATATTAAGAATTCCTAAAAGAATATACACCCGACATCACAGTACTTATCACCATGAGTATTTTCCAAAAGCAGTAAAATATGATAATTTCTGCAATTATTTATCTACCCATATTATTGCTATTACAAAGAGAGTTGAGGAGGTTTTATTAAATAAAGAAAAACACACAAAAGGAAAAGTAACAATAGTGCATCATGGGTTCGATTTAGATAAATTTTCAAATGTTGAAGCTCAAGAGATCGAAGCATTAAAAATTAAATACAATCTTAAGTCAAATGAACCCATTATAGGGGTAATTTCAAGATATGTAAAATGGAAAGGAATTCAATATATAATTCCTGCATTTAATGAATTATTAAAAACATACCCAAACGCTAAGCTTGTACTGGCTAACACTACTGGTCCTGATAAACAATACATTCAGAATTTACTGAAACAACTACCCCCCGAAAGCTATATTGAAATTTTATTTGAAAATAATTTATTTGCGTTATATAAAGTATTTGATGTTTTTGTTCATGTACCCATTGACAGATATTGCGAGGCATTTGGGCAAATATATGTAGAAGCCTTGGCTGCAGGTGTTCCATCTGTAGTAACTCTATCTGGAGTTGCTACAGAGTTTATAGAACATAAAAAAAATGCATGGGTGGTAAATTATAAAAATGACGCGGAAATACTACAAGGCATTCAAGTAGTTTTAACCGATGAATTCATTAAAAAAAATTTAATTGAACAAGGAATAAGTTCGGTAAATCCTTTTACTCTTGAAAAATTTATACATAATTTAGAAGAAATATATTTAACACCATAATAAATATGTCCGAATTGCTTTTTTCTATTATTATTCCAACCTACAACCGGGCAAAATTTATTAAAAAAACCATTCATTCTATTTTAAATCAATCGTATGTACACTTTGAAATCATTGTGGTAGATGATGGTAGTTCCGATAATACCGAAGATATAGTTAAAGAAATACAGGATTCACGAGTTAATTATTACAAAATCAAAAATAGCGAAAGAGGGGCGGCTCGAAACGTTGGAATAGCAAAATCTAAAGGAGATTATATCACATTTTTAGATTCAGATGATATATTGTATTCACACTATTTTTATACAGCTAAACAGTTAATTGAAAGCCATAATTTTCCATTTTTTGCTCATATAGGCTATGAAATGAGAAATGAAGAAAATAAAGTAGTTTTAAGAATAAATAATTTAAAATCGAATGATTACAATATGCTGCTGCAAGGAAATCCTTTAGGTTGCATAGGTGTATTTTTAAAAAAGGAGATAACCTCCGAATATCGATTTAATGAAGATAGAAATTTATCAGGATCAGAAGATTGGGAACTTTGGTTTAGAATATTAGCCAGATTTGGAATAATTACCGACAGCACCATTTGCGCCTGTATGTTGCATCATGATGCGCGTAGCGTTGTTAATACAAATGAAAACAAACTTATATTGAGAAAAAATATTGCATTAAATTCAATCTTTAGTGATTCATATGTAATAAAAAGATATGCAACAAAAAAAAATTACATCGAATCTTATTTTGACACATACATTGCATTGCATTTAGCCCTCGAAGGAAATATAACCGCAGCATTAAAATATTTTAAATATGCCTTACAAAAAAATATGTATATTTTATTCTCTAAACGCAGTTTAGTAATTTGTAAATTATGGATATTAAATTTATTTCGTAGAACTGAAAAGACATTTTTTTTGTGAAGTTTAGCATTGTTATTCCAACCTATAATCGGGGACATATTTTACAACAAACATTAAACGGTGTTTTGCATCAATCGTATACAAATTTTGAAATTATTGTGGTTGATGATGGGAGCACGGATATGACGCAACAAATCATTCAATCCTTTAATGACCCAAGAATTAAATATATTCATAAACAAAATGAAGAACGAAGCATTGCTCGAAATTTGGGAGTTAAACACGCAACGGGCGATTATGTTAACTTTTTAGATTCAGATGATAGTGTATATCCTCATCACCTACAAATGGCACAACAGGTTATTTTAGAAAATAAATTCCCCCCGGTTTTTCATTTAGCTTTTGATGTAAAAGACCATGATGAAAATCTGTTGTTCGAAAAAAATGAGATCTTGGTTTCTAAAAACTTATTGTATGGAAATCCCTTAAGTTGTAACGGAGTATTTATAAAAAGAGATATTTCATTAGAGAATCCTTTTTACGAAGACCTCAGACTTATTACTTCCGAAGATTATTTTTTATGGCTTACCTTAGACTCTAAATATAAGATTTTACATATACCCGTTATTTCGTCAACCATCATTGAACATAAACAACGCAGTATCCATACAGTAAATATTGAAAAAATCATTGAAAGCAAAGAGTTATTTGCTCAACTTTTACAAAAAGAATCTTTTTTAAATGGTTTTTATCAAAAAAATAAACATATTTTATTGTCGTCCATATATTCCTTTATTGCACTTCATATTTCCATGAAAAAACAGCATAAAAAATTAGCCTTGCATTATTTTTTTAAAGCTATTTTTTTATATCCATTCTGTATAAAAAAAAGAAGATTTTGGGTGGTATGTAAATACTTAGTTCAGTAATACAATGTGTGGAATTAGTGGCATATACAATCCTCATAGTTCTCCAAATCATGAGGATATTATGAAAATGACCAATATCTTGTCTCATCGAGGACCTGATGCGGAGGGTGTTTTTAGAGATGAGTTGGTGGCATTAGGGCATCGAAGACTCAGTATTTTAGACCTTTCAGAGAATGGTAATCAACCCATGTATTCACAAAACCAGCGTTATGTTATGGTGTATAATGGGGAGGTGTATAACTACGAAGACATTGCTTCTGAATTGCGTTCCGTAAATCCAAATATTCAATTTAATTCCAGCTCCGATTCCGAAATTATATTAGAAGCCTATAGTTTTTTTGGGGTTGAAGCGTTTAAAAAATACAACGGTATGTTTGCTTTAGCTATTTACGATAAGCAAACTCAGGAACTTATTCTGGTGAGAGACCGAGTTGGGATAAAACCTTTATATTTTTATCATAAAAATGGGGAAGTCTTATTTTCTTCCGAACTTAAATCTATTCAAAAAGTACGAAAATCCCATCTTACTCTAAATAAAAAAGCTATTTCTTTATTTTTACAATTTGGCTTTATTCCAGCTCCTTTTACTATATACAACGAAGTATATAAGGTGTTGCCGGGCGAATATATAAAAATACATAAAGAACAGCTCCAAAAAAATTATTTTTACTCTATTACCGAGGATATTCAACCCGAAACTACTTCGAGTGAAAACAACGTACTGAATGAGCTGGAACAAATACTTTACAAATCGGTTACCCGGCAGCTTAAAAGCGATGTACCTTATGGAGTATTTTTATCGGGGGGGATTGATTCTAGTCTATTAACGGCTTTAGCTTCAAAAATATCCACTCAAAAAATAGAAACCTTTTCTATTGGGTTTAAAGAGCAACGATTTAATGAAGCACACTTTGCTAAAAGAGTTTCTAGCCATTTAAATACTCAACATCATGAGTTTATGGTGTCGTATAAAGATACGCTCGACTTACTTCAACAGTATCCAAATATATACGATGAACCCTATGGAGATTCTTCTGCTTTTCCTACCTTATTGGTTTCAAAATTAGCCCGACAGCATGTAACTGTTGCATTATCGGGCGAAGGAGGAGATGAATTGTTTTTGGGATATGGCTCTTATGTTTGGGCAAATCGCTTACAAAACCCTCTGTTAAAAACGCATAAAAAAACAGTCTATAATATTTTGTCAAACATTCCTTCTTCTAGAATAAAAAGGGCTGCTCATCACTTTTTGTGGAAGGATCAAGAAAGCCTGCCCGGTCACATTTATAGTCAAGAACAGTATTATTTTTCAACGGACGAATTAACATCCTTATTAAGCAAACATACTTCCGCTTCTCTAGGGGAAAATTTTTTAAATCTTCCGAGAGACTTAAATCCTATGGAACAACAAGCCCTTTTTGATATTAAAAACACCCTGCCCGGTGATTTATTAACAAAGGTCGATAGAGCCAGTATGCACTTCAGCTTAGAAGCTCGTGTTCCGTATTTAGATAACGAAGTATTAGCCTATGCATTAAATATCTCACCTTATTTAAAGTATAAAAACAGTACACATAAATATATTTTAAAACAAGTATTGTATAAACATGTTCCTTCAGATTTTTTTAATAGACCTAAACGAGGTTTTGCCATACCCTTGGTAAAATGGCTTAAAAAAGAGTGGTATTACTTAATTTTAACGTATTTAGATAAAAAATTAATTGAAAAATATAATATAGTAAATTATTCCGTGGTAGAAGAATATATGAAACGGTTTATGTTTGGTGAGGATTATTTGTTTGGCCGAATTTGGTTAATCATCGTATTACACCAATTTTTAGAAGAACATGTCGGGTAAAATATTGTATATATCGTACGATGGCATGACCGATCCTTTGGGTCAAAGTCAGGTGCTCCCCTATATCTCTGGACTTAGCTCCAAAGGATACCGGTTTGTGTTGATTTCTTTTGAAAAAAAAGAACGATATTTTCAACATAAAACCATCATTGAGCAATTATGTTTCCAATCTTCTATTGAATGGGTTCCGTTGTTTTATACTAAAAAACCTCCCGTATTATCTACACTTTGGGATATCATACGCTTAAAATATGTGGTACAGAAACTTCAAAAAAAACATTCATTTCAAGGAGTTCATTGCAGAAGTTATTTAAGCTCAATGGTTGGATTATCTCTTAAAAAAAAGCGCCATATCCCATTTATTTTTGATATGCGAGGATTTTGGGCCGATGAACGCGTAGATGGGAATTTATGGGATTTAAAAAATCCGATATATAGAATGGTTTATACATACTTTAAAAAGAAGGAGCGTGAATTTTTAAGGTATGCCGATGCCGTAGTTTCTTTAACGGAAGCCGGAAAAAAAGAAATTTTGAAATGGAAAGTCCCTGAGGTAACCGATGAAAAAATATGGGTAATTCCCTGTGCTGCCGATTATGATGTGTTTACGTTAGTATATGATGAACGCAGAAAAAAAGCAAAGCAAAATTTGGGGTTATCCGAAAATACTTTTGTATTAAGCTACTTAGGATCTTTAGGAACTTGGTATTTACTCGAGGAGATGTTGATTTTTTTTAAAATATTAAAAGAAAAACTACCTAACGCAGTATTTCTTTTTATCACGCCAGAACCTCGAAATTTTATTTTAACATATGCTCAAAAGCTTAATATTTCTGAGAATGATATTATAGTAGAATTTTCTCCCAGGAATCTATTAGAATCTAAATTACATGCCTCTGATTACAGTATTTTTTTTATAAAACCATCGTACTCAAAAATATCAAGTTCACCCACTAAAATGGGCGAATTATTAGCTATGGGGATACCGGTTATTTGTAATAATATTGGGGATGTAAAAAATATTACCCAAGATATTCAATGTGGACTCTGTTTAGATGCATTAACGATAGAAGAATATAAAAAAACAATATACAATTTAACTCAACATTTACCATCTAATCCTATTGATTTAAGAGAAAATTCCAAAAAATACTATTGGTTAAATACTATGATTTTAAAATATGAAAAAATATACCAACGTTTATTTTAAATTTTAAAAAAATTTACTTAGGCACTTTATTTTATAAATACTTATAATACATAAGAAATCAAATTCGTTTAATACATTCTTAGGCTTTTTTTGTTTTACAAACAGTGAAACCCTACTTATGTTTTATATTTGCTCGTGTAAGCTTCCCCGAAATTCGGCCATTTTAAAATAGAATTCGACAAGCACCTTT
>CAZEIM010000074.1:0-6089 GCA_964512145.1 uncultured Flavobacteriales bacterium
TATATACCGGATATGTATTCGATATAGGATTTACCATGAGTAATAATGTAAGCAGCGGCAAAGACGCAATTTATTTTGCAGACGGTCCGTGGGGTTATGAATATGACGAAACGGGTGCTTCAATATCTGACTTTTCGATTTCTCCTCAATTTGCTCAACTAAATCCAAATTATTATAATTTACCAAGGTCATCTTATCTCGAAGGAACCGTGAAAACTTATGCTTCACTATACAGAATTTTAAGAGTTGGAAATAAACCGGTTAATATTTCTAATTATAACGCCATTGAATTCACAGCATCTGGAATAGGAACTTTTGAACTGGTTGTGAGTAAAAATAGTATTACATCATGGAACAACCAGTATAAAACCAATATTACATTAAGTAATAACCCAACAACTTATACAATTCCATTCAGCCAATTAAAAAATTCAATGGGACAAAATAACTTTACCGCAAACGATGTCGTTGCTGTTGTCTTAGTAAGAAAAGGAAACGGATCATCTTACCAGAATTTTTCTATTAATTTAGCTAACCTAAGATTTGTTAATAATGTTGGTATAAACGAATCTGAAAATAATAAAATTTCAAATATCGAAGTTTATCCAAATCCTTTTAATACTTATACTACTGTAACTTTCAATTTACTAAAATCAGGTAAAGTTAAGCTTAGTCTATCAGACATTAATGGGAAGTTAATAAAAGAAATTAAAGAAAATTATTATCAATCGGGTATAAATCAAGAAAATATAAATGCAGAAGGTTTAAAACAAGGTGTTTATATTATCAAACTCGAAGCTGATAATACCATTTACTACAATAAAGTAATTTTAATGAAATAATTTTTAAAAAAAGCTAATGTAAAAAGGCTGTCTCTATGGGATAGCCTTTTTTATTCATATTTAAAGCTTTTTATATGGAATAATTGACAAAAAGACAAGTTATTCTAATTCGTAAATTGGAATAAATATGAAATTTTATTTACAATAATTTCATACAAATAATTTAATTTTGCAAAACTTTACAATCCAAATAATTATAAATGAAAAACATAAAGAAGACTGTAAGAGTAGGGTTAATACAAAGAAAATGCACAGAAAACGTTAACGATAATATAACAAAAACAATAAAACAAATTAGAATTGCAGCTGAAAATGGTGCTAATATTGTTTGTTTACAGGAACTATTTTCAACACTTTATTTTTGTGATACAGAGAACTATGATAATTTTAAACTTGCTGAAAAAATTCCGGGTCCAACAACAAATTTATTTTCAGATCTTGCAAAAGAACTTAATATTGTGATTATTGCTTCCCTTTTCGAAAAAAGAGCAGAAGGTTTGTATCATAATACTACTTCAATCATAGATGCTGATGGGGATTTATTGGGAATTTACAGAAAAAATCATATTCCTGATGACCCTGCTTATTACGAAAAATTCTACTTTACACCCGGGGATAGCGGCTATAAAACTTTTAAAACAAAATTTGCAACTATAGGAGTTCTTATATGTTGGGATCAGTGGTATCCTGAAGCTGCCCGTATTACATCACTTATGGGTGCCGAAATTTTGTTTTATCCCACAGCAATAGGTTGGGCAAAGGAACAAACGCAAGAAGTAAATAAAGAACAATATCAGGCTTGGCAAACAATACAACGCTCTCATGCAATAGCTAACGGTGTTCATGTAGTTAGTGTAAACAGAACAGGAATTGAAGGCGACATGCAGTTTTGGGGTGGTTCTTTTATTTCAAATCCTTTTGGTACTGTTTTATATCAAGCTTCTCATTTCGACGAAGAAACCCATGTTCATGAAATTGACTTAAGTTTAACCGACTATTACCGAATTCATTGGCCTTTCCTCAGAGACAGAAGAATTGACACTTATAACCCATTATTAAAAAGATTTATTGACTAAAATGACAACAGATTTTAAAAATTTAACACCTCACCAGCTTGGTTATTATTTCCCTGCCGAGTGGGAGAAACATTGTTCCACATGGTTAAGTTATCCACATAATGAACATTCATGGCCGGGCAGAATAAACAATATTTTTCACTCTTATAACCAATTTATTAAAGCTATTAGCAATGGAGAGGATGTAAACATTAACGTGCTAAACGAACAAATGCTGAAAAGAGTAAAAAACGAACTATCAGATATTGGCACGGATATGTCGAAAATAAATTTTTTTTTACATCCAACAAATGATGCTTGGTGTCGCGACCATGGCCCTTCTTTCCTTATTAACCCAAATTCCGATAATTCCAAAGTAATTGTTAATTGGGAATATAACGCTTGGGGTAATAAATATCCACACGATTTAGATAATACTATACCTTTAAAAATTGCTGAAAAATTAGGTCTCCCGGTCTTCAATGCAGGAATTGTAATGGAAGGTGGAGCTGTTGATTTTAACGGAAAAGGAACATTAATTACTTCAAAAGCTTGTTTGCTGAATAAAAACAGAAATCCATTACTTACACAAACACAAATTGAAAATTATTTGTGCGATTATTATGGAGTAGAACAGATATTATGGGTAAATGATGGAATTGAAGGCGATGATACTGATGGTCATATTGACGATACAGTTAGATTTATTAATGAAGATACCGTAATTGCCGCATTTGAACCTAATAAAAACGATACAAATCATTTAATACTGAAGGAAAATATAGAATTACTTAAGAAATTTCGACTTTTAAACGGCAAGCAACTTAATATCATTGAACTGCCTATGCCGGAACCAATGTATATTGACAACCAAAGAGTTCCTGCCTCTTACGCAAACTTTTATATATGTAATTCTGCAGTCATTGTCCCCATATTTAATTCTAAAAACGACAATTTAGCAATTGATATATTGTCGGATTGTTTTAAAGATAGACCGGTCATTGGTATCGATTCCTCTGAAATTATTTGGGGACTGGGAAGTTTTCACTGCTTAAGCCAACAAGAGCCTTTTATTTAAACTTTTTGGCATATAATTTGTTTATTTTTAAAAAAAATGCAATATGACAAAAAACACTTTAATTACAATTTTCTTTAGTGTAATTTTAATTACATTATCATTTAAAACATTCAGTCAAACCGGGGATAAACCCTCAAACAGCAAAGTATTAATTCTTACAGATGAAAATTTTCAAAAAAGCATAAAAAAGGGTATCACTTTAGTTGATTTTTGGGCAGTTTGGTGTGGTCCTTGCAGACGTCAGGCTCCTATTATCGAGGAAATTGCCAACGAAGTTGGAAAGAAATTTAAGATAAGTAAATTAGATGTTGACGTAAACAAAACAGTCGCCTCTCAATATAATGTCAGAAATATTCCAACATTAATTATTTTTAAAGATGGAACTGAAGTTAAACGTATGGTTGGGGTACAAGACAAACAAACACTATTAAACGAACTTGCCAATATAAAATAAATGGAAAATAATTCAGAATCTAATATTTTTAAAAAATACTTCCATTTGGTCAACATTATTGGTTTAGTAATTGGCATTATTCTTGGTTATATCTATTATATAAAAGTTGGTTGCAATTCAGGAAGTTGTCCGATTACATCAAATCCATGGATGAGTATGATTTGGGGTGGAATTCTGGGATATTTGGTTTCAGATTTGTTAAAAAAAAAGAAATTTAAATAAAATTTACTATCTTTGCTTAAATTGTTAAAATTAAAAATAAAATAATTCAATTGTTAAATTTAAATCTTAAAACTATGAAAATTTTAAAAAGTTTATTCATTTTAGCATTAGTTGCTGTTGTTTTCTCAAGCTGTGACAAAGACGAGGATACAAAACCAGCACCAGTAATCACGTTTATTAACAATATTAATCAGGCTACCGTAAATCCTGGTGATAATTACACTATCGCCGGTACTATTACTTCTGAAGAAGGCTTAGCTGAAGTTAAGTATTTTAACGTAACACAAGCCGGTGAAACTCAAATCGGACAAGCTATTACATCTTTTACAGATGTTAATAATTACTCTTTCCAAAAAACTATAAATGACATTAATCAACAAACTGTTATTAAAGTAATGGCTACCGACAAAAAGAATCAAACTAGCGTAAAAAATTTCACAATTAACGTTACTCAACAGGGTAACCTGAAATCATACAACAATATTACATTAGGAGCCCAATCTAATGCAACTATTGGAAGTTCATTTGCTTCATTCAACGGATTGGTTTATAACTTAACTGATGCAAAAAATAATTCATCAAAAATTGACTTAATATTCTTCTATGGAACAACAAACAATGCAACTCTCTCTGCACCTTCTAATTTAACTGACTTAAATCAAGTATTCACAACCGGAAGTGCTCCTAGCACATGGACTACAAACAATGATACAAAATTATTGAAAAACAACACTTTAAATTTTGACAATATTATTAATTCTGCTGACATTCCTGATGTTCAGGCTACAGGTGGTAATAAAGTTAATAATTTAGCGGTAGGTGATATTATAGTTTTCAAAACTGCTGCTACTAATTCAGATTATCCTTCAAAGAAAGGATTATTAAAAGTTAAAGCTATCACCGGAACAGATGGTACAGCTACTATAACTTATGATGTAAAAGCTGAAAACTAGTAAATTAAAATATTTTTTTTTAAAGCAGTTGTTTTTATAATGCAACTGCTTTTTTTATTCTTTATTTTTAGTATCAATGTAAATTGTAACCGGTCCATCATTTACTAAAGAAACGGACATATTTGCCCCAAAAACACCACTTTTAACCTTTTTATTTAGTTCAGTACTTAAATTTTCGATAAATTTTTCATATAAAGGAATTGCCTTTTCAGGTATTGCAGACCTAACAAATGATGGCCTATTGCCTTTTTTGGTATATGCATGTAATGTAAACTGGCTAACAACTAATATTTCTCCATCAATATCTTTTATCGATAGGTTCATTTTTCCTTCATTATCGCCAAAAATTCTTAAATTAGCTATCTTTTTACACAACCAATATACATCTTCAATACTATCCACTTCTTCTATACCCAATAAAATTAACAATCCTTTGGTTATTTCTGAATGCAAACGCCCTTCAATTTCAATAAATGCGTTTTTTACCCTTTGAATTACTACACGCATAACAATAATATGTTTAATCCAATTCCCATTCTTCTATATCCATTTCTCTCCCGTTAATAATATTCAAATAATTTTGATATCTTATAGGACTTATCAGACCCTTTTCAACACCTTCTTTAACTGCACATTTAGGTTCATGTTCGTGTGTACAATTATTAAACTGGCAATTAATTGATAATTTCTTCATTTCGGGAAAAAATAATGAAACTTCTTCTTTTTGAAAGTTTACCATCCCAAACTCCTTTATACCCGGAGTATCGATTATAAATCCGCCACCCGGCAACGGAAACATCTCGGCAAATGTAGTTGTATGCTTACCTTTGTTATGATACTGCGAAATATCGCCTGTTTTCAAATTCAAGCCCGGTATCAGTTTGTTTATCAGTTCAGTTTTACCCACTCCTGAATGCCCCGATAATAATGAAATTTTATTTGATAAAAGTGTTTTAACTTTATCGATATTAATTTCTTCTTTTGCCGAAATATGTATGCATTCGTAACCTGCATTTTCGTATATCCTACTTATTTCTTCACTCAAAGCTTTTGTTCGGTTGTCATAAATGTCGATTTTATTAAAAATAATAACTGTAGGAATAAAATATGCTTCAGCAGTAACTAAAAACCTATCAATAAAACCCGTAGAAGTTCGAGGGTTGGCTACTGTAACTATCAATACCGCCTGATCGATATTCACGGCAATTATGTGGCGTTGTTTCGATAAATTAGTCGATTTTCTTACGATACAATTACGTCTCTCCTTAATTTGAGTTATTAATCCTACATCATTTTTCTCTGACAATGAAACAACTACCCTATCGCCCACTATACAGGGATTTGTAGTTTTCATCCCCGCTGTTTTAAACTTTCCTTTTATCTTGCAATTGATAATTTGTCCGTTGTCGAGCATTACAGAATACCAACTTCCTGTCGATTTTATAACTATTCCTTCCAATTTTGATTTTTTCTACAAATGTAAAA
>CAZEIM010000075.1:0-5951 GCA_964512145.1 uncultured Flavobacteriales bacterium
GCCGTAAATACCCGATTATTACTAAAAAACAAATTGGAGGGAATTGGTTGGTTTACCTACGAAACATTAAAAAGAATAACTCAACAACATCCTGAACATGAGTTTATTTTCATTTTCGACAGGAAATATGACAGTGATTTTATTTTTTCATCGAATATAACTCCTGTAGTTATTATGCCTCAATCGAGGCATCCTTTGCTTTGGTACATTTATTTCGAATATAGCATCCCTTATATTTTAAAAAAGTACAAAGCCGATATATTTCTTTCGCCTGACGGTTGGATATCATTAAATACAAATGTTAAAACCCTTACCGTTATTCACGACATAAATTTTGAACATTTTCCTCACTTTTTCAGTCCGTTAGTAAGAAAATATCTTTTATATTACTTCCATCGCTTTGCTGCTAAGGCTGATAGAATAGCCACGGTATCGGAATATACTAAAAAAGATATTATTAATGTTTACGGTATTAATTCCGAAAAGATAGATGTAGTATATAACGGGGCTAATTCCTCTTACAAAGCTATTGATGAAATTGAAAAACAGGAAGTAAGGAGAAAATATACAAATGGAGAAGATTTTTTTATTTTTATAGGAGCTTTTAATCCAAGAAAAAATCTTCCCAACTTATTCAGAGCTTTTGATAAGTTTAAAGAGAAAACACAAAAAGGAACAAAACTTGTTTTAGTTGGAGATAAAAAATACTGGAATGGTGAAAATGTTGAAGTTTATAATGAGATGAAATATAAAGAAGATGTAATTTTTACAGGTCGTTTAGCCCCCGAAAAATTAAATTCCCTATTATCCTCTTCATTAGCTTTGTGTTATGTTTCTATATTTGAAGGGTTTGGCATACCTATAATTGAGGCTTTTCATGCCGAAACTGCCGTAATAACTGCTAATGTTAGTTCAATGCCGGAAATTGCTGGAGATGCGGCTTATTATGCATCACCCGATAATCCTGACGAAATTGCTGATGCAATGAAAGAAATTGCCGAAAATACTGCTTTAAGAGAAAGATTGATAGAAAAGGGAAGAACACAAAGACAGCTTTTCAGTTGGGATAAAACAGCTTCAAGTTTATGGAAGTCAATTGAAAAATTATTTTGAAATTTTTGACGCAATAAAATAATATTCTTTATTGCAGTTATAAATTTCTTCAAAACTATCGAGAGTTAAAGGATTTTTCTTATTTAACCAGCCTTTCAGCGTGTTTATTTTCATATTTTTATCTTCAAAGAAATTAAAAATATCTTTTGGACTGGTATTATAAAAATCGCTGGCACCTTTCCCAAATTCAAATATTACAATAGGTTTGAAACTCTCGATTACTTTTTTTGCTCCATTAAGAACTTTCATTTCAGCGCCCTCAACATCAATTTTTATAAAATCGATTTTTTGATTTGTCCCGATAATCTCGTCGAGAGTAATTGTTTTAACTGTAATTTCTTCAATATCAGGGTTCGAAATTAAATATTTTCTTTTTAGAAAACCGCTGTATGCAGGTGCATTTTTTACGTAATTGAATTTTGTTTCGCCAATTTCGTCTGAAAGAGCAAATGAAAAAATATGATTTTTATCTCCATATTTTTGTTTAAGTAACTTATAGTAAAAAGGTATTGGTTCAAATGCATAATGCCCGCCATTTGGAGCCTGTTTAAGGAATAAAGAAAAAATTTCTCCTTTATGGCACCCTATATCAATGCAAATTGAGTTGCTTTTGATTGTTTTTTTGATTATTTTCTTTGTTAACCTGTCGTATAAAAGGTTTTTTGTGAGATCAAGATGTAGAAAATTCAAAACTTCTCTTAAATAGTATTTTAGTTGCATTTGCTTTTATTATTATAAAATTATCTTAGTAGATATTTACTTCAGGTTCAATAAGAACATTAAATTTATCATAAACTGATTTTTGGATGGCTCTTGAAAGTTTCAATATTTCATTTCCGCTTGCATTACCTTTGTTGATAAGAACAAGAGCTTGTTTTTCGTGTACAGCGGCATTTCCAATATTTTTACCTTTCCAACCGCATTGTTCTATAAGCCATCCTGCAGCTAATTTATATCCATTATTACTTTTAAAAGCTTTTATATCTGGATGTTTTTCTTTTATTTTTTCGTATTCATTAATGTTTACAAACGGATTTTTAAAGAAACTGCCTGCATTGCCTATAATTTTCGGGTCTGGTAGTTTTTCGGCACGAATGTCGGCAATTACAGTTTTGATATTTAATAGGTTAATGTTTAAATTTCTTTTGTTTAACTCATTTTTTACATCGCCATAATCTATTGAAAACTTATGATTTATGTTTAATTTATAAGTTACATCGGTAATATAATATTTATTTTTAAGTTTATTTTTAAAAATACTGTTTCTGTATCCAAATTCGCAATCTTTATTATTAAATATTCTGTATTCACCGGTATCAATATTAATTGCACCAACATTTAGTAATACGTCTTTTACCTCACTGCCGTAAGCTCCAATGTTTTGAACGGGGCTTGCACCAATTGTCCCTGGAATTGAAACAAGATTTTCAACTCCACTCCAGTTGTTTTCAACACAATAGTTTACAAAATTGTCCCAGTTTTCACCTGAATTAACTTTAATTATAACCTCATTTTCATTTATAACTGGGGTGCTGTATCCTTTGATTTTATTAAGAATTATTAAGCCGTCGAAATTCTCTGTAAAAAGAATATTACTGCCTTCTCCAAGAACTAAAAAACGGTTTTCTTTAAAAATTGGGTCTTTTAGAAGAATTTTAAGCTCTTCGACGGTATTAATAATAGTGAAAAATTTACTTTTTACATCAATTTTAAAGGTGTTGTATTCTAGTAAAGATTGATTTTTCGATATAATCATTATTTTGATTAGTTAGCGTTTCCTTGGTGCAAAATTAGCATTAATACTTAAACAGAAAGTTTAAAAATCGATATTATTTTTATAAATCCACAAGTGCATAAACTTATGTACTTCTAAAATTCTGAAACCCCAGTGAGACGCAAAAAGTTCTTTTATCTCAAAAACGGCATTTTCGCGTGCAGCTTTTGTATTTTTCTGATATAACAGTATAAAATCTTTCATGTCTTGATAAACATCTGCAAGAAATTCAGATAATGAAATTTTGATTCTACTGTTTTCTTCTTGTTCGTAATAATTTACTATCCATTGTTCGTCATCTTTACCTAGTTTATTACGGGTATCATTAAATATTGTTTGCCAGTTTTCTTCTGTAACAAATCTTTCGTTTGCCTCAGGATATTCAACATCAACTATCGGTAAAGTGCAACCTTTTATATAGAGTAATGGCAATAATTTTTGCAGATAAGAAATAATGTCTTCTTTACTGTAGTTTTCAATTTTTTCCATAAAAAGGCAATATTCATTAGCAACCGTTAGCATTTCGATTACATTTTTTGAGACAGCAGGTTCGTTGTTATTCATAATATCCAAATAGATTTTTATTTTTTATTTGATCTTCAATGTATTTAGGTACCATACTTTCCCATCCTTTCTGTTTGTTTCTAATCATATTTAGAACTAAGTGAGGATAGGTGCGAATAAATTCCTTTTTTACATTTTTTATATCGACAATAATTTCGTTTTTTGTTAAGTGCAAAAATAAATACTTTATTTGTTCCGGTATATTAATATTTTTTAGAGTGAGCATTTCATTTGTTTTTTCATCAACTGAGGGATATATATACATTTTCATGTTTTTTACGAATAATCTTCCAAAAGCTTCAATAATACCTCCTTTAAGATTTTCGTAATATTTTTCATCAATAACATTTAAAAATGTGTGCATTCCAATAATAATTCGAAGATTTAGGATTTTAAAATTCGACAGATATGAAACTAATTTGTAGTACTCTTTAAAATTGGAAATCATTACATTTTGTCCCATACCATTAAGGATATCTACTCTGTCTAAAAAATCTCTTTCATGAAAGCTGCCGTCTTCTAAGAGATTATTAAGAGTTATTTCACACAAAGCAATAGTATTGTTTTTATCATAATAACTTTCTTTTTTAAACATAGCATAACTGCTTTTAAGCATATCGAAACCAAGATATGTAATAGGTCTGAAACTTCCTCTGAAAGCCAAAACATTTTTCTTATAAACCATATCCGATGGTTCAAAAACATTTCCATACCTATCGAACATTGTAGCCTGAGCCATTCCGTTTTTTACGAGTTGAACGCTTAAAAGGCGATTGTCAATATAATTTAATTGAGGTCCATTCATTTTAATCATAGTAATTTCTATTCGGTCTCTCGATAAATTATCCATAAGAGAGTTTAGAAAATTGTTTGGATTATCGTAATAATAAAAACAAGCATGAATTAAGTTAACTCCAAGAATCCCAAGAGTGTTTTGTTGAAGCAGATTATCATTTTCGAGCAATGAAACATGAATTATAACTTCATTTGGAGGATTGTCGGGTTTTAATTGAAATTTTACTCCAAGCCAACCTCTTGCATCATTGTTTTTCTGAAAGTTAAGAGCAACAACAGTGTTGGCAAATACAAAAAAACATGTAGATTCTTCTCGCTTTTCTTTCAAAACACTTATCAATTCTTCGTATTCAATATTAAGCATTTTCCTGAGTCTATCCTGAGAAACATATCGTTCTTTTTTGCCATTACAATATAAATAATCGCTATAAGCCATATCATAAGCCGAAATTGTTTTAGCTATGGTACCCGATGCTCCTCCAGCCTTGAAAAAATTTACGGCAACTTCCTGTCCTCCGCCTATTTCAGCTATTGTACCATAAAACCTTTTATCCAAATTTATTAATAATGCTTTGCGAGTCGTGCTTAATATTTCTCTTTCCATATCCTTATAATTTTTTTCTCTTTTATACATAACACTTAATAAGTGAGTTTGTTAAAAAAACTTAATTTAAGTTTTTTTAGGATATTTTGTTTTTTTTATTATTTTTTTATATATTAATTTGCATATCGTAATCGGAAAGGAACAATATTTAATGAAGTTAGTATATAGATTTTTACTCGGTTTTTTAATTTTTATCACAGCTACAACAGCTTTGTCAGCTCAAACGAATGATATTTCGTTTGAAAATCAATATATTTCAAATGATAGTATGTTGCTTGCTATGAGAATAGAAAAAACCGGAAAAGCTATCAGCGAAAACATTAAAATAACAAACTCCAATGCAATTCCTGCTTATAGCTTATACGGCGGCAAATGGTACAATACCGATGTAAAGATAAGTTCCGACAGATTGTTCGACAAAAACGAAACATACGTTTTGCCTTTGATGAATGAAAATGAAAACAATTTTGTTTTCCCATATCAAGGCAAGGTAATTTCTCCATTTGGATACAGAGGCGGAAGAGTTCATACAGGTACCGATATTAAACTAAATCTTAATGATGAAGTTTACGCTGCTTTCGACGGAGTGGTAAGAATGGCAAAACGCTACAGCGGTTACGGTAATATTGTAGTTATAAGACATTACAACGGGCTTGAATCAGTTTATAGTCATTTAAATAAAATAAAAGTAAACGTTAATCAACGCGTTAGTGCCGGCGATGTAGTAGGTTTAGGAGGAAGAACCGGAAGAGCTACAACATGTCATCTCCATTTTGAACTACGATTTTTGGGAAATCCGTTTAATGCTGAAAAACTTCTTGATTTTGAAAATTTTAAACTAAAAAGTGATACATTAATAATTGATAAAAATACTTTCTTAAAGTCGAAAAAATTCATTTACAAGAAGAATAAAAAAGGTAAAAGAGTTAAAGTTTATATTAATGACGATTCAGAAAATGAATTTAAATCGAATTTAAATTCAGAAGAAAACAAAAATGTATTTACTTACTCCGATTTCAAGAGCGATACTTCTTCATTTAAGGTTGAGGAAGTTGAAACAAAATCAGTAGAAAATACAAAAATAACTAATACTGAAAAGAA
>CAZEIM010000076.1:0-4247 GCA_964512145.1 uncultured Flavobacteriales bacterium
CAATAAACTAATCGAATTAATTAGGATAACCCTGATTCTTAAACATTTTAAAATTATATAACTTTATTTAAAACAAAAAACAAAATCAGTTAGTTATATGCAAGTAATTGCCGTCGTAATTAGTTTTGTATTGCTTAAGCGAAACGCTTGCAGGTCCCTGAAAAGGAGAACCATCTGTAAGTAAAAACCTTGAACCGCAACAAGAGTCTATAGCAGTAATTGAAGAATGCTCAACCTCAATCCTGCAGTTGTTTTTGAAATCGTACGGACACGCCCTATCAAATGCAACGAATGTTTCCGTATTAACTCTGTAAACAACTATTCCGTTATACCCGCCGGTTAAATATTCGTAACCGCCAACATGATTGAGGTTTATATAAAGAGTAGAATTAGGTTGGATATAAAAGTTTACATAAAAATAAGGTATTGTTTCTTTCTCGTCTTTGGCACAAGAATTAAATAACGGTTGAAAAACTATAAAAAGAATTATAAAAAATATATTTCTTAAAATCTTCATTTTATTTTTTTAGCAAAGTTAATAGATAATAATTATAAAAAATGATTTTTTTAAAAAATTAGGCAACCTAAAAGCTAAGTAAGTTGTCATAAGAACAAATTATTTTGTAATTTTGTAACAAATTTAATTATAAGATGAACAAATTAAAAATTTTAGTAATTTCTATATTATTGTGCTTTACTTGGGGAAATAAATCCTTTTCTCAGTGTACTGTTGTAGCAATGATAGATACTATACCTTGGAATGGTGTAAAGAATATATGTCTTGGCGACTCTGTAGATTTAAACTCACAAGGTACATGTGGATTTCTTATGAATAACAACTTTAACAACTCCACTTTAGGAAATGGCTGGTCAACCAATGTAACTGCATTATGGTCAAATCCATGTCCACCGACAAATCTTCCTGCACAGGGTGTTGTATTGTGGTTTGGGTCTAATGCATATCCTCGTCAACTTATTACTGTAGGATATGATATGTCATTAGGCGGATGTACTATTGACTGGGATATGAAATATGGAGCAAATCAAAATTCAACTAATTGCGAATCGCCCGATTTACCTACAGAAGGAGTTCATCTACAATGGTCAATCAACAATGGTGTTACATGGACTCAATTTCCCGGAGTCGATCAGGCTCCGTCAGGTGTTTATGGAACAACTGGTTATATAAATGGAAGTGGAGGATATTGGACACCTGTATCCGGTAATGCAGCTACCGGCCCTTACTATCAATGGAATCATTACAGAAATAATGTACCTGCAGCGGCCAGCTCTCCAAATACCAAATTCAGATGGTATCAGGATATTGCTTCAGGAAATACATTCGACCATTGGGGAATTGATAATGTTCAAATTGTTTGTCCCGCATTCGCTTATGTTGAATGGACTTACGATGGTATGCCCGGACCTACTGTTTATAATCCGCCTCCTGTAAAACCTACAACTCCAGGTATGCATTATTATATTGTTACTGTTATTGACTTACTTAGTGGTTTATCTGCTTCAGATACAATAATTGTTAATGTTCAAGCGCCAACTGTTGATGCAGGAGCAGATACAAGCATTTGTTTAGGTGATACTGCAACTCTTATTGCTTCAGGTGTTGGACTTTCAAATTATGTATGGAGTACAAACCCTGTAACAAACGGCTCTGTAGCTAAAGTAAGCCCAAATACCGACACTTATTATTTTGTACAGGCTCAGAATAGTTTGGGATGTAAAGCAAAAGACAGTGTTAAAGTCAGCATATTACCATTACCACAGCTTTCAGTAATTAACGACACTGTCTGTATAGGAAATACTGCCACTTTGCAAGCAAGCGGCGGTGCAACTTATTTGTGGAGTACCGGTTCTACAGATTCGGTGATAACTGTTAATCCAACCACTACTACACAATATAAAGTAATAGTAGCATCTACAGGTGGGTGTAAAGATAGTGCTTATGCTACTGCAGTTGTCAATCCATTGCCTACAATTACTCTTTCCAATGATGCAACTATATGTATGGGCGATAGTACAACACTTACTGCAGGTGGTGGAGTTCAATATTTATGGAGTACTAATCCTCCTCAAACTACACCTTCAATAACAGTAAATCCGACTTCTTTTACAACATATACTGTTGCCGTTACTGACACAAATAACTGCTTTGACTCAAAATCAGTTAACGTAAGTGTTATTCCTCTTCCTATACCTATGATTACTCTGGCTGCTGATACAATATGTAAAGGAGCTACAACTACATTATCAGCATCAGGGGGAAATCAATATTTATGGAATACCGGCGAAACTTCTTCTACAATTAGCGTCCTGCCTCTTGTTACTACTTCATATACTGTTACCGTTAGTAACACTCAGAATGGGGTTGTTTGTTCATCTACTACTGCTGCACAACAAAATGTCAGAAACTGTAATATGATTTATATCCCTAACTCATTCTCTCCTTATTCATCTATAAATGACAACAGAATTTTTAAACCAATAGGTGAAATTGTCAGCACTAAAAATTATCTGTTTTCAATTTATAATCGTTGGGGGCAACTACTCTTCGAAACTACTGACCCAAATCAAGGTTGGGACGGTAAATATAACGGCGAATTAGTAAGACCGGGTGTTTATATTTACTATTTCAGAATGAATAGCGGTATTGATGACACCTATGAAAAAATCGGAACGGTCACAATAATTTTATAAACTTTAATTTTTTCACTTAAAAAAAGAGGTCGATAATTTATATCAACCTCTTTTTTTATTTTTGTAAACTATAAACTTACAGTTCTTATGGATAAATTTAGAAAAATATTTCTTTTGATTTTAATTGCAATATTACCTTTATTTTGGTCATGCCGAACAAATACCGCCGCCTCTCGTCAAAAACAAGTTGAAAAGCAAAGAGAAGAAAAAGATAAAGAAGTACTAAAGCAATATAATCAGGCTGTTGAAAAACACATGAAAAATCAAACAAAAGAAACCCGTAGAAGGATGAAGAACACTAAAAATAAATCTGAAAAATCAGGTATGAATAAAAAGCAATGCTTTATTAAAAAATGGTTTGGGCCTAAAGATAAATCGTGTCCAAAATCATAGATATATTAATGATTAAAATTTTCTACTTTTTTATTAACCTATCTTTCCATCTGAAATTTAATATACTTCCGAGGGACCCGATTAGTATAAAGTATATAAAGTAAACAAAATTCAGAGGCAATATATATTTCCTTAAATCTTTTCTATTCAATAGTTTGGTAATAGAAAACAATATTGGTGTATCGACTATGGTTTTAAAAATTATTGATAATAAAAATAATTTTATGTATGTGTAAGAGTAAAAACTTAAAGCGAAGAAAATCATTAAGTTTAAGTTAATTACAAAAACTATTGCTGCTACAAATAAAATGAAAAAATCTCTGTAACCTTTTGTTTTCGAAGCCCATCTAAGACGTTGACTAATAAACTCTTTAATATTAGTTTTTGGTTTAGTAAAAACCATTCCCTCGGTATTAAGCAAACAACCAATACTTTTTCTGCCAAATTTCTTTTTTATTTTAAGAAGCAGGAAAATATCATCTCCGGAAGCAAATTCATTATCAGATGAATAGCCATTTACATCCATAAATGCCGATTTTTTATAAGCAAGATTTGCTCCGTTGCACATTATAGGAACTCCCATTTTTACTGAAGCTATTGATGATGCTATCAGACTTAAAAATTCAAGATGTTGTGCTTTTTCAAAATTCGTTTTATCGTCTTTAAATGCAACCATTCCTGTTATCATTTTGAAATCCCCTATTTTGAAAAGCTCAATATAGCTTTCAATCCATTTATTGCCTGATCTGCAATCGGCATCAGTAGTTAAAATAATATTTCCAACCGATTGACTAATACCGGTACTTATTGCTCTTTTTTTATAATATCCATTTATTGATGAGTGATTTTGCTCTGATATTTTAATCAATTTACAATCAATATGTTTTTCTTTTTCTATGAAATCATTAACCTTTTCTACAGTATTATCAGTTGATTCATCATCTACAACAATTATTTCGTAAAGTTCTTTAGGATAAGTTTGAACTGAAAGGTCTTTTAATAACAAGGCTATGGAGTCGCTTTCATTTCGTGCAGGAATAATTACGCTTACTTTTATTTTCTCTTCTTTAACTGAATTGATGTTTAAACTAATATCTTTTTTTGTGAAATAATATCTGAAAAGCAATATTAATAGAGTATAT
>CAZEIM010000076.1:4257-5454 GCA_964512145.1 uncultured Flavobacteriales bacterium
AAAAGTAGCAGCTGGTTTGTTATATGAGGACATACAAAAAAAAACAGTAGATATCAGTAATAAAAAAGGTTCAATTGACATAAATCGATAAAGTTAATGTTGATAAAAAATTAAAAAGATATTAAAAAGGCTATCCCGAATGTTTCTTTTATTTGAATTTTAGCTTCACTTGAAATAATATTACCTGCACTATCTTTTATATATGTTTTTGTATCGTAGTCATATATCATTTGAGCATTCAAATTGGCAGACATAAATTTATTTATTTTCATTTTTATCAATAATTCCCAGTTTACATCTACATGTTCGGGATTATTAAAATAATCAGAAAAAAGCTCTATTCGGTTATTTAATTCAACATTTTTCACAATCTCGTTTTTAGTAGTAAGTTTTATAAACGAACCAACAACTGATTTTACTTTTTTATCTTTTTCAACCCCAAATGCACCAATTTTATTTAACAAAGGATTTAAGACAAATGTTGTCTTTCCAGTTAAAACCGAAAAAATAAATGTATAATTTTTCTTTTTGTATTCAAATCCGAATGAAGTAATGAGATACGCCGGTGAAAAAAAGTCAGAAACTATAGTCGAATCGTTAGGATATTTATATCCTTTCGTAAATTGACTTTTCAGATTTATCAGTGCATTATAATTCCAGCTTTCAGAAGCTTTTAATGCGAAATTTGAGATAAACTCAAACTTATCATCTGTTTTTATTACCTTTCTTTCACCTTGCTGCATTATTCCATAGGTTCCTTCGATATTATTGTCCCAGATAGTGTTATTTTTTTTATACTTTAAACTCCATTTGGCATTAGCTAAAAAATTAAGAGAATTTTCACCCCCCTGCGCCCAATATTTATACGAAGTTTGACCTAAAGTGAATGTGTTAAAACTTTTAAACCTCCAATATTTAACAGTATCATTAACTTTAGTAGAATCACTGTATGATATTGAATATGAATTTAATGAAATAAAACAAAGTATTAAAAATAATAATTTGCTTACTGAATTAATTAACCCGATTTTAATTATATATAATTCTTTAAATTTCATTAAAACTATTTACTTTAAAACTACATTAGCGGTTACAGCATAATGATCGGAATATTCAAGAGGTAATATTTTATACGATAAAACTCTTACATTATTGTTCACAAATATATGGTCTATCCTTATTGGGGGTATTTTCCAG
>CAZEIM010000077.1:0-5109 GCA_964512145.1 uncultured Flavobacteriales bacterium
GCAGAAGGAATATTGTCTAAACTCAATTTGTTGCACTAAAGTGGACAAGTCAGGAGTCTTTTTTTAATAACAAAAGATTTTTCTTCACTTTCTAATCTTTTTACAATTAAATCGGCAAATGCTTTTGTGGTAGCATGATCAATTTGACCTTCATAAACCAATGAAATATTTTTTTTCAAAAAAGTATTCCGTAAACTATATGCCGTTTTTTTAATGTCTTCTTTCATAACTAAAAAAATTAAATCGAGCATATATACGTCATAACCTATAAAAAAGGTTACATTTTGGTTAAATTTTATCAATTTAATGAAATATCTACATTAAGTAGTAGTATATAAAAATGGTTTTAAAGAGGGATATTTCCGTGTTTCTTTTTAGGGAGAACATCTACTTTGTTTTCGAGCATTTTAAAGGCTTTAATGAGTTTTTCTCTGGTTTGTTCTGGCAAAATAACCTCATCAATATAACCTCTAGAAGCAGCTCTGTAAGGGTTAGCAAACAATCGGGCGTACTCAGCTTCCATTTCTTTTAATTTTTCTTCTTTATTTTCAGCATTTTGTATTTCTTTTTTAAATATTATTTCAGCAGCTCCTTTTGCTCCCATCACAGCAATTTCTGCGTTTGGCCAAGCATAGTTCATATCGGCTCCAATATGCTTCGAGTTCATTACATCGTATGCTCCCCCGTAGGCTTTTCTGGTAATTACAGTTACTCTAGGCACAGTAGCTTCACTAAATGCATACAACAACTTAGCGCCATTTGTTATGATTGCATTCCATTCCTGATCAGTTCCTGGTAAAAATCCCGGTACATCTTCAAAAACAAGTAAAGGAATATTAAAACAATCGCAAAATCGAACAAATCGGGCAGCTTTTTTAGATGAATTTATATCTAATACACCAGCTAAAACTGCTGGTTGATTGGCTACAATACCTATGGAACGACCGGCTAATCGAGCAAAACCCACCACAATATTTTCAGCGTAATTTTTATGAATTTCAAAAAATGTAGCTTCGTCAACCACTCCCTCAATTACTTCTCTTATATCGTATGGTTGATTAGGATTTTCAGGAACAATGTTGTTTAACGCAGATCTTATTTCATTTTCATTAGCTGTGTAATGTACAAGAGGAACCCCATCTTCACAATTTTGTGGTATGTATGATAACAATGTTTTAATTTCTTTTAAACATTCAATTTCACTAGAACACGCAAAATGGGTAACCCCCGATTTTGTGGCATGTGTGTCGGCACCACCCAACTCTTCGGAGGTAACCTCTTCATGGGTTACTGTTTTTACCACATTTGGACCGGTTACAAACATATACGAAGTTTGCTGTACCATAAAAATAAAATCAGTTAATGCTGGTGAATACACCGCACCACCAGCACAAGGCCCCATAATAGCTGATATTTGTGGAATTACGCCACTTGCTAATGTATTTCGATAAAAAATATCTGCGTAAGCAGCTAAAGAAACCACTCCTTCTTGTATGCGTGCCCCACCCGAATCGTTTAGTCCAATTAACGGAGCACCATTTTTCATGGCTAAGTCCATAATTCGGCATATTTTTTCAGAATGAGCTTCTGCTAATGATCCGCCTAACACCGTAAAATCTTGAGAAAAAACGTATACCAATCGCCCGTGAATAGTTCCATACCCTGTTATAACTCCATCTCCATAAAACTTTTGCTTATCTAAGCCGAAATTTTTTGATCTATGAGTTACTAATTCTCCGATTTCTTCAAACGAACCTGGGTCGAGTAAAAATAAAATACGTTCTCTAGCGGTTAATTTTCCTTTTTTGTGTTGCGCATCAATTTTATCCTGCCCTCCACCGAGCAAAGCTTCTTGTTTTTTTTGATATAACGAGTTAAATGATTTGGATGACATATTTTTAATTAAATTGAATTAATAGTTCGTTTTTTTCTACGGCTTTTCCTTGAGTTGCTAATACTTTTTTAACCACACCATCACCGGGGCTTTTAATAATATTTTCCATTTTCATGGCTTCAAGAATTAGTAATGCATCTCCTTTTTTTACGGGTTGATTTTCTTGCACTAATATTTGAATAACCAGTCCTGGCATGGGTGATTTTATATCTTTAACAATATTAGAGTTTTTTAAATTTAAGCCCATAGACTCTAATAATTGTTCCATAGAATCTTTTACCGTAAAGCTATAGGTGTTTTGATTAATTTTTAAAGTAATAATTTTACTTGTGGTATCAAAATTCACAATAAAAATCCTGTATGATGCATAATTGTATATTGCATGATACTCAAGGTTAGAAACTTTACATATATCCCATTCAAAGTATTGACCATTAATTTTCCCCTTAGTTTTTTCTTGATTTAAAAATTCAATGGAAAATGTGTTATTCTCAGAAACAACCTTTAATATTTCACTCATATTACTTGTAATTTTTTTCCAACTTTTTCAAATGCTTGCAATGCTTTATCTAAGTGATTTAGATTGTGTCCGGCAGAAATTTGAACTCTTATTCGAGCTTCTCCTTTTGGAACTACAGGATAAAAGAATCCAACGGCATACACCCCCTCTTGTAATAATTCGTGTGCAAATTCCTGAGCTAATTTTGCATCGTACAGCATAATAGGAATAATGGGAGATTCGCCTTTTTTTATATCAAACCCCAATTCTTTTATTTTATGTTTAAAATATTGGGTGTTTTTTTCTAATGTATCTCGAAGATTGGTCGATTCTTCAAGCATTTCTATTACTTGAAGTGATGCTCCTACGATTACCGGAGAAAGAGAATTTGAGAATAAATATGGTCTGGATCTTTGTCGTAACAACTCAATAATTTCTTTTTTACCGGATGTAAAACCCCCCATGGCTCCGCCTAATGCCTTACCTAAAGTTCCGGTAATAATATCTATTTTATCCATTACACCATGGTATTCTGCTGTACCTCTTCCGATTTTGCCGATGAATCCAGTAGCATGGCTGTCATCAACCATAATCATTGCTTGGTATTTTTCGGCCAAGCGAACTATTTCAGGAAGATTAGCAATATCACCATCCATGGAAAAAACTCCATCGGTTACAATGAGCCGATGTTTTTGAGACTGAGCTTTTATTAAACAGTCCTCCAGCTCTTGCATATTACTGTGGCTATATCGGTATCTTATTGCTTTGCATAGTCGAACCCCGTCAATAATAGAGGCATGGTTTAATGCATCTGAGATAATGGCATCATCTTCTCCGAGTAAAGGTTCAAATACACCCCCATTGGCATCAAAACATGCGGCATATAAAATAGTGTCCTCTGTTTTTAAAAAACTAGAAATTTTTTGCTCTAATTTTTTATGAATATCTTGCGTTCCGCAAATAAATCGAACGGACGACATTCCATATCCATATGTGTCCAGCGCATTTTTAGCCGCTTGAATTACTTTTGGATGAGAAGATAGGCCCAAGTAATTATTCGCACACATAATAATCACATCTTCTTTTTCATTTGTATTTACAACAGCTCCCTGACTGCTTGTAATAATCCTTTCTTTTTTAAATAAACCAGCTTCCTTTATGGATTGAAGCTCATTTTGAAGGTGTTTTTGTGCCGTATACATAATTAAGAAATTCTATTGAATAAAGGATGAAATAATATAGTGTTATTTTAATTTTTGTTTTAAAAAACTTTGTAAATCTTTATTAGATCCATATAGTACTAAAATATCTCCGGACTCTAAAATTAAATCGGGGGTTGCCACACCTTGTACATTTGATTCTGTTTTTGTTTTTCCTAGTAAACTTTTAACCTCTCTTTTTTTAATAGTGGTGAGTACCAATAAATTAAATGTTCTTCTAAATCCTATTTCACTAATGCTTTTCCCTATGTATTCAATGGGGGTATTAACCTCTAAAATACTATATTCTTCGCTTAACTCAAACGAATCTACTACATTATTCAAACAAAGCTTTTTCGCCCATCGCTCGGCAGTTTCTTCTTCTGGATGTACAATTTCATCTACTCCAATAGCTCTTAAAACTTTTTCGTGCAACGGGTTTATAGCTCTACTAATTAACCTTTTCACCTCTAAATTTTTAAACACTGCTGTAGTCATTACGTTAGCTCCTTGATCTTCTCCAATAGCTACCACAACAATGTCTGTTTCTTTTAACGGTAAACCGGTAACCGTAAATTCATCGGTGGCATCCATACATATAGTATGAGATATTTTTTCTTTGTATAAATCTACTTTTGCCATATCCGTGTCAATTCCAATCACTTCATTTCCTTGCTCAGTAAGTTTTTGAGCTAAAGAGGCACCAAAAGTTCCTAATCCGGCTATAATATATTTCATATAATATTAATTAATCGTAATTTCTTCGGTTGGATATCTGTAATTTTTATGTTTCACTTTTTCAAATACCGCAATAATGATAGATAACATACTCACTCTTCCAACAAACATAATCACTATTAAAATAAATTTACTTATCGGAGTTAACGTAGATGTTATGCCTAAACTTAGACCTACTGTGCTGTATGCAGAAAAACATTCAAAAGCAATACTTAGTAATTCTTTTTCACTATCGAAAATAGCAATAAACATAATACCAAATCCAATAACAATTAAAGATAATGAAATAGTAGCAAAAGCACGTTGAACAGAAATGTTTGCCACTTCACGTCTATATAATTCTAGTCTAGATTTACCTCTTGCCAAACTAAACAAATTTAGTGTTGCAATGGCAAAAGTACTGGTTTTTATTCCCCCACCGGTAGATAATGGAGATGCACCTATCCACATTAACAAAAAAATCATCATTAGGGTAGGCAAAGCTAATTCAGCGGTATTGATGGTATTAAATCCTGCAGTTCTGGGAGTTGTTGCTCCAAACATTGATGTTACTATTTTTCCTACAAATCCATGTTCGCTAAGTGTGTTGTTATATTCTAATACAAAAAAAGTTAAAAAGTGTAAAAGGAACTAATGTTGAAATCCGTAATAAACTTCTAGCTTTTTTGTACAACAAGGGATTTGATAAAGATATTTGCTATAGAGTAGTAAATGATATAATGTCGGAATAACTGACTTATTCCATAAACTTAAGCCTGTTGACATAATATTCAGTTGTA
>CAZEIM010000078.1:0-271 GCA_964512145.1 uncultured Flavobacteriales bacterium
AAGAAGAATCATTGCATTGCGTCAAGGTTCTACGTTTAAAGGAAGGGAATATTATATATCTTACAAATGGCGAAGGTTCTCTTTATGAATGCAGAATAATAAGCAATGATATAAAAGCTTGTACTGTAGAGGTTATAAATACTATAGAAAACTATGGTCAAAGAAACTACCATCTCCATATAGCTATCGCACCTACAAAAAATATTGCACGCATCGAATGGTTTATCGAAAAGCTGTTGAAATCGGCATAGATGAAATAACACCTCTTATA
>CAZEIM010000078.1:389-4979 GCA_964512145.1 uncultured Flavobacteriales bacterium
AAAGTTTCTGTCTTTTATTCATTATGCTTCGTCAGATAATAAATATATTGCATACTGCGACAAAAATATTGAAACAACACTTAATAAAATATGTCCTAAAAATGAAAGTGTACTAATTTTAATAGGTCCCGAAGGTGACTTTAGTAAAAATGAAATAGAAAGGGCTTTAGAAATAGGTATTAAACCGGTTTCACTTGGTAAATCAAGACTTAGAACAGAAACAGCAGGTTTGGTTGCTTGTCATACCGTAAGTTTGATAAATGAATAAAATTAAAATTAAATTTAATCGTTTTATTATAAATATTGGGGAGAAATGAGATTATTAAAATTCAGAACATTATTTATAACTTTTACATTTTTGTTATTTACATCATTTACTCCTATTCCTACATATCAAATAGCGCTGCTTAAGTATGGCGGTGGAGGCGATTGGTACGCTAATCCCACTTCTCTTACAAATCTGATTAAATTTTGTAATCAGAATCTCGGTACAAATATTAATGCCGAATACGCTACTGTAGATGTTGGCAGTCAGGAAATATTTAATTATCCCTTTTTACATATGACCGGACATGGTAACGTTGTATTTTCGGAAAAAGATATACAAAACCTGAGGAAGTATCTTATAAGTGGAGGTTTTTTGCATATTGACGACAATTATGGATTAGATAAATATATTCGTCCTGAAATGAAGAAGGTTTTTCCTGAGCTTGATTTCATTGAGCTTCCATTCAATCATCCAATTTTTTATCAAAAGTTTGATTTTCCTAATGGTTTGCCAAAAATTCATGAACATGACGGTAAACGTCCGCAAGGCTTTGGTTTGTTTTATGAAGGAAGATTGATTTGTTTTTACAGCTATGAATGTGATTTAGGAGATGGTTGGGAAGATCAGGATGTTCATAAGGATTCTGAAGCCACAAGGCTTAAAGCCTTAAAAATGGGAGCAAACATTATTCAGTACGTATTTACACAATAAATAAACCGTAAATTACGGGCTTTAAGTGCGGATGAAGGGACTCGAACCCCCACGTCGCTAGACACCAGATCCTAAGTCTGGCGCGGCTACCAATTACGCCACATCCGCTAAATTCTTTGCAAAGATACAATAAATTTTTAAATGATAATTCTTTATGGTGTTTTTTTATTTTTTCGCCTAAAAGTATCTAACAATAAACCCCAATTATTCAATAAAGATTTTATTATTCGGGTTTGTTTCAATTAATTTCATTAGTTCACTGAATTAATAATGAAAAATTTGGGATATATTATTTTAGAGAATATTACATAAATATTTAATGAAAAATTTTTCATTATTTAACTTTATAATTGTTTATCTATTGAAAAAGGTTTAATTTTACGAAAAAATAAATCGTATTTTTATTAAAATCTATATGTTATGAAAAAGATTTTGTTATTTCTATTACTTTCAGTTGGATTTTTATTTTCAAATGGGCAAAATGCCGAAAAAAAATGGGGCTTAGCTGTTTATGGAGGTAAGAATGAGTATAATGGCGATTACGGTAATGGTTTTCTTAATTTTGAAAACAATAATATTTTCGGGTTTGCCGGAGGCTCACTCAACAGGTATTTGAATTGTTCTTTCGATGCAATTATTCAAGGGACTTACGGTTTATACGGATATTACAAAGATGCACAAAAGAATTTTAAAGGGAAAAAGTCCGATATAAATTTGTTGTTAGTTTATAAATTAAATAACGGATATTTACTAAAAAAAGAATCATTTTTTGCTCCTTTTGTAGGAGGCGGAATCGGGATGGCCAATAACTGGAGATATAACGGAAGCAAGATAAACAGCGGATATGATGTACTTTATACTGTAGCAGGAGGTTTAAAATTGAATATTTATAAAGATTTTGCATTACAGTATCAAATGCTTTATAATTATACCGATAATGACGAAAGAGATTTTTGGGTAGCTAAAAATAATGACAATTATATAGCACATTCGATAGGATTTGTATTTGCTTTTGGTGCTCCAAAGGATACTGATAAGGATGGTGTTCCCGACAAATCGGATAAATGTCCCGAAACACCAAGCGGTGTAAAAGTTGATATTAACGGTTGTCCTATTGATACTGATAATGACGGTGTACCAGATTACTTGGATAAATGCCCAAAAACACCGAGAGGGGTTATTGTTGACTCAAACGGATGCCCTGTTGATACTGATGGCGATGGAATACCTGATTATATGGATAAATGTCCCGGAACCCCTGCAGGCGTTAAGGTTGATAATTTTGGTTGTCCTATTGATACAGATGGAGATGGCGTAGCCGACTATTTGGATAAATGTTCTGACACACCAAAAGGTGTAAAGGTTGATGAAAAAGGTTGCCCTGTCGATAGCGACGGAGACGGTGTTCCCGATTATCTCGATAATTGTCCAAATACACCAAAAGATGCTAAAGTTGACTCAAAGGGCTGCCCGATAGATACTGACGGTGATGGTGTTCCCGATTATATGGATAAATGCCCCGAAGTTAAAGGAATTAAAGAAAATTCAGGATGTCCGGAAGTTAAAGCCGAAGTTAAGAAAGTTTTCAATCAGGCTTTACAGGGAATTCAGTTTGAAACAGGTAAAGATATAATTAAAAAACAATCTTTCCCTATACTGGATAAAGTTGTTAAAGTAATGGTTGATAACAAAGAATATAATCTAGATATTTATGGTCATACCGATAATACCGGAAAATCGAATGTTAACTTATGGCTGTCGAAGAAAAGAGCCGAAGCAGTTAAAAATTATTTAATAAAAAAAGGAATTGCTCCTGAAAGATTAAAATCCGAAGGATTTGGCGATACTCAACCTGTAGAAAGCAATAAAACAGAGGAAGGAAGAGCTAAAAACCGAAGAGTAGAATTTAAAGTTGTATTCTAATCAAATAATACTCTTTATTGGGTTTATCATTAAAAATGATTAATGATAAACCCTTTTTTATGCAAATTATACTGTATTTTTGCATATAATTTTTTAATTTTTTTAAACTATTGAAAATAAAGATTAAAAGCCTTTCTTTCAGATTTAACAGAAGTAAATTTGTCTATTTTACTTTTGCCTTTTTGGCATTTCTTTTATTAGTTTTTATTTTGTTCAGAAATACTATAATCAGTAGTTTTGTTGAAAGTAAAATAGAAAATTTCAATAAATACAACGAGGCAGAATTAAGCGTAGAAAATATCAAATTTAAAGGAATTTCCACTGTTTATGCCGAGAAAATCAATTTAAAACCAAAAATTGGCGAAAATTTGATTTATATCGAAAAATTTGAATTGAAAATTAGTTTTTGGAACCTATTTCTTTTCAAAATAAAACCATTAAGCATAGAAGTCAAAAATTTTATTTTAAGTCCGGTGAAATCGGGAAAAGAAAATAACTACAGCTTTTTGTTTCAAACTAATAAAAATGATAATTCGGTAACTAAACCCGAAAACAAATATGAATATGGTTATAGAATTTACAAATTAATAAATACAATTTTTTTTAAGATACCAGATAAAATATGTATTGAAAATTTTCAGATACGTGCTAATAGTGAAAAACAGAAAATAAATATTTCGATTCCGAATATAAATATCAGTAATTCATCATTTAGCATTCCGATAGAAGTATTTGAAAATAATTTATCTCAAAAATGGCTTTGTGTAGGAGATATAAATCCTGAAAAAGAAAATGTAAGGATAAAACTTTTTTCCAATGAAAATAAAAAGATTAACCTCCCTTTTATTAATTACAAATGGGCAGTTAAATTACAATTTGATACTCTTGATTTCAATTTTTCCGAAAATTCTTTTTCAAATAGTATCAATCATATAAAAGGCAAGTCGTCGATTAGTGGATTAATATTGTATAATGATAAAATTTCAACCAAGGATGTTTTACTTAAAGGTGCATCTTTCGATTTTTCGTTGAATATAGGCGACAATTATTTCGAGTTAGACAGCAGTACGATTGTTAATTTCAATAAATTAACGTTTAATCCGTACATTAAATACTGTTTATATCCGTCTCGTCAAGTATGGTTGAAAATTAATAAGCCGCAATTCCCATCTCAAGATTTGTTCGAGTCGTTGCCTGAAGGGTTATTCCTTAACCTTGAAGGCATTAAAACCGCCGGGAATTTATCTTACAAGCTTGATTTTTACGTATATATAGATTCACCTGATTCAATAAGCTTTTTGTCGGAATTGAACAGGCACAACTTTAAAATTATAAGTTTTGGAAATACTGATTTTTCGAAAATAAATGACGAATTTGAATATACTGCCTACGAAAAAGGTGAAGCTGTGAGACAATTTTTAGTTGGAGCTTCAAATCCCAACTTTAGAAGACTCGACCAAATATCAACATACCTGAAAAATGCAGTTCTTATTTCGGAAGATGCTGGGTTTTTCTGGCACAGAGGCTTTCTTCCCGAGGCAATTAAAGAGTCTATCACCAAAAATATCAAAACAAGGCGTTTTGCAAGAGGTGGAAGCACTATTAGTATGCAACTTGTAAAAAATGTATTTCTGAACAGAAATAAAACACAAAAAAAAAAAATTGAAGAAGCTCTTATTGTGTGGCTT
>CAZEIM010000079.1:0-4723 GCA_964512145.1 uncultured Flavobacteriales bacterium
ACCGGCATGTCCCATAGTTCTGCCTTTTGGAGCTGTGGCACCTGCAATAAAACTCACAACCGGTTTACTGCAGTTCTCTTTTATCCAATAAGCTGCTTGAGTTTCCATTTCACCGCCAATTTCCCCTATCATAACTATACCTTTGGTTTCGATATCGTTATTAAATAATTCAACAGCTTCTTTCATAGTAGTTCCCGGGACAGGGTCGCCTCCAATTCCAATCATCGTCGATTGGCCAAGCCCAACTTTTGTAATTTGATCGACAGCCTCATAAGCCAAAGTCCCAGAACGGGAAACTATTCCAATACAGCCTTTACTATGAATAAAACCGGGCATAATTCCAATTTTAGTTGAAGGGGGTGTTATTATTCCCGGACAATTCGGGCCTATCAAACGGGAAGTCTTATTTTTTAGATACTCTTTAACAATAACCATATCTTTAACAGGAATACCTTCGGTAATACAAACAATAAGCTCTATACCTGCTTCAGCGGCTTCCATAATTGCATCGGCTGCGTATGCCGGCGGTACAAAAATCACCGAAACATTTGCCTGAGTTTTTTCAACGGCTTCTTTTACAGTATTAAAAACAGGACGTTCTAAATGGAATAAACCTCCTTTACCGGGAGTAACGCCTCCAACAACATTTGTTCCGTATTCTATCATTTGTGATGCATGAAAAGTACCCTCAGAACCGGTAAATCCCTGTACTATAACTTTTGAATTTTCATTAACTAATATACTCATGTTATTCAAATTTTTCCGGAACAAAAATAATAGATATTAATTGAATATCCAGAAAAAGTATTCAATTTTTCTGAACAATCTTAAAATATTATCCCTTATAAAATTGATTTTTTTGCTCAAAATCTTGTAAATTTGTGTAGGTTTGTAAATAAAAACAGAATAATGTTTAATGAAGATACAATATGTGCTATAGCTACTACTGCAGGAAGAAGCGCAATAGCGGTAATCAGAATTAGCGGAAAAGATTCATTACAAATAGCAAAGAAAATATTCAAGCCCAAAAAAGGTTCATTGGAGAACATTAAAAGTCATCATTTATACTATGGAGTTGTTTATGAAAATGATACTATAATTGATGATGTTTTATTGAGTTATTTCAAGTCCCCATATTCTTACACAGGCGAAGAAAGTATTGAGATTTCCTGTCATGGTTCAACTTATATTCAGCAAAAAATTATCGAACTACTTATAAATAATGGTGCAAGAACTGCAAAAGCAGGAGAATTTACAATGCGAGCTTTTCTAAATGGCAAATTAGATTTATCACAAGCCGAGGCTGTTGCCGATCTTATTGCATCACATTCTAAAACATCTCATTCTATTGCTATTAATCAGATGAGAGGTGGCTTTTCATCAAAAATTAAAGAACTTAGGGAACAACTCTTAAATTTTGCCTCATTAATTGAACTTGAGCTTGATTTTAGCGAAGAAGATGTCGAATTTGCCGATAGAAATGAAATGATAAAATTGATTAATAATCTGGAAGTTGAAGTACAAAGTTTAATTAATTCATTTGCTACGGGTAATGTTCTGAAACACGGTATTCCTATAGCTATTATCGGGAAACCAAATGTAGGAAAATCAACTCTACTAAATTCATTATTGAATGAGGATAGAGCTATTGTTTCGGAAATTCCGGGTACAACACGTGATACTATTGAAGATATAATAAGTATTGACGGAGTAACATTTCGATTAATAGATACTGCCGGATTGAGAAACAGTAAAGATAAAATAGAAAACATCGGTATTGAAAAAACCTATCAAAAAGTTGAGCAAGCGAGTTTAATATTGTATGTTGTTGATATAAGTCAAACTACAGTTGAAGAAATTAAAGAAGAAGTTGCTGAATTACAAAAAATTATTGGAGATACAAATAAACGAATAATTATAGTAGCTAATAAAACCGATTTGTTGTTTCAAACCCCAAGCCATTTCAACGAACTACTCGAAATGGAAATAATATTTATTTCTGCAAAACGCAAAGAAAATATTAATCTTATATCTGATGCATTACTTAAGTCGGTTCAAACCGAAAATATTAATGATACTACAATAGTCAGTAATATCCGACACTACGAAGCATTACACCACACTTTACAATCGTTAATTCAAATTAAAGAAGGATTTGAAAAAGGCATTTCCAGTGATTTAATAGCAATAGATATACGCAAAGCTTTGTATCACCTTGGGCAGATAACAGGGCAAGTCGCATCAGATGAGATACTTAGAAACATTTTCAGCAACTTTTGTATAGGAAAGTAAAGTTATTTTCCTTTGATTAGCTAAAGGCTTTTATTTATTGACTTTGAGCTACACTATTTAAAAAATTTATTCTTTTGTTTTGATGTTTTTTATTGTTTATTTGCTGCTAATATGTATTTTTGTGAAAGTATAACAGCAAATAGCAGCAAAAATGAAAGTACATTTAAGACAAAGGAAGCAAACCAAATCAGGCAGCATCAGTCTATTTTTGGAAATCTATAAAGGAACTACCATCACACCAGAGGGCAAAAGAAAAAATTTAAGGGACTATGAATATTTAGACCTTTATTTAATTGACAAGCCAAAAACACCAATAGACAAGCAGCACAATAAAGATACCTTGCAGCTTGTAGAAAGTATCAAAGCAAAAAGAGAGCTTGAAATCAAAAATGGACTTTATGGCTTTACAAATGAGTTTAAACAAAGTACCAATTTTATTGACTACTTCACAGAACAAATGGAAAAAAGGAAGCAGTCAAAGGGAAATTATGGAAATTGGGACAGCACACTAAAGCACCTCATCAAATTTGCAGGGACAAAAGTATCATTCAGAGAAATAGACCAGACCTTTTGTGAGAACTTTAGGGACTACCTTAAAAATACAGCAAAAAAAACAAGTGGACAGCCTTTATCATCATCATCAGTATCATCATACTTCAATAAATTCAGAGCCTGCTTAAAGGAAGCAGTAAAGAAAAAAATAATACTTTCCAATCCTGCCACTGATGTAACCAATCCAAAAGTAATTGAAAACAAAAGAGAATATTTGACAATTGATGAGCTAAAGGCTATTGTCAAAGCAGAATGCAGATATGATGTATTAAAAAGGGCTTTTATTTTTTCCTGCTTGACAGGTTTAAGATGGTCAGATATTAATAACTTGAAATGGTCAGAGCTACAAAGCACTAATGAGGGGTGGCGTATCACATTCCACCAACAAAAAACAAAAGGACTTCAATATTTAGATATTTCAGAGCAAGCCAGAGGCTATTTAGGTGAGCAGGGCAATCCAGATGAGAGAGTTTTTACAGGCTTGAAATATAGCAGCTATATGAATGTAGAGTTATCCAAATGGATGATGAGGGCAGGCATCACAAAAGATATTACTTTCCATTGTGCCAGACATACTTTTGCAGTCCTGCAATTGACTTTAGGGACTGAAATATTTACACTTTCCAAACTATTGGGACATTCAGAGCTAAAGACCACTCAAATTTATGCAAAGATTATTGATGAGAAAAAAAGAGAGGCAGTAAACAAAATACCAGACATAAATATTTAAACAGATGAATGAAAAAATGCAACATAGAATTGATGGCTACTTTGAGAAATTGACAGAATTTATCAATAAACTACCACTATCAGACAAGGGCAGAAACTATTTATGGTTTATCAGTTTTTGTCAGTTTTATGATAAGCCTGTTTTATCTGAAAATGGCAATACTACTTATGGCATACAAACAGAATGGCAGCTACAAAGATTTATTGAGCAGTTTAAAAAGAACTTCCAGAAATTAAGACTAATGGTAGTTGAAAAATGGACTGATGAACTAAACAATATTGAGCCACCAGAGGCAGTTGCTAAAATTGATAAACAGCTTTATCAGTTAAGAAAAAAAGAGCTGCTTGCAGAAATTGGGGCAGATGGCTTGAATGATTGGGACAGGTGGCTGCAAAAGTATCTATCTAATGAAATAGACCACCAACAAAAAAGACCTGCCAGAAAGCCAACAAAACAACAAAAAAAGACTTCCTATGTATGGCAAAACAATCCTGATAAAGAACTTCCAGAGCTTTACAGCCTGATGATTAATAAATACAAGCTAATTGCACCAGAAACCACACCAGAGCAATTTAAAGCAGTTTTTACAGGGCAGGCAATAGAAAGCATCAATCCAATCAAATGGCATCAGGACAATGCAAGTGAGCTGCTATATTTTAATGAAGCAATAAAAAACAAGGTCAATGATGTTTGGCATATTTACCAAAGATTAGAAGCTTGCTTTGTCAAACCTGATGGAAAGCCTTTTAAAGTAGTTTGGAAATCACTAAAAACCAATATTGATATAAACCTATCATCAGACAAGCAAAAGACTATTGATGAGATTGTAAAAAACTTTTAAGCCTTTACCTTTACCTTTACCACTTCCACAGGTAAGCACCTTTATTTTCAATACTTTCAGATTTTTGCCTTTGTAATTACATAACAGGGCTTGCAAGTCCATTTTATTCACTTTCATAAAGTAACAAAATGGAAAATTTAAAAAGTATTGATGACAGATTAAGGAATATTGAAACCTTGCTGCTATCACAAAAAACGGTATTGAATTTTGATGAGGTGGCAGACTATACAGGTCTATCAAAGAGCTACCTTTATAAACTAACTTGTAGTGGTGGAATACCTTGCTACAAACCACAGGGAAAGCATATC
>CAZEIM010000080.1:0-4327 GCA_964512145.1 uncultured Flavobacteriales bacterium
AAACGTCGCATAACATCATGCATATGCCATATAGCTGTTGTAGTTTATAGAAATTAATATATGTAGCTAGACGGCATATGCATAGAGAGCGTTATCGGCAAGGCTGAAAATAAATAATTAAAGTCAAAAAACCGAGAACATTTGTAAAAGAAAAGAAATGTTTGAGGTAAAAATGACGCAATCAATAGAACCGAATATTGCTGATTTAGCCAATGGTTGGCTTAAATCTTATGGATTAAATTATAAATTAGAACAAGAGCCTTTAAATTCTGAAATTGACAAAGCTCTTGATGACTACTTTTCTAAAAATGGTGGAACTGGAGGGAATCGACCTGATGCAAAATTATTACTACAAGACAAAAACTTAGATTTTTATCCTATTCTTATTGAGTACAAGGGTTATAAAGATAAACTGGTCAAACTTGATAGTGAAGGAAAGGTTGAAAATAGAACTTCTAAAAATGATCCTAATTTTAAAAACATAAATTCTTTTGCTGTAAATGGTGCTGTTCATTATGCAAATGCATTATTACATCATACAAGTTATACCGATATTATCGCTATAGGAATGACTGGATATAAAGACGAAAGCGGAAAAGTTCAACATCAAATAGGAGTTTACTATGTTTCAAAAAGTAATTTTGGTGTTGGTCAAAAAATAGGTGAGTTTTCGGATTTATCTTTTTTATCATCAAAACATTTTGATGCTTTTATTGAAAAAGTAAAAACTCTGAGTTTAACACAAGAAGAAATAGACAAACTAAAAGAGCAACGAGAGAAAGAAATTGATGCTAGTTTAGTAAGACTTAATAACGATATTTACCAAAATGAAAAAGGTTTAATAGAAAGTGACCGTGTTTATCTCGTTGCAGCTTCAATTATTGCAACAATTGGAGTGCCTGGTAAAGTTTCACCGCTTGAAAAAACTGATTTGAAATCTTCTACTGAAGAGGATAATACAGATGGTGATATTATGGTGAGAAAAATCAAAGCCTTTTTAGGTGAGAAAAATTTACCAAAAGAGAAGAAAAACTTCATCGTAAGGACATTACAAAACACACTTACTACTGAAAATATAAATAAAGTTGAAAATGGTGAAAGTCAACTTAAAAGAGTTTTTACAAAAATTGTAGATGATTTGGGAATCTATTATAAAATAGGTTTAACTACTGATTTTACAGGAAAATTATTTAATGAAATGTATGGTTGGTTAGGTTTTACTCAAGACAAACTTAATGATGTAGTATTAACACCTTCTTATGTCGCAACACTTCTAGTAAAACTGGCAAGAGTAAACAAAGATTCTTATGTTTGTGATTTTGCAACAGGTTCAGCAGGGTTATTGGTTGCAGCAATGAATGAAATGCTTATTGACGCGAAAAATAATATAACTTCACCTGATGAACTTAATCAAAAAGAACTAAAAATAAAATCCGAGCAATTACTCGGTTTAGAGTTGCTTCCTAATGTATATATGTTAGCAATTCTAAATATGATTTTAATGGGTGATGGAAGCTCTAACATTTTAAATAAAGACTCTATCATAGATTTTGATGGAAATTATGGTTTTGGTAAAACTGGTAGTAAATTTCCGGGTGATGCTTTTGTATTAAATCCTCCATACTCTGCTCAAGGAAACGGGATGAACTTTGTTGAAAAAGCTCTTGGTATGATGAACAAAGGTTATGCTGCTATTATTATTCAAAATTCTGCTGGTTCAGGAAAAGCTAAGGATTTTAACAAAAAAATCTTAGAAAAACATACTCTATTGGCGAGTATCAAAATGCCAATAGATTTATTTATTGGTAAATCAAGTGTACAAACAAACATTTATGTTTTTAAAGTAAATGAGAAACACCACAAAGATGAAGTAGTAAAATTTATTGATTTTTCAAATGATGGATATACAAGAACAAACCGAAAAAAAGCCAGTAATAACCTAAAAAATACGGATCGAGCAAAAGAACGATATGAAGAGTTAGTTAATTTGGTTCGTTTTGGTAAAAGCAAACTAAATATTTTTACCGAAAAAGAATACTATGAAGGTACTATTGATCCTAAAAATGGTGCTGACTGGAATCAAACAGCACCAATTGATATTAAACCAACTTTACAAGATTTCAAGAAAACTGTTGGAGATTACTTGGCTTGGGAAGTTTCAACTCTATTAAAACAAAACATAGGGGAGGAAGCAATGGGAAAATAGATGCCCCACTTCGCTGTAAATTGGAAAATGTGGAGTGGGGCGAATATAAGTTAGAGGCTTTGTTTGAGATTGTAGGCACAAAATCTTTAGATAGTAATGCAATCGATTTTACTGAAAATGGAATTAACTTCGTTGGTAGAACTTTTTATAATAATGGCATTCAAGGAAAAATTCAAAAAAGAAATTTTGAACCAAATGAGCCTTTTACAATTACAGCAACTGTAATAGGAAACTATAAATATGTTAAGTTCCAGACAGAACCTTACTATTGCTCACAAAATATTAACAAATTAAAACCAAAGCCCATTATTACAAAATGGAATAAAAAAATTGCTTACTATTTTATTACAAACATACAAAAATTTGTTTCGCTTTATGACGGTCAACAAGGTGGGTATAAGCTAGAAGATATAAAAAACCACAAAATCAAACTCCCAATTGACGAAAACGGTTTAATCGATTTTGAATTTATGGAAAGCTTCATATTAGAATTAGAATATGAGCGTATAGCGGAGCTGGAAGCGTACTTAATAGCTACCGGACTAAAAGATTACACTTTAACAGATGAAGAAGAAAAGGTGTTAGCGGATTTTGAAAATACAAAATTTGAAAAATTCAATGTAATTGATGTTTTTGAAGTTAAAAATACAGGAAATATTTTATCAAGAGATATTATTGAAAATAGCGGACAAACACCTTATTTGTGTGCAAGTGCAGAAAATAATGCCGTAAGTTCTTACATTTCTTACGATGAAAAATATTTAGATAAAGGAAATTGTATTTTTATTGGCGGTAAAACTTTTGTTATAACCTATCAAGAAAAAGACTTCTATTCAAATGATAGTCATAATTTGGTTTTGTATCTAAAAGATCAAGAAAAAAGAAGCAAGTTAAACCAATTATACTTAGCAACTTGTATTAACAAAAGTTTGAAATATAAATATTCTTGGGGTGATAGTATTAGTAACACAAAAATAAAAAAAGATAAAGTATTACTTCCAATAAAAAACCAACAACCAAATTATGCAATAATGGAAACTTTTATCTGTGCTATTCAAAAATTAGTTATAAAAGATTTGGTTTTGTATGTTGACAAAAAAATAATTGAAAACTAGTAATTATATAAATATAAGTCAGAGTCTTTGATAATAAAGGTTTAAAAATATTTAGGTAATAAATATAAAAAGTTGATGGTAAAATTGATATAAAGGAATAATATAAATAGAAGCCCAGCCGATAACATCGTGCAAGTGAACATATACTCCAAGTATTCGTATAAGTCACCTGCACTCGCCCGTTAGTGGTAATTTTTAAAAAGCTGTCATCCTTGACAACTTGAACATAAGATTAGATTTACCACATTTAACATTTTTAATTTTTAATTATAAATGTTATGAGGTAAAGAATGACTCAGAATTTTGGTAATTATAATAATTTATTTGAATCAAAATTTAGAATAGTTTATTATGAAATTGAATATATAAGGAATAAAATAAGTTTAAAAAAAGGAATTTGGCCTTTCAAAACCCATGTTTATACACAAGAAGAATTACTAAATTCAGAACATCATAGAAGAATTAATACAATTACAGAGAAAATAGGTAGTGATGTTCAATTTTGGTATGAGCAAGGTAAAATTTCTCCTATTGAAGAACAAATGTATTATAGTAGTAGAAGAAAAGTAGATGATGAACTTCATAGTGTAAATCTTTTAATTATAAATAGACAGCCTACTTGGTGGGAAGAAATAAGTGAAGCCTTTTTAGGTTTTAAACAAAGAATATGGAATAATATGCCTGATATAGTTAAAATTTTAATAGAAGGAAAAACAGGAGGATTTTTTAGTAAAATTATTAACTTTTTTCTTCCAGAAAAGAAAAAAACAAAGTATTTATCGGAACCTAAAGGAAAAGATTAAATTATATTTAATATTAAGGAATAAATTTTTTTATGTTTTATGAAACTTCAAGACATATTTTAGAAAATAATTATGAAAAGCTTCAAAAGATATTTTTATCATCTATTTATATGGAATTTAATCTTGGTAGAAATATAGATTATTTAGGTAATCCATTGAATAAATTATCTTCTGAAATTGAGAATATTTTAAATGAAATGTTT
>CAZEIM010000081.1:0-4286 GCA_964512145.1 uncultured Flavobacteriales bacterium
AGTATTTCCTTTTGATGGATGTGAAATTTTTAAATACTCCCTCCATAAGTTAAAAATTTCACATCCATCAAAAGGAAATACTTACAATATACAATCAATTTCATATTAATTCAATATCAATTAAATAAAATCTTTATTTATATTAGATAATTAATTTTTGAATATAAATACAAAAAACCAAATAAATAAATTAATGGTAAATATTAAAATAAATGACCCAATAAATTGACTTAAATCAATTATTTTTTTAGTATCTAAAACTAAAAATAAAAAAATCAATACCCATGGAATGAGTAGTGAAATAAAAATATATATTAACCCAATAAAAAATGAATTTATACTTTTTAAAATGCAATAAATAAATATACTAGAAGCTATTGGATAGGAGACAATATGCATAAATTGTCCAACAAACTCCACCGTCGTATAAGAGATTATAAAATAAAACAAGTGAAATGCGATTAAATCTATTATTTCTTTCTTCATTTTCTTAAGTAATAAAGCATCCTTTTACCAATGTAAACTCTATGCTCAATATTTAAAAAATTATACAATTCTGAAGGAAATGAATACTTAAAGTCTTTAACTGATAACTCAAGGGCATCCGTTTCAAACCCCTTTATCAACCATACCAAAGTTTTATTCAAATAACAGGTTTTACATGACCCATCACTTACACGATTTGTTCCCCAAATAGCACAATCCCATTGTGACATCACTTTGTTATTAGCTGCAAAACATTGTTTATTCTGATTACCGAATTTGGAAATAAACAATGACTTCGTTCTTGGTAAAAACAGCTCAACTTCTGTTTTCTCAATTTCAACCATTTTGCCTTCTAATTCAATCCCGTTCAAATTAACCAAATACCCGTTGCTATCTTTAACTTTACCAATAGAACTCAAAAGAAAAGGGCCAAAATTTTCAAAATTTTGTTGCAATAAATGCTTATTTATCGTTTTCATAATAAACTCTTCAGGATCAGTAATATAACCCAAGTTTAATTCCAAATCTGCCCAACCCACAGCACGCCAACTCGTAACATCAGCAGCCGCAGCAAACCAAAAATTATCTCGTGGCCTTGCTATTTTATCTGCCCATTCATACCATTTATGACGATCCGCAATTGTTTGATAATTTTCCCATTTATTATTTTGAATATTATACCGATTGGCCTGATCAAACGATGTTTCATCAAAAACTGAATTAAAAATCAACCATTGGCCAGGCTTAAGTGTTGAAATACAATTCTGTTTAATTCCATTTAAAACAATAGAAGATGTTGTAAAACTAGAAACCCTTACTGCTCCGCCACGAAAATAATTTTCAAGTAATGTTGAGCTACAAGGGGTTTCAACAGCCTTTTTAAAATTTTCACAACCTTGTTTAGCTAACCAAGTTTCGTTTAACAGTGTTAAATTCTCAAAAAATTCCACACTTGTTAAGCACTTTTCACCTTTACTATCACAATTTACAGCTGACGATTGCACTGAAATTCGAGCCCCTGAAGACCCTGAAATACATCCAAGACAACCTTTTAATTCTGAAAAGGGGACTCGTAATTCATCCAAAGACGTTTTTACATTAGAACTAAGATCATTCTTCGAATTGTCATCTTGAAAGCCTTTTTCTAATATCTTTAATTGCTTTTCCAATTGTACAACTTCATCACAAGTACCTTGGAAAATATTAAAAATTTCTCTCCATTCAGTAATATCGGCTTTATAATATCCAGAAGCATCTTGAATAAAATCCCCCAAATCCACCACACTCCCCCAACTCGCATCCACCTTGCTATGCACCACCGCACCATTTTCTCCTCGGTTGTAGTATTGGTAACACGAATTGATCTTGATGTTTTCAAACACCACCGACATCGGGATCTTCACCCCGGCGATCAGGTTTTGCTCCACCATCCCCTCGCCCGTCCAGCCCAAGGTTTGGCTGCCGGAAGTGAGGCGTGTAACCGTTACTTCGTAGTCTCCCGCGTTGAAGACGTCTCCTACGGCTAGGTTGGGAATGTTGGCGTTGGGTTCCGCCGTGGTATCGACCTTAACGGGCGCTGTATTGCAATTCCCATCCGTAAACACCTGGCACGGCCGGCCGCTGAGTTCGGTTTTTAGTTCGCAGGTTTCGCCCTGGCCAAACGATACCGTCACCTTGTACTCGCCCACTTGGTCTGCCTGTATCAGGTGCGGCTTAGGCGAGGTCTGCCGAACTTAAAATAATAGGTTTTGCATTTTTTTGAACTAAATAATGCAGCTCATAAGCAAACATACCTTGTAACTCGCCTTCTATAATATAATCACCCTTAGAAATTGGTATTGTGGCTAAAATTATATCATCACCTCTTTGGATAGCTAGTAACCGTAGGAGAACAAAGTACGAGTAAAACCTCTTTATTTTATTTTTGTATAGTTTTTAATTGAATCTATATCTATAAATTGAAGTTCCTTGAGTTTTCTATTTAGTACCTTTTTGCTTGTGTCAAAACTATCCGTAAAATACTGCTCATAACCATCGAAATTACAACTAAAAAAGTCATTTAATAATTTATCCATAATTTCAGTATATATGAAAAAATACTGCTCTGCGTTTAATGCTGAAAGCAAAGCAAGCTCATTAAGATTACTAGATATTAATAATGATTTTTGATGTTGGTTTCTTACATGCTCACGAATTTCTAATAATTCCTTGGCAAATTTTTCTTCATCATAAAGCCGATTTACGTTTGTATATACTTTACAATTCTCTATATAAATATCATAGTATAATGTATCTTCTGAATGAAACCCATAAATCTCTAAAATGATACAATCTGAAACTAACAAAATAGTGTCATCTATATTAATTTTAAAATTATGCTTTTTAACGAAATTTCTGAAACTTTTATTGTCGATTACTATATACTTTAAATTTCTATACTCCATAACTTTATATATTTGACAGATTCAATTTATTGCTACAAAAAAAACACCTGTCTTAATATCCAAACCAGGATTTTATTAGTACCCATTCTTCAAAACTTAGATTTGAAGGTTTTACATTTCTTTTAGCTAAAAATTCTAATTCATAAGCAAAAGCCCCTTGCAAAACATTATTCTTAATATAATCACTTTTAAAAAGTGGCTTTGTTGCAAAAACAATGTCATCTGCCCTTTGAATTGCTGGTTCTAACCAAGGTTTATTATATTGACTAAAAAAAATGTCAGTGGGAACATTTGCAATATTTTCTGGAATATTTAAAAAATAAAAACAACATTTATTCTTAAAACTTTACAAGAAAATGTGATTATACAAACATCTAATCAAACAATAATTTAATTTGTTTATCAGTTGAATAAAATTCAATTTTATTTATTAAATCTTGTATTAGGTGTACACTTAAAGTTTCTTTATTAAAAGGTGGTTCCCACTGAGTTAATGATTTTATTTCAGCATAAAAAATATTATTACTTGATAATTCCCCACTTATTATTAATTTTCTATCATTAATTTCAACAAGGATTCTTCCTTTAGAAAGTACCAAAATATTTTTAATTTTATATTCCATAATTATCGTTTTAAAATTATTGTTTCTACTAAAGTATAAGGGTCAATTATTATTATCTTAGTTACATTCATATTTTCTTTTAATCGTTGCAGTTCTTTTGTTTCCCAAATATTACCTGGCCTAAGCTCCTTCCTTATGACAGCTCGAACTTCTCCAGTAACCTGTTTTGCATACCATTCAGAAACGGTTTCCCAAACTTGAATAATCTTTGGATTATTAATATCCCACTGAGGCAAAATAATCTTATTTTGAGCAATTAATCCCTCAAGAGTCATTCCTCCTCTCTTCTGGGCTATTTCTAATGCAATAGCCTCGCCTCCTATACCATTTGTTCTACCAGACCAAAAGAAAGCGGTATTAGGTTTTGTTTTTAGTAATGATAATATTTTTGTAATGTCTGAAACATCATAAATGTATTTTGATGTAATTAATCTACCCCTAACCTTACTCCAAACATTATCAGCATAGTTTAAAGTCTTATTTTTTAATTCAATAATTGGTACTTAGGCTTTTTTTGTGGCCGCCACTACATCAGTACCAGCTGCCACAAATTTTTGGTACATGTATGCTCCAACTTTTTGAGCATTTGTGGTACTTAATATCGTTCCTGTAATTTTACCAATAGCAACATTTGCAGCATAGTTTACGGCAAATTGTACCGCAAAATCCTCTGCCGTTGTACAGTCTGGGCAGTCAACCAGGGTCTCAACAAATGTAATTAAAATTTCTACTT
>CAZEIM010000082.1:0-3511 GCA_964512145.1 uncultured Flavobacteriales bacterium
TATTATATCGTATCCGAAAGCAAAAATAAGTAATCCGAACAGTATTATCATACCGGCAATCTGAGCATATGCCATTAATTTTTCGTTTGGTTTTCTGCCGGTAATTATTTCAATCAGAAGGAATAATACATGTCCTCCGTCCAATGCAGGAATTGGCAGTATATTCATGAAAGCCAATATTACTGAAAGTAGAGCCGTCATATTCCAAAATTGCTGCCAATCCCACATTTTTGGGAATAATCCTCCGATAGTTCCGAAACCACCGATTTGTTTTGCACCTTCTTTAGTGAAAACCAATTTGAACTGTTTAACGTAACTGCTTAATGTTTCGACGCCTAACTTAATTCCTGCCGGAATTGATGCAAAAAAACTATAGTTAATAGTTTTAAATTCAAAGAATTGTGATGGGTCTTTAGGATATACACCAATTTTACCCTCAGGAGTAAGTGTAATGGCTGCAGATTTTGTTTCATTATTTCTAATAAAATGAATAATAACTTCTTTGCCTTTATATTTATCTGCTTTTTCTGCAAAATCATTAAAAAATTCTACTGTATCATTGTTTATGGCCAATATTTTATCATCTTTTATCAGACCTGCTTTTTGGGCAGGAGAATCATCCATAATTCTGTCAATTATAAATGGAAATCTTGGTTCTGCAAACCTTTTAGTATTGGTACTTAGCATTTGTTTTACAAAATCTTTGGGCAGAGTGATTTCTTTTGTTTCACCGCTGCGAATAACTTTAACTGTTTTAGCATTGTCTATTAATATTTTTTTTGTAATTTCATTAAAGTTATCAACATCAATATTGTCAATAGCGGTAATGATATCTCCATTTTCAAATCCTGCCTTTAAAGCAATTTCACTGAATTTTAATCCATATTTAGCGTTTTTTGCTGGTAAATATTCTTCGCCCCAAATATGTAACATCATTGAGTAAATCGCAAGAGCGAGTAGAAAATTTACTAATACACCTCCGGTCATTATAAGTAATCTTTGCCAAGCCGGTTTTGAACGAAATTCCCAAGGTTGTGGAGGTTTTTTCATTTGCTCCTTGTCCATCGACTCGTCTATCATTCCTGCAATTTTGACATATCCTCCTAGCGGAAGCCAACCTATTCCATATTCGGTTTCGCCTTTTTTAAATTTAAATAATGAGAACCATGGATTGAAGAATAAATAGAATTTTTCGACTCTGGTTTTAAATATTTTTGCAAATACAAAATGTCCTGCTTCGTGTAAAAGTACTAAAATAGATAGACTTAATAATAATCCTAAGGTTTGAGTTAGTATGCCCATTTTTATATTTTAATTTTGTTAATTATTTCTTTTGCTTTTATTCTGGTCAATTTATCGGTTTCAATGTAGTCGTCCAATACAGGTTGACTTATGAAATTAATTTCGTTAATACATTTTTCAATAGTTTCAGGTATTTGAGTAAAACGAATTTTGTCATTTAAAAATGCATAAACAGCTTCTTCGTTAGCAGCATTGAAAACACATGGTAAATTTCCGCCTTGTTTTATTATTTGATAAGCTAACTTAAGGCCGGAAAAAGTTTCAATATCAGGTTTTTCGAAAGTAAAGTTTGAATAATTTGAAAAGCTGAAACGTTCAAATTCTGTTTTAATCCTCAATGGATATGTAAGAGCATATTGTATAGGGAGCTTCATATCAGGAAGACCGAGTTGTGCTTTTATTGAACCATCTGTAAATTGAACCATTGAATGTATAATTGATTGCGGATGTACAACAACTTCAATTTGTTCGGGTTCAATATCGAATAGCCATTTTGCTTCTATTACCTCAAGCCCTTTATTTATCAATGTCGCAGAATCTATCGTAATTTTTTCACCCATATTCCAGTTTGGGTGCTTTAATGCATTATGTTTCGTAACTTTTTCCAAGTATTTTTTATCTTTACCTCTGAATGGACCTCCTGAAGCCGTTAAATATATTTTTTCGATTTTATTAAACATTTCACCTGTTAAACATTGGAATATTGCAGAATGTTCAGAGTCAACAGGTAAAATATTTACACCGTTTTTTTTTGCAGCAGAAGTAACAATGTCTCCGGCAACAACAAGAGTCTCTTTATTGGCAAGTGCAATGTTTTTTTTTGCTTCAATAGCTCTAATGGTTGATTTCAGCCCTGCAAAACCAACAATAGACGCAAGTACTATGTCTATTTCTGTTGATTCAACAATTTGATTAACTGAATCTTCGCCGGCGAAAACTTTAATATCATATTTAGATAAAGCATCCGATACTTTTTGATAATGATTTTCATTTCCTATTACTACCGTGTTGGGCTGGTATTTTACTGCTTGTTCAATAAGTAAATCGGAATTATTATTTGCAACTAATATTTCTGCCTGAAGTAAATCGGAGTTTGATTCGATAACCTCAAGTGCTTGTCTTCCGATTGAACCTGTTGAACCTAAAATTGCAATTTTTTTCTTCATATTTAGTTAAAAAGATATGTATTCTCGCGGATTAACAGGAATACCATTATACCAAAGCTCGAAATGCAGGTGATGACCTGTGGTTAATTCGCCGCTGTTGCCTATAAATGCAATTGGTTCTCCTGCTCTTACATAATCTCCTGATTTTTTTAGTAATGCCGAATTATGTTTATATACTGATATCAAATTGTGCTGATGTTGAATTCCTAAAGTATAGCCTGTTTCTAATGTCCAATTGGCAAAAATAACAGTACCGTTTAAAGTTGATTTTATTACGTCGTTTTTTTTCCCCGCAATATCAACTCCATAGTGCTGTTTGGAAACATCAAATCCATTGACAATAACTCCTTTTAATGGAGTAAAATAAATGAAATTGCTTATGCTGTATGAAGATGTTGAATTATCAGAATTGTCAATTGTTAAATCAGATGAAGATAATTCATATTTATCCTGACTTTCAATTTGCTTTCTTAAAATCGAATCTTCTTTTGATTTTTTATTTAAAATATTATCATATTTCTTGAGACTGTCTTTTGGATAGTTTATTTTGGGGTCGGCTATCGGAACACCTTGGAAAATAAGTTTTAGATTGTTCAGATAAATATCTCTGTATTCGACTTCTTTTATCAAAGAATCAATTTTTAGTGAGTTTTCGTATGATTTTTTTATAAGTTGAACATTTGTATATCCCGGGATGTATTCTCTTAATGGTGTAAACGCAATTATATAAGTTGTAAGAAAAACCAGTAGAATAGATAATGAACCGAGAGCAACAAATACGTTTAACCTTGAAAGTTTGAAGTTGATTTTTTCTTCAAACGTATCATCGTTCATTATTACCAAACGGTATTTACTTTTAAGCTTTACAAGCCATTTTTTTCTTACTTTTTCGTTTTGCATTTAGCTTAAAATACAATTTTTTAAGGTCTGCAAATATCGTAATTTTTTAATAGTTTTTAATCATAAAAAAAGTTAACATAAACCTTAGTTTTTCACAAACTTTTTTAAATTTGCTATCAAAAAAATATATGCTTTATATAAAT
>CAZEIM010000082.1:3604-3820 GCA_964512145.1 uncultured Flavobacteriales bacterium
TCTATTTTGGTTATTTAATTATGGAAAGATTTTTTAAAAAAGAAAATGTCCCCGTTACAGTGTTGGAAAAACTTGCAATGTATATGATAATATCAACTGTAATAGGTGCAAGGTTGGGACATTGTCTTTTTTATGATTTCGAATATTACAGCAAAAATCCTATTGCAGTTTTGTATATATGGCATGGAGGTTTGGCAGGCGACGGAGCTGCAATTG
>CAZEIM010000082.1:3877-4149 GCA_964512145.1 uncultured Flavobacteriales bacterium
TGGTGGATTTTAGACAGAATAGTTATAGTTGTCGCATTAGCCGGTTTCTTTATTAGAACGGGAAATTTGATGAATTCCGAAATTTATGGTCATTGAACAAACTCACCTTGGGGTTTTGTTTTTTTAAGAGATGGACAAACCGAACCAAGACATCCCACACAAATTTATGAAGGGTTGAGTTATCTGTTGCTTTTCGTTTTTTTGATTAGGTATTATTATAAAAATGAAGGAAAAACAAAAAATGGTTTGATTTTCGGTATTTTTCTTACAGT
>CAZEIM010000083.1:0-2230 GCA_964512145.1 uncultured Flavobacteriales bacterium
TACTTTCAGTACTGTAAGCAATAAATGGGCTATGAGCGTGCACCATATTTGAGTTTTGATCCCGTTTTCTGTTTCTGAATAAAAGTAATGCAGTTGAAAATTCTGTTTGAGCTTTTTGAATATCAGCTCGATATTCCAACGATTTTTATAAATGAAAGCTACCTCTTCGGCGGAGATCCCAAAGTTATTTGTGATGAACTGGTAAGTGCGACCTTTTTCGTCACGGTATGTGACTTTGCGTAAGCACAGGGGAGTATTTTGATTATTTTCCTTGTATTTAAGATGTATATGTTCAACCTTTATGACACCAGATGGCTTATTGGTTAGCATGTTTTCTAATAATACTTCTTGCGTTTCATAAATGGCATTATCTTTTAAACGACACACAAAGTTTACCCCTTCTTTTGTCCAATGGGCAAACTGTAGATAATGGTTGTAGGCTTTATCGAATACAATCATGCTTCCTTGAGGTAGTGTCAAATGCTTCAAAAAGTTCTTATCGTGTAGTCTGGCTTCGCTAATCGCAACATATTTAGCAGTATTAGCATGGGCATCTATCATCATGTGAACCTTCAACCCTCCTTTTTTTCTGCCATCGTTCTTGGGATTACGCCCAACCCCCTTCATGATATCTGAAAATAAACTAATTGTCGTAGAATCAAAAGTATAAAAACGGGAAAACGACACTCCATCAACCCGGCTGACCGACAAAACCGATTCAAAATGCTTGATTAACTCAAAGAAAAAATCTCTAAACAATTCATGATTGCGGTTTCGTAAACCATCGTTTGCTGTACTTTTGGCCGGCGACTGCGTCATCCCAAAATAATTTAATTTCCCTTGCAGGGTACGCATCCCATCACATACTTCGCCCATCGAGTCGCAACGACTCAATATCCCAAATAATAAGGTTACTAATTCATCCCATGAGGAAATAGCCTTGTAATACCTATCGGATTGGTGTTTGTAGACTAACAGGTCAAACTTCTCTCGAGGCAACAGATTTATCAATTGTTTAAATATCGGCTGACCGACTAAATTTTTTTCGATATCTTTGCTCATAGTTTTGTTTTTGGTTTTGCAACATAAAACTACAACTTTTGGGCGAAACCTTCGGGCGGTAGCCCTTATTTAAAATTTTTGTCGGTCAGTAGTGATTTCTAATAATATTTTTGACTAGTATTTGACATTTGTCTACGTTCGTTATCTTCATTTAAATTTTTTCTAACATTTTTCCTGACCGGTATTCGATATCACCATTTTGGGATTTTATAGTTTTTTTTAACTTCAAATATTTAGGGTCATTTTCAATATTTGGTGCAGATACTCTTGCCAAAACAATCCTAGCGGACACCTTCATATTCTTAAGTTCGTTATTTAATAATTCTAAGGTAGAATTTATCTGTTCTACTGCGTGTAAAAAGTCAGTGCCTTTAAGTTCAACTAAGATTATGTAGTTATCATTACATATTAAAAAGCCATAATCACATTTACGTACATTAGTATTGGTAATATAACCATTGTCTATTTTTATCTGGCATATTTCTTTTCGAGATGTATTTTCAAGTACATACTCTCTTTTATTCTCTTTAACAACAAAAATTTTTTTTTTTTTTTTGCAGGCAAATTCCTTATTTCTGAAATTATTACATTTCATCAATCTTCTAATTCAAATAGTTTGTTAAAAATTTCATTTAAATCATTTGAAATGATATCAATTTTTTCAATCATTATCAAATTAGATTCTTTATCCATAATTGAACTTACATAACCACCTTCTACTGAATATGCCTCTACTTTTTTATAATCAAGTACACTTTTTTTATCGACAATTGACTCAACATTCTTGCCTTTTTTATTCAAAATATCTGCATATAATAAATTATTAATTGATGAAAGAATGTAAGGACTATGCGTTGTTATAATAATTTGAGAATTTATAGCATTAAAAAGAACAGCTATTAAACCAATTACATCCTTCTGAGCGACAGGATACAAATGTGCTTCTGGTTCCTCAAAAACAATAAAGATTTTATTATTATTCAAAAGGGTTAAAAAAATTAGATTTAATATCCAAATTGATTCTTGTTGACCTGATGAAGAATAATTTATTTTAACGTATTTTTTATTAGAAACATATAGTTTTTCACCATCTAAGTCATTTACATACTTTGCTTTTAGAATTTTTTCTATAATTTTTTTAGCACTATTCACATATCCGTATTTGATT
>CAZEIM010000083.1:2242-3168 GCA_964512145.1 uncultured Flavobacteriales bacterium
GTATCATTTGTTAAATACTTTTTATCTTGGACAAGTTCATCCATGCTTTTTGTGAATAATGGTTTTGTGCTATTTATTCTGTCAATAAACGATTGCATAGGATAATCCAGCTTATGTGGATGTATATATTGTAATTGGTCTGATAAAGTAGATAATAAACTTCTGCCCGCTGGAATAAATAAAAAGTCTTTATCATCTTCAAATAGTTCATTGATACGTTTTTCCAGCTGATCTAAGGCACTTTTCTTCTGTTGTTCAATTCTTAATAATTCAATCGCAGAGAGAAACTTGTCATTTCCTTTAATAAAGGAATCTTGTAACGTTTTTTTAATATATTCCAGAATATCATAAAACTGTTTTCTAAATTCATCATTGAAAGTAGGATTTATATATCTACCTTTAAGGTTTATGGTAATTGCTTTTTTATTTCCATAATTGTAATGTAAATAAAGATCATTGGTATGGGCTGTTGGTCCAAAAAAACTTAAGAATTTCTCCCTTATTCGTTTAGCAATTTTTCCCAATGGCTTTTCAAAATCACCAGTTTCAATTACTTCTATTAAATATTTCAATACATCATTTCTGATAGATTTGAAAAAATATATGCTTTTACTAATAGTACTTTTACCACTAGCTTGGGGTCCAATGAATATCATGAATGGTTTAACTAATAATTCTAAGTCATCAATTGGCCCGAAGTTTTTAATTATAATTTTTTCCATAACTTTTTTCTTTTTCTTTATTAATGCCACTGCGCTCAAATATATGTAATATCTCTCGTTTTTGCTTTGCAATATTTTTACGTATTACAATTGACATGTTGGGAAATAGTTTTTTGAGTTTTTGCTAATATTTATGTTTTTGATAATCAATTATTTTATTTTAATAAATCTTCATTAAGATCGCATTTTCTTAATATCGCAAAT
>CAZEIM010000083.1:3211-3799 GCA_964512145.1 uncultured Flavobacteriales bacterium
AAATATTTTACTTTTAAAATTTAAATACATGATATTCAATAATTTAAATTTTAATTTCTCATGATTTAAAATGATACTCCCCCTTTCTTTTTTCTGCGTTTCCTCTTCTTCCTTGATTTATCTTTTTCTTGTATCTGAATGCCGACAGCGTCTGCATTTGAAACTTATACTAATACTATCTCTAATTGAATTTCTTTTGGCGGGTCTCGCTCCCATATGCTCTTTATTGCAACAATTTACTAGTCTATATCCATCGCCAAATATTTCTCCAAATCTATATACCCCGTTATATGCAACCGTACAAAATTCACTAAACTGCTAAATGCTTTCCTATACATCCTCCGACGATTGGCTCTCTCAAATATCACCATCATCAGTAAATTCGCTATTAAACAATATCATATCTGCACCTTTATTGCATTCTCATTGTCTCCCAAAAAATATCGAAACATAAAATTTTGTTTCAATTGCTTAAACAATATCTCTATCCTCCATCGGTGGCGGTATAACTGCGGTATGTAATCCACTTCTATCTCCATCAGGTTAGTCACAAATTCATAGCATTGCCGCCTCTCATCATCCCCATAC
>CAZEIM010000084.1:0-3703 GCA_964512145.1 uncultured Flavobacteriales bacterium
AAAACAGAAAAAAAACGCTATTTGATAAATTTAAAAAAAACTTTTTTAATATCAATCTATTTTTTTTGTAATTTAGCGGTCAAAAAAATAATTGAAAACTGTATTAGAATAAATGGTTTTTTGGATAGGTGGCCGAGTGGTCGAAGGCGCACGCCTGGAAAGTGTGTATTCCGTGTGGAACGGAATCGTGGGTTCGAATCCCACCCTCTCCGCCAGCTTATTAAATAATGTAGAATTCAATAAATTATTAATTAACAATAAAATAAAACAAAAATCAATTAAAAATTAACCATGAAAAAATTAATTGCTTTATTTACAATTGCAGGAATGCTAACATTTGTTGCCACACAGGCACTATATGCACAGGCACAAAAAGCCGATACCAAAACTGAAAAAGTATCTGATACTTCAGCAAATGCTACACAAGATACTGCTGTATCAGAAGTACAACCAAGTGCTGATACAACAGCTCTTACGGCTAATGTTGATGAAGGAAAGTCTTTTCACCAAGTTTTGAAAGAAAAGTTCATTCAAGGGGGTGCAGGCTGGATGACTCCTATTCTTTTAGTGTTGATATTAGGTTTAGCTTTAGTTGTTGAGAGAATTATTTACTTAAATCTTGCAACTACTAATACCGAAAAACTTCTTAATAGAGTTGAAAATGCTTTAAATAACGGAGGTGTTAATGCTGCAAAAGAATTATGTAAAAATACACGTGGTCCTGTTGCAAGCATATTCTATCAAGGGCTTGACAGATTTGACGAAGGTTTAGAAATTATCGAAAAATCTATCGTATCATACGGTGGAGTTCAAATGGCACGTTTGGAGAGAAACTTATCATGGATAGGTTTATTTATCGCTTTAGCACCTATGCTTGGGTTCTTGGGTACAGTTGTAGGGATGGTTCAAGCATTTGACTCAATTGAACAAGCCGGTGACATTTCTCCGACAGTTGTTGCAGGTGGTATGAAAGTGGCTCTTTTAACTACCGTTTTCGGTCTTATCGTAGCTATTATTTTGCAAATTTTCTTCAACTACCTGGTTAATAAAATTGAAGGTATTGTTAACACTATGGAAGATGCAAGTATTTCTTTCATGGATATTATTGTAAAACATTTACATAAAAAATAAAAACATCAACTAACTATGGAAAATGTATTTATTAATATTGGATTAATAGTAACATATTCGCTATTAGGGATTGCACTGCTGACGTTAGTTGGGTTTTCAATAAAATTCCTTATAGTTAATATAAAGAAGTCCAAATCAACACTATTCGGCGTTATAGGTTTAATTGTTGTATTTATAATATCTTACCTAATGTCTTCTTCAACTGATGTTAGTCAGGTTGTTTTTGAAAAAACGGGTACTGATTATGGATTATCGAAACTTATCGGAAGTGGTTTGATTTTGACTTATGTTATGTTTATTTTAGTTATTCTTACTGCAGCTTATGCGGCAATATCTAAAATGATTAAATAAAGAATACTTATGGCAAAGAAAATTCCGGAAATAAATTCAGGGTCAATGGCAGATATTTCATTCTTGTTGCTTACCTTTTTCCTTCTAACATCGTCAATAGATACGGATATGGGTATAACAAGAAGATTACCTCCGCCGCCCGATCCTACCCAGAAGCCGCCTGAGATAAAAAAACGTAATATTTTTACTGTACTTGTTAATGCTAACGACCAGCTTTTAGTTAATGGTGAACAGGGTGATATAAGAACTCTTAAGGATAAAGCCAAGGAATTTCTTGCTAATCCTTACAATTCTGAAAACCTTCCCGAAAAAACAGTAAAATATATCGATCTTTTAGGTAATGTTGAGGTATCAAAGGGGGTTATTTCTCTTCAAAACGATAGAGGAACTTCTTATAATATGTATATTCAGGTTCAGAATGAATTAACTGCTGCTGTTAATGAACTTCGTGATAAATTATCGAAAGAAAAATTCGGAAAAAAATTCGATGATTTAAAAGAGGAACAGAAACGTGAAGCTATACAAAAAGCAATTCCTGTTAGTATTTCTGAAGCTGAACCTAAAGATGTAGGAGGGAAAAAATAATGGCACGTTTTAAAAAGAAAGGAAGTAATAGTGTTCCGGGCATTAACACCGGTTCGATGTCTGATATTATTTTCATGTTTTTGTTCTTCTTTATGGTTATTACAACAATGAGGGAAAGCACTTTATATGTAAAAATTAAAGCTCCTCAAGCCACCGAAGTTCAAAAACTTGAAAAAAAATCACTAGTTAGTTTCATTTATGTAGGTCCACCTACCAAACCGCAAATTTATGGTACTGAACCTCGCATACAGCTTAACGATCAATATGCTAATGTTTCTGATATTCGCGAATTTATCGAGAAAGAAAAAGCTGCAAGAAATGAAGCCGACAGACCATTACTTACAACATCTTTGAAAGTTGACGGTGAAACTAAAATGGGAATAATTACTGATATTAAACAAGAACTCAGACAGGTTTCTGCTTTCAAAATAAACTATTCTACACGTAAAGGTAAAAAATCGGAAGAATAAAATAGATTTTTTCGAATAATATATTCTTAGGAGGAGGAATTTAAAATTCTTCCTCCTTTGTTTTTCTAAAGCTTATGGCTTTAAACTTTCTTTCCCTTTGGTTTATACTAAAAATAATAACTATAGTCAACAATAAGCTAAAAATTATTACAGGATAATCGTCGTTATTGCTACCAAATTTTTCAATATCTGAAGATAACTTATATTTAAAATTTAAAAAAGCTACAATAACTGCAAAGGCATTGTTTGCAAAATGTGCTGCAATGGCAATCCACAGATTTCGGGTTATATAGAAAAGATATCCTAAAATTAATCCAAGAACAACTCTTGGCAAAAAACCGAAAAATTGCAAATGAGCTGCACTAAAAACAACAGCCGAAATAATTATTGCAATATGAATATTTCCAAACCAATTTTTCAATAATTTCATTAAAATACCTCTGAAAAGAATTTCTTCTCCAATAGCCGGTATCACTGCAATCATTAATATATTAAGCAATAATCCGCTTATCGTATTCACATTTAGGAAAACATCAGTTAAATAGGCTGCTCTTTCTTCTGAAACCCTCATCCAATTTTCAATTCCCGACATCGATTCTGGCAAGTGAAAAGACTGATTTATAGATAATAGCCAATTAATGAAAGGCATAGATATTAACATTAAAAGTAATCCGGCAATAAGTGAAAATATATGCGGTTTTTTATCCAGTTTTAAATATCCTTTGGGATTTCGGCTCAATAAATAGACAAAAAGGAGGGAAGGTATAAGAAAAAGCCCCAAATGATTAACTATCTGCAAAAACTTTGAAATATTAATATTCGATAAAATATCAAATTCTTTTCCATTAGTCAAAAGATTATTTCCCCCGAAAGGGATTGTAATTAAAATCCCGATTATACTTATAATAAAACCCGATATAATGATGAACATCAACAGCATCATTATTTGAACGGGAACGCTGAGATTCTTCAGGAATAAAGTTCTTTTAAACATAAATTATTAAAGATAAATTGAACAAACTACCGACAAAAGTAAATAAATTTAAACGACAAATTCAATATGTTTTAAAATATACCTGATTATTAAGCTTTTTTTATTCTTTTTCATCTTTTGAAAAATTATCCTTTTTTGTAATTATCGAAAAATCAAGAAAAAAAAAAAAAAA
>CAZEIM010000085.1:0-3551 GCA_964512145.1 uncultured Flavobacteriales bacterium
TAAAAGTTTTCGGAACACCGAACACCGAACACCGAACACCGAACACCGAACACCGGCTTGTTTAATGTTATTTGTCTTCAGGTTAAAATAAGAAACAGAAAGGAGGGTTAGCCTATGATTGCATTAAAAAAGCCGAACCGAAATAAGCAGTATCGGTTCGGCAAGGGTTGAAGCTGACTGCTTTCGCAGTTTCCCACCGGCTTTTGCCCAATTCCAATGGGCAAATTAATAAAAAAATGTAACTTTTTTAAAATTAATTTGTTAAATTTAAAATTTGAGAAGAAAATGAAAAAGTTGTTTATGTATTCAATATTTGTCACGATATTTTTTTCAATTTATAATTTGAGTATTGCTGTATGCCCACCTGGTTGGACATCAGCAAGTTTTCCTTATACTTATTTTTATCCAAATCCCGCACCACCACCCACAGAATTACCTTGTACAGGTGTAATACATTATTGCTATCAGTTTTCACCTTTAAACCCATTTCAGGTTGCGATAGACTATATTGATATGGATCCAAATTGCGCACATCATTTTGAATGGGATAATCGTTTTTGGGATTCAGTTTATAAGAATGTCGGAATTCATTTTGGGCTAACAAATGTTCCTTTTATTTTACCATGTCCAGTTCCAGTTAATAATTTTAATATCTACAGAGTAAATTGTTGGAAGTATGTTAATAAGCCAAGTCAAGGTATTTCTAGGTTAGTTCAATGTGGTATCTCTGGAAGATGTGAAATATATGGTAAGCTTTGTTACGAAGATGGTTTTCCTGTTTGGATTTTAGAACGTATTATTTCAATCCCAGGGAATGATTGCCAATTGGGTGAAATTCCAATTCCACCACCTGGTGAGACGATGGAATCAGAATGGGAGACAGAATGTTTTATGATCCCTTGTGAATAATTAATTATCAAAAGAGGAGGTTTTTCTCCTCTTTTATTTAATATAAAAAAAGGTGATAGAATGAAAAGATGCTTATTAATGCTGATTCTCACTTGTTTTGGAATAAAATTATTTGCAAATGTGTATGATGAGTTGCCATTTACTTTTGAAAGACTTACAACTGATTTCAACGGCGTAGTTATTAATAACTATATTACTATGGTTTATGGAAACGGGAGTATAATTCTCAAAACTGATGACTTTGGTTATAGTTGGAAACAAATTTGTATAGCTCATGACAGTTTTAATATAAAAAAAATTGTTACCTTTGACGGCTTTTTTTATGGTATTATGAATAAGGAAATAGCTTTCAGGATTGATCCATCAGGAAGCAATTTGGAATTATTTAATCTGGGACTAAATGAGACCCTAACTTCAATATCGTTAATAGGAAAAGAAATTTATATTTTAAAACAAAATGAAATTTCAGTTTATGATCAGCATTTCAAAAAGATAAGGTTTATTTCTCTTAGCCCAGACTTTAATTACCGTGAAATGATAAATCTTAGCGACTTCTTATTTATTTCAACAAACAAAGGGATTTTATTAAAAATCAGTACAAAAGAAAGTAACAATATTGAAGTAATTAATTTTTCAGAGCTTAATATAGCGCAGGATAGCTCGATTCTTTATTCATTAAAGACATATAATATGGATTTATTCGTTACAATCGAAAAAAAAATATATAAATCCGTTGATCTAGGAAAAAGCTGGAATATTGCATCTAACTTTGCAGGTGTATTTAATATTTATGATGGCAATATATTTTTACTAAATACTTTTTATTACAATAATACATATATAAATTTTCCAGTTTTTAAGAAAGTTATCAATAATGAGGAATTAATTAAAATAAGCATTGATACTGTTGAACGCTATACATCACTTCTTATCTTTAATGGCTTTGAATTTATAACAAAAGAAATAATTATAGCTTATGGAATGGATAAATTAATTTCAATTTCTTATGATGGGGGAAAAACTTGGAAGTTAATCTCTAATCTTCCTGTATTCGGTAATATTTATAAATGGCTTAATGACAAAGTTTGTTATGTCATATCATCTAAACAATTCAGAGGTGGGCAGGTTTTCACAACATCAAATAAAGGAATCACTTGGCTACCTCAGAAATTAACTGATACAAGTATATTCAGATCTTTCAACAGTGGCACATCTTCTAGTATTCCTGGTATTTTTTACGCTGATGAAAACGGTCGAATATTTCTGGTTTATGGGAACAAATATCTCGATACAAAAAATATGTTAATCAGCAAAGATTATGGGAATACATTCGAATCAGTTTCAAGCAACGAGTTGAGATTAGTCTTGAATAGTTTAAATGGGCAAATACAACAAATAATAAAAAAGGAGAATGAGTATTTAATGTTTTTTCCTTCATTACAAGAGAAGAACTATAACACTAAAAGAATTTTGCTTGACTCAAATTTTAAAATATTAGATATTACTACTTTAGATTCAATAACAATAATAGCTTCAAAATATGATTATCAGAATTCCAAATTAGTTGCTATTGGGCGTGAAAGAAAAGGTTATAACGGATATTCTTTTGAAATTGAAAGAAACTTTGTAATGACTTCATTTGATTTTGGAAAGAATTGGTTAATTGATTTTGAATTTCCTCTTATCGAAAATTTATATTTTGAACCCTACTTTTTAAATAACTTAATTCTTGTTCCTACTTATATAAATATTGATACAAACCAAAAGTTTAATTATGCCTATGAACTTAATATTCTTGATTTACAAAATAAATTTTATAAAGAAAAAGCTTTCAGCACTGAAACAAGATTTAGAGGTTTTAGTGAACTAAATGATAAATTATTATGGTTCATGGGAAACGATACCATTTATATTTATGATAGTTTGAAATACTTCCCTCATACGAGCAAAAAATATTTAACCAATAATTATATTTTTGGAATTACTGATGGAAATTTAGATTTTTGTTATGGTACATCAAGTAAAAAAGAAAAACCACAAAATAGTATTATAACAAATTTTAAGTTTAAGAAGAACAGCGGAATACTTGTGGAACAAAGTGATTTGATTTATTTCTATTATTATCCTCCATATCCCAATCCTGCTCATAACCAAGTGCATATATCAATAAATTGGGATAAAAAAAATGATTTAGATATTGAAAATCTTGAAATATATAACTCCCTTGGAAAAAAAGTTTATAATGATGGTGATATGAGATTTGAATTTTCAGGTGATAATTCCGGTTTTTTAATATGGGATTGCAGTAAAGTCCCTACGGGTATCTACTTTATTTACACCAAAATAGGAAATGCAAGATACTTTATACCTGTCGTTGTTAAGCATTAATAAATTATTTAACAATAAGTTCTTAATTATTTATCAGATATAATTTAGTTCTGATTTCAAAATCAATAATATTCTATTGGAATGTGTTTTATCCATTGAGACGCATAATTCTGTGTCTCTACAAAGGATTGATATTTCAAATTTGCCATCAGGGCTTTATTTTGTCCGTCTTGGTAGTTGGGTGGGACGCTTTGTGAAGATTGAATAGCCACTACTTTCAAGTAGTGGTAGTAGATAAAAAAATATAGTATTTA
>CAZEIM010000086.1:0-3077 GCA_964512145.1 uncultured Flavobacteriales bacterium
CGAAAAACTCGAAAAGGGAGAAGGGTCTGCCGGAAAATTATTAAACGATGAAAAATTGTATAAAAACATAGAACAAGCAACTTTGGAATTAGATAAACTTTTAGAAGACATGCGTGTTAACCCAAAAAGATATGTTCATTTTTCTCTATTTGGAAAGAGTGAAAAAAATGAAGAAAAACCTGAAAAAAAAGATAGAAACTAACGATTATGGAAATTTTATCTCAACTATTTTTTACTCTTAGTTTAATTACTGCCATTGTGTTTTTTTCAAAAAGTGTGAAAAAAATACGAAGAAACATTTTTTTGGGTAAAGATTATAAAATTACTGGTTCTGCAAAGGATCGATTAAAAACTATGTTATTGGTAGCTTTTGGGCAATCAAAAATGAATGCGCGCCCTATTGCAGCCATATTACATTTTTTTGTGTATGCTGGATTTTTAATTATAAATATCGAAGTCCTAGAAATTATCATTGATGGTATATTTGGAACACACCGTATTTTTGCATTTTTAGGGGGCTTTTACGATTTTTTAATAGGGTCTTTTGAAGTATTAGCTATTTTAACCTTAACCGCTTGCTTGGTATTTTTAATAAGAAGAAATGTAATAAAATTAAAAAGATTCTGGGGAAGAGAGATGACTAAATGGCCAACTTCTGATGCAAACTATATATTAATTACCGAAGTTTTATTAATGGCAGCTTTTATTACGATGAACGCCAGCGATTATTTATTACAAAATATGGGTAATGAGCATTATATAAAAGCCGGAGCTTTTCCAATAAGTCAGTATTGGGCTGTTGTATTAAGTTCGTTTAGTGAAGGCACGCTAATTTTTATTGAACGTTTTTGTTGGTGGTTTCATATTATTGGCATATTTCTATTTTTAAATTATTTACCTATATCAAAACATTTGCACATTTTACTTGCATTTCCTAATACCTATTTTTCTAATTTAAATCCTAAAGGTTCCTTTAATAATATGGATTCAGTAAGGAGGGAAGTAGAATTAATGATGGATCCAACTAAAGACCCATATGCAGCTCAACCAAGTACAGACAATAACCCACAAAGATTTGGAGCTAAAGATGTGCAAGATTTAACTTGGAAACAACTTTTAAATGCTTATTCATGCACCGAGTGTGGCAGATGTACTTCTGTTTGTCCTGCAAATAACACAGGCAAGTTGTTATCGCCCAGGGCTATTATGATGTCAACTAGAGACCGGCTTGAAGAGGTTGGTAAAAATATTGATGCCAACCAAGGGGTTTTTGTAGAAGACGGGAAATCATTAATTCATAATTATATTAGCCCCGAAGAAGTTTGGGCTTGTACCTCATGTAATGCTTGTGTAGAAGCTTGTCCAATAAATATTGATCCATTATCTATTATTATGGATTTACGCAGATACTTAGTATTGGAAGAATCAGCAGCGCCTCAGGAATTAAATATGATGAGTACCAACATCGAAAATAATGGAGCCCCATGGCAGTTTAGTCAATCTGACCGATTAAAGTGGGCTGAAGAAATATAATAAATAGCTATTATGAAAATACCAACATTAGCTGAGATGAATTCTGCCGGTGAAAAACCCGAAATATTATTTTGGGTTGGATGCGCTGGAAGTTTTGATGATAGAGCTAAAAGGATTACACGCTCATTTGCCCAAATTTTACTAAAAGCCAATGTAAAGTTCGCGGTATTAGGCACAGAAGAATCATGTACAGGCGATCCCGCTAAAAGAGCTGGAAATGAATTTTTGTTTCAAATGCAAGCATTTAGTAACATTCAAACATTAAACATGTATGGTGTTGAAAGGATTGTTACTGCCTGTCCACATTGTTTTAATACGCTAAAAAACGAATACCCCGAATTAGGTGGTAATTATGAAGTACTTCATCATTCACAGTTTATTCAAAAACTTTTGAAAGAAGGAAAAATTACTGTAGAAGGAGGAGAATTTAAGGGAAAAAAAATAACTTTTCACGATCCATGTTATTTAGGTCGAGCTAACGATGTTTACGAAGCGCCAAGAGAATTATTACATCAATTAGACGCGGAATTAGTTGAATTAAAAAGGTCTAAAAAAAATGGTTTTTGTTGCGGAGCAGGAGGGGCACAAATGTTTAAAGAAGCTGAAAATGGCAATAAAGAAGTAAATATAGAGAGAACAGAAGAAGCTTTAAGCGTAGAACCTGATATTATTGCAGCGGGGTGTCCATTTTGCAATACAATGCTTACCGATGGGGTAAAACACTTTGAAAAAGAAAGTAAAGTAAAAGTGTATGATTTGGCTGAATTAGTTGCCAAAGCAAGCAACTTAACCTGATATTCTATGCAGGAAGTTGAAAAATATCATGCTTTTCACCCACAATCAAAGGTTTGGATTTATCAAGCAAATCGTTTTTTAGCAGAACAAGAAATACAAGACATTACATTACTCTGTCAAAACTTTGTTAAACAGTGGGAAGCACATGGAAAGCCTTTGGATGCCGACTTTTATATTTTTTATGGACTATTTATTGTTTTTTTTGTAAATGCACAACATGAAAATGCATCCGGTTGCTCCATTGATAAACAGGTTGCGCTTATTAAGTTTATAGAAGAAAAATATAGTTTAATATTGACCGATCGATTGTTAGTAGCCTTTACAACTCGAGAACATAATAATATAAAGATATTAAAACACACCCAATTATTACAAGCGATACAGGATAATAAGATTTCAAAGAATATATATATTTTCGACAATTCTTTACATACCCTTCAGGATTTTAAAAAATCATGGAAGATTCCGATAACTGAAAGTTGGCTTAAGAATTATTTGACATAAACAATACGATGAATATTGAAGAGTTAAGAGAGTATTGCTTGTTAAAACCATTTACCACCGAATCTTTACCATTTGGTCCTGATACATTAGTTTTTAAAGTATTTGATAAAGCTTATGTACTTTGTGGTATTGATGATTTTCCAATTTCATTTAATGTAAAATGCGATCCGGAATTAGCCATTGTATTAAGAGAGCAATACGAATGTGTTTTGCCTGGATAAAAAAAAAAAAAAAAGCATTGGAAT
>CAZEIM010000087.1:0-3067 GCA_964512145.1 uncultured Flavobacteriales bacterium
TGAACCTGTAAAAACCGGAGAAACTAAACCTAAGTTTAAAGACTTTTTCGATGAATTTTTTCCCGAAGAAGAAATCAAATCTGAAGAAAAGCCATTTAGTTACGAGGATATTGAAATTCAAGAACAATCCGCTTTTGTTTATCAACAGCCTCAAAATTATAATTTAGAAAAAGATGAAGATATTAATGCATATAAGAAGGAAATTAAGAACAAAACTGAGTCAAAACTGATGAATGAGTTTGATGAGATTTATCAAGATAATGATCTGATTGATGAATTTGATGCAAAAAAAGCAATTTTGTATTCTGCTATAATTCAGAGACCTTACAATTAAAATGTATATTAAAATTAAAAAAAATATAACACGAAATTAAAAAATAGCTTGGGAGTTGAATTTTTTTTATAATTTTACCCCCTTAAAAAAACGCACAATATTTCAATTAATAAAATACAGGTGTATGTTGAGAAAATTATTCTTTTTTTTAGGTATTATTTTGTCAGTCAATCTGATAGCATATTCGCAATCGGGTGAGCTTAAAGGGAAAATAACGGATAAGGAAACGAAAGAACCTATTCCTTTTGCCAACATTATTGTTGAACAAGGAGGTAAACAGTATGGAGGAGGTACTTCCGATTTTGATGGGAATTATACAATAAAACCAATTCCTCCGGGACGTTATGATGTTAAAGCTACCTATGTAGGATATAAGCCATTGATGATTAAAGGTGTTGTTATTAACTCAAATACCATTACATTTAATAATATAGTTATGGAACCAACAGCTACAACACTGGAAACATTTGAAGTGGTTGATTATAAAGTTCCTCTAATATCAAAAGACCAAACCCAATCAGGTGAAACTGTTACTTCTGAAGAAATATCAAAAATGCCCGGTAGAAGTGCCCAAGCCATTGCAGCAACTGTAGGGGGGGTTTTCTCTCAGGATGGTAATATGGGTAGTGTTAGAGGTCAACGTACTGACGGTACAGTTACCTATATCGATGGAGTTAGAGTAAGAGGCTCTTCAGGATTACCCAAATCGGCCATTGAAGAAGTTGGTGTAATTTTAGGAGGTACTCCTGCTAAATATGGAGAAGCTACGGGGGGTATTTTAAATATTGTAACTAAAGGTCCTTCTCGCGAATTTGGCGGAAATCTCGAAATTGTTACTTCTGAATTATTCGATAAATTCGGATACAATGTTGCTTCTTTCAGTTTAAACGGACCTCTTATTAAAAGTAAAAATGAAAAAGATAAAACTTCATTATTAGGATTTTTCATTTCAGGAGAATTTAGTTACGAAAAAGATACTCGTCCTTTTATCGATGGTGATTATAAGGTAAATGATGCCAAAAGAGAATATCTTGAAAAAAATCCTCTTATCATTAAGCCAGTAGGTAGTTCGCTTGGGGTGTTTAATTCTGCAGAATTTTTAAGAAAATCAGATTTAGAAAAAATTTATTCAAAAGAAAACGGTGAAAATATTGGTATAAGTTTAGCAGGAAAAATTGATGTTAAAACTACTCCGAATACTAATTTAACTTTCGGCGGGTCTCTTGACTATGGAAAAGGCCGAATTTGGAGCAGAGCTAATTCTTTACTAAACTCAATTAATAACGGAGAATATATAAGCAACACATGGAGAGTTTACGGTAAATTTACTCAACGCTTTCCAACCGATAAGGATAGTAAGTCTTTAATAAAAAATGTCTTCTATCAAATTCAAGCAGACTATTCAAAATTTGATCAAACAACACAAGACAGAAATCATAAAGATCAACTTTTTAATTATGGATATGTCGGTAAATTTAAAACATACAAATCTCCTTATTTTGAAATAGGCTCGGATACTGTAAACGGTAATATATATAATAATGTATGGGTTCTTACAAATGTTTACGATACACTTGTTACTTTTGAACGTTCAGAAATTAACCCAACTTTAGCTAATTATACATCACAGTACTATAGCCTTTTCAACTTACATTCGGGTTATTATCAGAATTATACAATAATTCAAAATTATAAAGGACTTTTAAATGGTCAAAGTCCTGATAATGTATATAATTTGTATGCAAATACCGGAACAGTTTATAATGACTATTCAGTTGCTGACCAAACTCAAATAGGTATTAATGCAAATGGGTCTGCCGATATCGGCAATCATGCTTTAGAATTTGGTATTCAATACGAACAGTTAATTGACAGAAGTTATAGCTATAGCCCTGCTGGTTTATGGACTTTGATGAGAACATTAACAAATCGTCATATCAGACAGTTAGATACCGATAATCCTTATTTGCATCCGGGTGGTTTGCTCGATACTATTTATTACGATTTTAAATATTCAGAACAAGAACAAGCATTTTTCGACAAAAATTTACGTAAAAAATTAGGTATGCCGGTAAACGGTCATACAATAAACGATTGGATAGATATTGATAACTTCGATCCATCAACCTTTTCAATTGATATGTTCAGTGCCGATGAGCTATTGAATAACGGGAATAATTATGTTGGTTATTATGGTTATGATTATAAGGGTAAAAAACTTAAAAACAGACCTACATTGAACGACTTCTTTACTGCAAAAGATGAAAACGGAAACTATAAAAGAGAAATTGCAGCTTTTGAACCATTGTATATGGCAGGATATATCCAGGATAAATTTGCATTCAATGATTTAATATTCAATGTTGGAGTTCGTATTGACCGTTTTGACGCAAACCAGATGGTTTTAAAAGATCCATATTTATTCTATGATTCACGTAGGGTAAAAGATGTGTCAGGAGCTCTCAATACTATTAATGGTGGAAATCATCCTGTTACTATGGGACCTGAGTACGTTGTTTATGTTGATGATTATAAAGCAACTTCACCTAAAATATTAGGTTATCGTAATGGTGAAGTATGGTATAATGCTTCTGGTACAGTTATAGAAGATCCAACTCTTATTAAAGGAACTTCAGGGAAACCTACCCCTTATAGAGTTAATCCCGATCAAAATGAAATGAGTGTTGATGCTTTCAAAGACTATGAGCCTCAGACTACTTTTATGCCACGTGT
>CAZEIM010000088.1:0-2796 GCA_964512145.1 uncultured Flavobacteriales bacterium
AAAATACAGTTTTTCCCAAATAATGATTTTGTAGCGGAAAGAAGAATTAAAACAACTTTAATAAGAGTTCAGGATGCATATTCTGCATTTGCGAAATTATTAGAATACTACAACCAGTATAAATTGAATAAAACAGGTATTTCCGAAAAATCGCACATCTCAGGTAGTGCAAAATTGGGAAATAACCTTTACATAGGAGAATTTGCCTATATAGGAGAAAATGTGATAATTGGAGATAATGTAAAAATATATCCTCAAGTATATATAGGCGATAACTCAAAAATTGACGATAATACTACATTGTTTTCAGGAGTTAAAATTTATTCTGACAGCATAATTGGGAAAAACTGTATTTTACATTCAGGAGTTGTAATCGGTGCCGATGGATTTGGATTTGCTCCTCAATCGGATAATAATTATAAAAAAATCGCTCAGATTGGTAATGTAGTAATCGGCAATAATGTAGAAATTGGTGCTAATACTACTGTAGATAGGGCTACATTGGGTTCTACAATAATTAAAGATGGAGTTAAACTTGACAATCAGGTACAAATTGCTCATAATGTTGTTATTGGAGAAAATACGGTAATAGTAGCTCAAACAGGTATAGCAGGGTCATCAAAAATCGGCAAAAATTGTGTTATTGCCGGCCAAGTTGGCATTGTAGGTCACATTCAAATCGCCGATAATGTAACTATAGCTGCACAATCGGGCGTAACCGGAAATATTAAAAAAGAAGGTTCTGTTCTATTAGGCTCTCCTGCCTTTGACGCCAATGAATGTAAAAAATCCTATATTTACTTCCGCAATTTCTCAAAAATAGTTGAAAGACTAAAAGAAGTAGAAAGAAAACTTAATAAAGAGTAGTAAATTAAATCATTTTTTACTTTCCCATCTTTTTTGAGGTAATAGCCTGTCGGCTACATCTTTACGATTAATCCTTTCGAGAGTTTTTCTGATCCATGAGTGATTTTCGGGTTTATACCAAAAGAAAAATCTGTTCTGATTTTTTTTATCGATAATATTCTTAGCAACAAAAACTTTATTCATTGAATAAGGGTCTATTTCGCTATAATACATCTCAGTAGCAAGAGTCATAGGAGTAGGAGTAAAATCCTGAACCTGTTCAGGTTTAATATTCATATCTTTAGTTTCCAATGCCAACAAGGCCATATCAATAAGTTTCGACCCCGGATGACTCGAAATAAAATATGGTACTATTTGTTGATTTAATTTGTTTTTCCTTGAGATATAATCAAATTTATTTTTAAAATCTTTAAATAAACTAAACGAAGGCTTTCTCATTATTTTTAAAACATCATCCGAATTATGTTCGGGAGCAACTTTCAAACGTCCCGAGATATGATTTTTAACCAATAATTCGCAATATTCATCGTAAGAATTTCTAATACTTTCATCTTTGTTTTTATTGATAAACAAATCATAACGAATTCCACTGCCTATAAAAACTTTTTTAATTCCTTTTACTTTAGATGCTTTATTATAAAGATTAATAAGTGGCTTATGATCTGTATTCAGATTTTTGCAAATGCCGGGATAAATACACGAAAACCTTTGACATTTTTTGCAAATTTCAATATCAATACCTTTCATGCGATACATATTTGCAGACGGGCCGCCCAAATCGGAAATATAACCTTTAAAATCGTGCATATTTGTAATTTTTTCAATTTCATTCAATATTGATTTTTCTGAGCGACTACTTACAAATTTACCCTGATGAGCCGAAATAGTACAAAAGGCACAACCACCAAAACATCCTCTATGAATATTAACAGAAAATTTAATCATCTCATATGCAGGGATTAAACCTCTTTTCTCATATTTTGGGTGAGGCATTCTTTTATAAGGAAGATCATAGTATTCATCAATTTCATTATTATCAGATGGCAAATAAGGGGGATTGATTACCAGATACTTTTCCCCGATTTTTTGAACTAAAGTCTTTGAATACATTATGTTTGATTGAGTTTCAACAATGCGAAAATTAGCCAAATATGACTTTTTATCCTTTAAACAAATTTCATGAGAGTTAAGCTCTATAAAATCTTTATTTCCATCATATTTAATGTCAGTCAAATAAGCTATCTGATTAATTTTTCGCAAATAGGAAATATCATTGGCATTATTATAGCAGTTGGCTATTTCAACTATACTTTTTTCGCCCATACCATAAACCAGAATATCAGCCTCACTTTCAAATAAAATTGAAGGCTTAAGAGTATCAGACCAATAGTCATAATGAGTAATACGCCTTAACGATGCTTCTATACCACCAATAACTACAGGTACATCAGGATATAGATTTTTTAATATTTTTGAATAAACAACAGTAGCATAATCGGGGCGAAAACCTGCTGCTCCGCCTGGGGTATAAGCATCATTGCTTCTAAGTCTTTTGGCTGCCGTATAGTGATTAACCATTGAATCCATACAACCGGATGTAACTCCAAAAAATAAACGCGGCTCCCCTAGTTTTTTGAAGTCCCGCAAATCGTCTCTCCAATTTGGTTGGGAAATAATAGCCACTTTAAAGCCATATTTCTCTAAAATACGCGAAATAACAGCAGTTCCAAAACTTGGATGATCAACATAAGCATCTCCGCTAACTATAATTATATCAGGGCGTTCCCAACCTCTTAATTTTACTTCTTTTAATGTAGTGGGGAGCCAATCTGTAATACTTTTTTTTGTCACTGAAAAACCAAAAGATTAAATTTACCCGTAGTGCATTATATAAAAATATATAAAAAAAGAAAAAGTTGTTCATTGAAT
>CAZEIM010000089.1:0-2642 GCA_964512145.1 uncultured Flavobacteriales bacterium
GGTCTCTTAGCACATGCTCTTTGTTATTAAAACATTTATAGAGTGTCTTTTTACTCATACCCAGGCTACAGGCAATTTCTTCCATAGTCACCCTGGAAAAGCCAAACTGAGCAAACATTTCCTCGGCTCGCGTGAGTATCCTCCTTTTTATATCTAATTCTTCCTGCATAATCTTTTTTTATTGCTACAACAAGTATTACAGAAAATAGTTCAAAAATTCTTCATTGGAAACAATATTTGTTTGCATCGTTTCCACATAATGCTAAAAAAACCGCTTTTCAGCGGATTTTGGAAACAAATATTGTTTCTATTGTTTCCAAATTAATAATATTCTAAAAATTTTCCAAATTTTCTAATGAAAATATAGGATACGATAATAGCCGGGAGCTATGTTATTTTGTTAAACGGATTATAATAGCTGTTCAGTGGTTAACAATCTTGATTATCTTCAGGATCAGCTGAACATAAAAGCTATTCATTTCTTTAGGCAGGTTTTCCGATTGTCCGTAAGAATACAAATCCTATAATGCCCGCAAACATTGAAGCAATCATTATAGCAATTTTCGAGTCGGCAATTGTTTGTTGATCAGTGAATGCCAGCAATGTAATAAAAATTGACATTGTAAAGCCAATTCCTGCAAGAATACCAGTACCAAATACATGTGCCAAATTAACCGACTTAGGTAAACGAGCCAATTTCAGTCTAAGAGCAATATATGAAAAAAGGAAAATACCCACCGGTTTTCCTAGTGTCAACCCAAGAATGATACCAAGCGAGTTATTATGAAGCAAACTATTATACCAGCCTTCTTGTATTACAATTCCCGTGTTAGCTGCGGCAAAAATTGGTAATATGAAAAATGCAACAGGCTTATGTAGCCAGTGCTGCATCTTGAATGAGAGACTCTGCTCATCACCGCTACCGTAAGGTATAGCAAATGCAAGCAATACACCGGCAATTGTTGCGTGGACACCTGAGTGTAACATAAAGTACCAAATAATTACTCCGCCAAGAAGATAGATCGATAGGAAATGTATCTTTAAGCGATTAAATAACAACAATAACCCAAAAACTCCCAAAGCAACAAATAAGTTTATCGTAGAGAGTGATGTTGTGTAAAATACTGCGATAACAATAATTGCACATAAATCATCGATAACAGCTAGCGCAGCTAAAAAAACTTTTAACTGAATAGGAACATTTTTTCCCAACAAGGACAGTGTTCCTATTGCGAAAGCAATATCGGTTGCCATGGGAATTCCGGCACCACTCTGATATGGCGTACCATTATTTAAGAGGAAATGAATACCTGCCGGAGCCAGAATTCCACCCAAAGCTGCAAAAAGTGGGAGCATGGAGTTTTTTAAATTGGATAATTCACCTGAGTATATTTCTCTCTCGAGTTCAAGTCCTATCAAAAGAAAGAAAATAGCCATCAAACCATCGTTAATCCAGTGTGCAAGAGTATGTCCTGAAAAATTATACGACCAGAATTTCAAATACCCCTCACTTAAAGGTGAATTGGCAATTGAAAGGGATAGTAAAGCAACAATCAGAAGAATAATTCCTCCTGATTTTTCGCTTTCAAAAAAGTCTTTAAATAAGTTTACCGAAATTTTTGAGTTCATGAAAAAAACACTCAGCTAATTTTATTAAAATTTTTAACTACTTTATAATCAAAAGGGTACTTACTTTTTGAAAAAAACATACCCTTCTTTATACGGTACTTATTGTGTTTGTTTAACTACTACTTTTAGAATAGAGTTTCAATTCAAGTAATTAATTATTCACATAAAAAAAATAACAATACCCCTTAGCCTGAAATTTTAAAAGTAAACAGAAATTAACGAAATTAAATTATCAGTTACTTTTATTGCAAGCCGAATATATGCCCCTTAAAATAAAATCTCACTACTGTGTGTTGAATTTTTCATCTTGTTGCAATTAATGTTCAATTAAAGCAAATAACATTTTTAATCTTTGTTAGGAGAAGTTCAGAAGAGTGAATCATCACGATCAACATGTTATTATTTTTCAATGGATAAGTTTACTTTGATATCGTTAAATATTATCAAAATATCATCCATTTAATTGTTGAATTGAAAATTTTACCATAAAATCGAAAATAATTTTAAAGCTACACCCCCCAACTACACAAATGAGATATATTACATTTTTTAGTGTTTATTCAAATATTCATAAAAAGAGATAAACAAAGCAATAAATAAAAAAATGCGACAAAATGGCAGATAGTAGTCATTGTGACATATTTTTTGACAAATAGTCTATGGAAATAATAAATATATGTCATAATTACACACACTAAGCCATATTGACTTATTTATAATCTTTCTATTCAGATATCACTAAATCATTAAAAATAAATAACTTAGCGAAATAAAAATAATTGGCACACCAATTGTAAATATTTTTTCAGATTAATTAACAACAAAATTAGAGGTAAAACAATGTACACATTACGAGAAAAATCTGTTAACACAGGAAAAGGAAGTAATCAGGAATGCTACAAAACTCCGGCAGTGGATATTCTGGAATCGGAAAATAGTTTCACGATATTTCTCAACCAGACCGGAGAAAAAAAGGAAGATTTAAACATTAAGTTAGAAGAAAATCTGCTTAC
>CAZEIM010000090.1:0-2422 GCA_964512145.1 uncultured Flavobacteriales bacterium
ATCTTCGGGGCAGTTGTACAATGTTGCACAACGTCTCCCGCCTATACACCGTGCGGGGTTTCGTAGCCTTTTGCCCTAAAACTTAGCACCTGCCTGCCTATGCCAGCTTACCTTACTGCCTCCACCGCCGCCCCGCATGGTTGTATAGGCGATGTTGTGCAACGTTTGTATTAAAATTCAATTTTCCCATACACAGATAGTGCTTTCTCGATAGGTAATTCATAATTTATAGATGATTTTAAGTTAGATGATGGTGGTGGATAATACGAATAATTATCAATATTTGAGTAAAAGTTAGAACCAACGGGAGCCTCAAATCCTCTTTCTAATGTAATCCAACTTCCTGAAATAAATGACACATCAGCTGTTGCTCCAATGTTTTTGTCAAAGGTGATATTTTTACCCTCAATAGTAATGGGTTTAGTTTTTATACCGTAATTAGTATGAGCTTGGATAGGCATTGTTTGAGTTTCTAAATTTATTAATTCTTTTTTAGCAAGGTAATAAAGATTATGTAACAACATATAATCAATGCCATTATATTCATCTCCAGGCTCACCATTAAAATCACTATTATTTTTTCTTTGTTCAGGCCAAACAATAGTATTGGGTGATGTCCAGAAGACCGGAGCATCATAATTTGGACCCTCCATTGGAGCCTCATCTAGATGTTTTTTAATCTCTTTCAATAAACTATTTGCTAAGATTCTTTCTTTTGGGCCATAAAGTTCGGGATGTAAGATTAGATGTATAAGTGGAAAATGAGGATAGCTGTACACATTTTTTCTATCAGTTTCTTCGAATAATTCGGCAAAATCATTATAATTGCGAATGTCACCGACTGTACTTAGCGCTCGTTCAGAGTAATCATCTCCTTCCCAATCATCCCATTGCCATGCATCAAGGAAAACAATTCGTGCATAATCTGATTGTGAACCTTTTGTATGTAAGTTCGAATTCGTTATAAAACTACCAGCAATACCAAAACCATAAGCATGAGTCCATACTTTACCACCCATCCTTTCCTCTATTTCTAATCCATTAACTGGATTTCTAATTTTCCAATCAAGTATAATGGGTATTGTTGAAGTATATGAAGTACCAGAAAGTTGATATTGAATATTATTTGTTAACAATTTTACTCTTTCTGAGAAAGAATATACATTACCTTTGCTGTCCTGAATAGTTACACCATCCATTAATTTTGTAATTAATGCAAATGCAGTATATAAATGCCAACACTGATCTTTACTCATTTGAACTCTTAGTTTTTCTTTTTTTTTTTCAGGTTGACCATTATCAATGTTTATATATTGAGATAAAAGTGATTCGATGTTCCAATCGTAATAAATATCGCTATTAAAATAGTACCAATGTTCATAAATGTAATTATTATCAACATCATCCCGAATAAAAAAACCATTTCCATCATTTTTACCATTTTTTGTATGCGGATATCTAAACCATTGTTCGGCATTTAAATCTAATCGAACAAATGTTTCAATTGCAAAAAACAAATCACGCTTAGTTTTTTCAGTACTATATCCATAATAAGACAATAAGGCATATTCAGTAGCTAAGGCTTGCATATATGTTGCCAAATGTATTGTGGCATCAGACCCCCATCTGAGTTTTTTCTTAACTGAGTTATAAGTAGAAGCCGGTAAACCTGAACCATTCTCATATGGATTGAATATGTCTATAAACATAAATTTTTCTAAAAGACGATTTCGATAATACCAATACTTTTGTTGATTAAGTTGGTGAGTTTGAGATAAAGTTTTATCTGTAAATATTATTAAAAATAACATTGTCACTATATAAGCTTCTTTTTTCATGGGTTTTAAGTTTTAATGTTTGACCATTAAAAAAGTTCATTTGAATAATCCCATAACTGTTGGAGTAATATAATTCTGTCAAAGAATCAACCTTAAATGGCTCCTTTATCTTAAAATAAAATACGTTTTCATATTTTTTTTCTGATACTTGGCAGTTTGTCATTACTGTATCAGCTTTACCTACGATGTAACCATACCAGAATAAATACGGAAACTCTATATTCAAATTATTTTCATGTGCAATTATTGCAATGAAAATTGTTTTATCACACTCATAACCCGACCAACAACTTCCAAAAGTATTCCGATCTTTTAAATATTCACATGTTGGAATAAATAAGTCATCTGTTGATTTCCTTTTTTTTATAAAATAAACTAAATCAATATCATAGTAACTATATGGTGCCTTACATGAGCCAGTGAGAGGTTCTTTTATTACTCCTTTAATTCTACTATAAACAAATAATGTATCTGTCTGATTATTATTATCATAATACACCAGGGTGTCTCCGCTTTTTAATGATGAACGATTACTTTCTTTTAATAAGTAAAATTCATCTTTTGATGTTTCACAATTGTTAAAT
>CAZEIM010000091.1:0-2367 GCA_964512145.1 uncultured Flavobacteriales bacterium
GCAAAAGCATGCATTGCATCATTTTTATTATATTCGAGCATGGTATATTTAAAAAAAGAATATTCAAAAGTACCTTTATATTTATCTTTTCACAACAAAAAAATTCAAATATATATTGTATTTAAATTTTGTGTTTTGTTTGTGTATTCTTCGAATGTTGATACTACACTAAGTGTCCGACCGTACTCTATTTCGGCTAAATTTGGGAGTGGATATATTATACCTCAACGATTTGAAACTAAGCAAATTATTCAGGGTTTACCTAATATTTACACCATTTCTATTTTAAAAAATACCTTGGGTAAAAATCTTTGGGAAAAACAGCACAATTTCCCATCTTACGGTTTAACATTTTCGTTTGTAGATTATAAAAACCCACTAGTTTTAGGTTATTCTGCACACATCTCCCCTTTTTTTTATTTTCCATTTATTCGAAATAATCGATGGAAATTGGGCGTAAACCTTTCTTGGGGCTTAGGTTATATCAGTAAAAAGTTTCATCCTATCAAAAACTTTAAAAATAATGTTATTGGTAGTCATCTTAATGCTATTGGCTTAGGGGATATTCAAAATACTTTTAAAATATCAAACAGATTATATTTTTTATTAAATTACACTTTTTTTCATATTTCAAATGGCTCTTTACAAAGACCAAATCAAGGAATAAATATTTCAATGATTACCGCCGGTTTAGAATATGGCCTTGGAGAAAAAGGAAGTATTTACCGGGAGTATAAAAAAAATAATTATAATGTTAAAAAAAGGTCTTTTATTTTTCAAACCCTTATAGGAGTTAAAGAAACTGTCCCAATTCAAAGAAAAAAGTATATTTCGACTTCATTTGCATTACTTGCCTTTAATCAATTTACCCCTAAAGCATCTGTTGGTTCAGGACTCGAAACTTTTTATATTTCCAGTTTACATCAGGATATTCAATTAAAGGGAACACAAACCCAACATAATTTAGATGTGATAAGGTTGGGCACTCCTATTTATTATAATATCCACATACATAAGTTACAACTTTGGTTTTGTTGGGGTATATATATATATGACAGGTATAAAACAGATGGGTATTTTTATCACCGATCCGGAATAAGTTATTCTTTAGGAAAAAAAATTAATATACAATTGAATTTAAAAACCCACTATTTTAAAGCAGATTATTTTGAAGCAGGAATAAACTATATTTTTTATAGTAACCAAAAGTAAACACCTTTATATCTAAAGGACATAAAGGTGTTATATAAAAATTACGCTAAAATATTCATCCCATCTAAAATGTCCATCAATTGCTTAACGGCATTAGCAGATTGATAAAGTAATTCTTTTTCCTCTTTATTTAAATTCAACTCAATTACTTTTTCAACTCCATTTTTACCTAAAATTACAGGGGCACCTACATATATATTATTTAATCCGTACTCCCCGGTTAACCATGCGCAAACCGGAAATACTCTTTTTTGATCACGTACAATAGCTTCTACCATTTGGGCAGCTGCAGCTCCTGGAGCATACCAAGCAGATGTTCCTAGTAACTGAACTATTTCACCACCTCCTACTTTAGTTCTCTCAATAATTGCTTGTAATTTATCAGGGGCAATTAATTCAGTAACAGGAATTCCTCCTACAGTTGTATATCTTGGAAGCGGAACCATAGTGTCTCCATGCCCTCCCATTAATACTGCCTGAATATCTTTAGGAGATACATTTAATTCTAATGCTAAAAAAGATTTGTATCTAGCTGTATCTAAAATTCCAGCCATTCCAAAAACATTTTTATGATCTGTTTTTGCTGCTAGATACGCGCAATAAGTCATCACATCTAATGGATTAGAAACCACAATAATTTTTGCATTGGGAGAGTATTGTATAGATTTTTCAGTTACTTCTTTAACTATAGCGGCATTAGTTGCAATAAGATCATCTCTACTCATACCTGGCTTTCTAGGAATCCCAGAAGTAATTACTACCACTTCAGAATCTTTAGTCTTAGAATAATCGTTGGTAACACCAATAGTTCTTGAATCATACATATTTACGGGTGAGGTTTCCCATATGTCTAATGCTTTTCCTTCGGCAAAACCTTCTTTAATATCAACCAATACAATTTCATTGGCGATTTCTTTATGAGCTAAAACATTTGCGCATGTTGCTCCAACATTTCCTGCGCCTACAACTGTAACTTTCATAATGTAACTTTTTTTAAGATAATACGTATTTATCCACAAATTTATGTTAATTAATTCACAATTTATATATTTAACAAAGCAACCATATTGGATGATATTCGTTATAATTATAAATTCGATAAAAAAAGCTGATATAATTATTTTAGGCGGTGGTCCGGCAGGGCTTTCAGCAGCT
>CAZEIM010000092.1:0-2357 GCA_964512145.1 uncultured Flavobacteriales bacterium
TTTAGATTGAGTAAATGGAATTCTTTTATCGTTTTTTTTAAATCAAAACTCCTCATAGAGAAACAATTTCAATGGCAAAATTAGATATAAAACAAATACGAAAAACAAAAAAAATAAAATTTTAATTTAATTTCGCTTAAAAAAAATATTATTATGCTTAAAAGAACTTTAATTATTGTATTGATTTTCAACAGTTTTATTTTAAAAGCTCAATTCAACGATTCCTTTACGGATAAAACTTTACGTATTGACTATTTTCATTCAGGAAATAACTAGAACGAATATTATCGTATTGATGAACTTTACAAACTTAATTTTTGGGCTGGGACAAAAATAAACCTTATAGACACTCTTGATTACGGAGAATTTAAAATTGAAGTATTCGACTCTGTGAGTGATAAGGTTATTTTTTCACATAATTTCTCTACTTTATTTGCCGAATGGCGTCACACAAAAGAGGGCAAAGAAAGTTGCGGAAATTTTTCCGAAACAGTGTTAGTACCGTTTCCGCAAAAAACCATCAAGTTGAGATTTTCGAGCCGCGATTCATTGAATATTTGGCATAAAGTAGAAGAAATTTTTATTAATCCAAAAACAGATTATATACAAACTCCCCCAAAAAAAATTAAAAATAAAGTTATAAATCTCCACAATTCTGGCGATTACAGCAGTAAAATTGATATTGCAATAATTGCCGAAGGATATACAAAGAGCGAAGAAGAAAAAATGACTAAAGATTTTGAAAGACTGAAAAATTATTTATTGAACTCTAAGCCTTTTAATGAAAATAAGAATAGATTTAACATATATGGTGTTTTATCTTTTTCTGAAGAATCGGGTATAACCGATCCTGTTAATAATCATAAGGTAAATACTGTCCTGAAAAGTAGTTTTAATACTTTCAACTCCGACAGATATTTAATGACGATGGAAAACAAAATTCTACATAATCTATTAAGCGAAATTCCTTATGAACATATTATAATTATGTGTAATACATCAAAATACGGTGGAGGTGGCATTTATAATTTTTATGCAATAGTAGCTGCTGATAACAAAAACACTGATTTCCTGCTTCTACACGAATTTGGACATTCTTTTGCCGGTTTAGGTGACGAATATTATGACTCAGATGTTTCTTACGACAATTACTACTCTTTAAACGCAGAACCATGGGAACCGAATATTACAACTTTAGTTGAATTCGATAAAAAATGGAAAAATCTACTGGACAAAAACACTCAAATACCTACTAAAGCTAACAGTTACAATACCAATACAATAGGTGTTTATGAAGGTGCGGCATATTCATCTAAAGGATTTTACAGACCTTATTACGATTGTACAATGAAATCAATAAAATACAACTCTTTTTGTCCTGTTTGTATTAATTCTATTCAGAAAATAATAGATTTTTATTCATTTTAACTTAAGATAAATTATAGCCCATTTACTAAAAAGAAATATAAGCTATTATATATAAAGACTTTATTTAAAAAAAATCCCGATAAACTTGAAGTTTTATCGGGATTGAATTATATAGTCAGAGAATTTACTTTCTTTTATTTATATCAGGTTTTATTGTCTTTTTCAAGTTTGTTACAGGAGGTGTGAAAATCTTATTCAGATTTCTGTACCCTGCAATATCTTTATACCAATCTGCATATTGATTTCCATCGCTAATCACCCAATCGACAAAATATGGATAAGCCTCAATTATTGGAGTTTTTTCTATTGGATATTCAAAAGTGTCATAAATATTTAAAGCCCAAGGAAGATTTTTTGAAGTTTTGTAGTATCTGTTGCTTGTTGGAATGCTATTATCATCATAAGTACCAAAAAAAGTAGGATTTGCAAGTGAAGTAGGCGGATAATCAGGTAAGTGAACTTCTTTATTTCTGTTTTTATTAACAATTATAAAAGGATTAAAGTTTGCAATATCCAATTGTTCTTCTGTATAAGTATTTTTGGGATAAGTAATGTGAATTGTAATAGTAACAGGAGTAACATAAGGCAACCCGGGTGTTGTATTAACTCCGGTACCTACTCCGGGATGTTGCAGAACTTCAAAAGCATTATCAAAAACTATAACAGTAGGCTTATTCTGATTTAATTCAAAACCATTATTGCCAACATTAATATAATTTGATTTCAAAATATAACCACTTGCAGAAATTTCATTAATATTTATTTGATTATTAGCAAATTGAAATCCAAAACCATTATTGAAACCGGCACCACTTGCCTTAAGAATAAATGTAGCATAAGTTTCAACCAATTTATTATTAGCATCAACAACATTTTTAAATCTGTAATCGACAACAACATCGTTCATATCATAATCGCCTTTGTTAGGC
>CAZEIM010000093.1:0-2352 GCA_964512145.1 uncultured Flavobacteriales bacterium
TTACATAAGCGATATTTCTGTGTGGCTAAGTGTTGACCCGATGGCAAGCGAATATCCCTCATTATCGCCTTATGCTTATTGTGCGAATAATCCGGTGATTTTAATTGATCCAGATGGAAGGAGTATTGATGACCCACCATATACTTATCAACCAGTAGCGTACATCGTTCCGTTATTAATAGAAAAATTTGGATATTCTAGTACTTTAAAACAGGCTGGATATTATATGGGAAATACTACCAATGCTATTCATATTAAAAATAATTTGAATGTAGTAGCAACGAATTTTCAAATAAATATTGGAAAAGCCATTGGAAGGAGAGAAAACGTGGAGGGCAGCCCTCAAAATGCTATAAGGCATACGCTTTGGAGTGCTTTAATGGCAAGGGACTTAGGGGACGAACAAGCTACACGAGCTGCAAATTCACATGAGGAAGGTTGGAATTGGAACTTAAATACTAATCAAAGAAGTTTTTCTTATACAGAGAATAACGATGCTTCTTTTAATAAAGCATATTTACAAGCAGATAATGTTGCCGATTTACTTAATAATGAAATTGGCAGAGCAATTGGATTGGCAAATCCCAAAGACGACAACAAAACATTAGCTGGTAAAGTAATGAAGGAATATTACACAAATGGTCTTTATACAACTACAGTAAATAATGGCAAAGTCGAAGTTGTAAAGACTAGAATTACAAAAGAACAATATGATGCAGCTATGAAAGAGATTGCAAAAAAAGGGAATAATGGTTTAAATCAATAAAGAGATGAATCATTTAAAAATAATTAATATAGTTTTAGTTTTAACTATACTGTTCTTAAGTGGTTGCAATAAAACATCTAATAAAATTTCAAAATACATTAGGAATAATTGTAATTTTGAAGACACAATAACTTTTTTTAATGCTTTTGACAACACATATTATAAAGCATCGGGTGATCTTATTGATCTTAAAAAGGCATTAGATATTGATTACGACACGTTATACCTTATTAGTGTCGGCTTTGAGTCTGACATATCCGATATTATTGGGTTTAAATACAATGGAGGAGACTTTACACTAGAATCGGAGGATAAAAATTTACTGTTATTGGTAAAGAATAATGAAGTTGTTTATCAAGACAAAATAAAAAGTTTACTAGATAAAGTTAATTTTGTTTATCCTTTTGGGGAAGGCTCATCCGCCTGTCTGTTAAAGCATAGTTCTTCTATTTATAAAGTTAAAAGAGAAAAAGATGGTTTAATATATCGTTATTATCTATACAATGTGAATAGTTCTGATATTGAGAATGTTAAAACGACTGAATTTGATTTACAAAAAACAAATTAATTATGAGTACAAGTAAAGCACAACTAATTGATGCCATGGCAAAGGAAGCCGACCTGAGCAAGGTAAAAGCAAAACTGGCAATAATCGAAGTTTTTTATAAAAAACTTTTTTGTAAATTTGTCTAAAGTGTAGAATTAAAAACTACTTACAAAAATATGGCATGCAAGCCCATACAGCAACAGCAATACCTCCCCTTTGGCGAGTTGTTTGTGTCGCAAATGACCGGCAGCTTTGATTCACGCTACAAATTTACCGGCAAGGAGCGAGACACCGAAACCGGGCTGGACTACTTTGGCGCCCGCTACTACGATAGCGATATTTCTTTGTGGCTAAGTGTGGACCCGATGGCGGATAAATACCCCAGCCTGAGCCCATTTATGTATTGTGCCGGGAATCCGGTGATTTTGGTGGATCCTAATGGGCAAAAGATTGTTATTACAGGCGAAGCAAAAAAACAATATTACAATCAAGTTAAAGTTGGAGCAAAATCTTTAGGCGTTTCTGTTAAGATGGATAAAACAGGTACTTTAAGTGCTAAATATAAGGGTAAAGGCGTAATATCTGAAGAGGGTCTGAAATTACTAACAGCTATAAATGATAAAAACATTACAGTGAATATAAATGCTACCTATTCTGACTATGTAGATGGAAAACCATTTATTGGAGGAGCTTTTATGGGCAATGAAATTAGTGGGGAAAAAGCTACAGCCTACCAAACAGTAAATCCTAACAAAAAAAAAAAATTAGATGATTTTTATGGAACACCTGGACAATCAAGTCTTCATGAGGCAACAGAGCCATATCAAGGAGCAGTGATTTCTCTTGAAAAGGGAATATCTTCAGGAGATGCAAATTCAGCAAATTCAGTATATCAGCAAGCACATAATGAAGCAATACCGCTACCATTTGAGAATTTAGATAAGTATAATTTTGATATAAATGGAATTCACAGTAATAAAACAGGGTTGCCAGCCATTTCGGTAGGATGGTTTTTTAATAATACAAATATAAAAATTAA
>CAZEIM010000094.1:0-2226 GCA_964512145.1 uncultured Flavobacteriales bacterium
ATTCTCTCTATCTTCATCATCAACTACAATAAGTACTTTCCCCTGTTTAAAATCTTCTATAGCTTCTTCTATTGTGTTTAGCGAATATTGCTTTTCCATCTTAATAATTTTTTGCAAAATTAAGCATTTTTTCCCACCCTAATTGTTTACCAACTAAAATTGTTAACGGTATAATCAAGTAATGTTTTAAAATTCGTAATTTCAATTATTTAGGTTCTTAATTATATTTTTAAAATATTTTAAATGCCACCAAATATGAAAAACTGAAATTAATGTCATAGCTATTCCTATTTGAACATGCCAATATAGGACTGTTGAATACCAATCCATTACAAAATTGTAATTAATCTGGATGACAAGAAAAAAACCAAATAAGCATGAAACCAAAAAGGTTAATAACAAAAGTATATTCCAGATTTTTCTATGGGTTATTTTTTTGATAATACTAAAATTAGCTAATAAAAAAGTTATTGAATACAATAAAATTGTAGCCAACGATATTAAAATCAGATCGTAAGGTTTTGACGAGTTCAAGGACTTTTTATCGACATTGGGAATTTTATCGGTATCTTGGTTTAAAAAAGATTTTTCTGTACTATCTTTTTCAACTTTTAAATTTAAACTATCGACATTATTATTTTTTACATCAGACTTTTTAAATGTTTTCTGCTTATCAAAACAATTATCTTTATTTTTTTCAACAATAGTTACAACAGTATCTGACTTAGGGTTGGATAAATTTTTAATGCTGTCAAACTTTTCTTGTAATCTTTTCAAAACATCTTCAGTAAACTCTGTATAATCGCAATATCCATCATTATTTGAATCAATATGTCTTCCGCAACCATAGCTGCAATTTACTTTATGTTTATAACATTGAGGATACGATAAAGATGAGAAAATCAGTAAAAAAGTAAATAAAATACCTATTCTTATCATTTTAAAAATTAAAGCAAATTATAATTTTTTTGCAAAATTACAAAAGCTCGACAAATAATAAGATTTATTGTAATAAAACATTTACCGGTTAAGCTGTTTTATTAATTTAAAAAACAAATAATCAGCATAATTGTTATAGTTTTATAACCTTAAAAAAAAAAATGATATGAAGACACATCTAATTTTTGGGAAAATAATTTTTTTGTTTTTATTGTTAATTGCTTTTACTGCAAACTCTCAGAAAGAGATAGCCCAATTTCTTGTTGGAGGTAAAAGCGACGCAAATAAGTTGTCGGGATATTATTTAAGTCCTTTTCTTAAATCGTTTGGAAATAATATGAATAATGGATGGTACAGTACGGCTGAACCTTTAAAATTAGGCAGATTTAATATATCAATTGGAGGCGTTGTATCATTTATACCTGAAAATGAACAAAGTTTCATATTAGATCCGACTGAATTCTCCATTGTTAAAACCAATGGCAATGCTCCCGTAACATTACCGACTATTTTTGGTGAAAATGCTCATCCGTCCGGTGTAAATGTACAATACAGCAACTCATTGGGCAGTATAACGTATCCGTTAAATGTTCCCGCGGGTACAGGTTACCCATACTCTCCTTTTCCTATTGCTCAGCTTAATGTCGGGCTTATCAAAGGGACAGAAGCAATGGTAAGGTTCTTTCCAACAATAGATTATAAAGGTTATAAAAATAATTATTTTGGATTTGGGTTAAAACACGATATCAAACAATGGATACCGTTCATCAGTAAACTTCCATTCGATATGTCAATAGCAGGAGCTTATACAAATTCAAAATTAGAAGTAGTAGGAGGACCTTTTCTAAAAGCTGAAGCAGGTGTAAGCGACCCTAATCCTATGGATATATCGGGACAATTATTATCATATAGCTCAAATGCATGGAATGCAAGCCTTTTGATATCGAAAAAATTACCTGTTTTAACTATATTTGGTGGAATGATTTATTCATCAAGTAAAACTAATTTCGACCTGAAAGGAAATTATCCAATTACTGTTATAAACAATTTAGCGCAAAAGGAAATTGCATATCTTAGCGACCCTATAGCTTTAGAAGGAACTAATAACCAATTTGGAATAAATGCCGGTTTAAGAATAAAATTACTCTTTATGGCTATTGTTGCCGAAGGAGTTTACTCTCCAAACGGTTATTCTTCTGCTAATGCAAGATTACAATTTGGTCTTTTTAACTAAGGTATAGTGGCAAAAAATGGTTGGTAAAATATAACCAAAATCCGCATTAGAAA
>CAZEIM010000095.1:0-332 GCA_964512145.1 uncultured Flavobacteriales bacterium
AGATTTTCAAGTATTTTGCAGAGCGGGCAGAAGCATCGTTTTTTCTTGATTTTTTTGGGTACTTTTTTAATCAAGAAAAAAAGTACAGAGAAAAAAACTTCATCACTCAACAATTTTTAATATCTTTACAACGCAAATGTATGTTTATGCCAAACAGTCATACACCGAAATCAAAGGCAACAAGTTTCTCCGCCAAAGAAAAAGATGAGGAAACCCAATACAGCTACTTTGGAGCAAGGTATTACATGAGCGATATTTCTGTGTGGCTAAGTGTGGACCCGATGGCGGATAAATACCCCAGCCTGAGCCCGTTTATGTATTGTGCCGGGAAT
>CAZEIM010000095.1:402-2163 GCA_964512145.1 uncultured Flavobacteriales bacterium
GACGGTACAATAAAAGTAAATTGGTTAAGCGATAAGGGCGGAGATAATCTTCAGATTGTAAATTTCTCTAAAGAAAACAGCCAAGGCGACCATATTCAAACTGCCAAACCCATTGCCTTAGATGTTAATAAAAACGATTTTAGAAATGCATTAGAAAGAAATAATATATCACAAGGACAAGGTGGTAAGCCTGGATTTAATATTGACAATGCTGTAAGTTATTTAAATGAACATGCTTATCCTAAATATGATAAAGCCACGTGTGGAAAATGTGCAAAAGCTGTTAGGTTATCATTAGAAGCAGGTGGAATCAACACTTCAAATCGTCCTAATTCTGCAAAAGATTATGGCCCATATTTGACAAAATGGGGGTTTAGCACTGTTAATCGAACAAATTACGAACCTCTAAAAGGTGATATAAGAGTTTTTCAGAATTACACAGGAGGTAGTATACATGGGCATATTAACATGTATAATGGTAATCAGTGGGTCTCTGACTTTTTTGAAAATGGAGATTGGCCTGGTTATGGTTATAGGAAAGCAAATAACTTCACAATATATAGATGGTAAACTAAAAAAATATTTATGAAAAAAAAATTAATTCTAATCATAGCTAGCATTTTAATTTTGAGCAATATTAGTTGTATACGTGCTCAGGATGAAGAAAAACAAGTTATTTCCATGCTAGAAGAGTTTTATGTTGCATACAATACTGTATCTGCGAATAGTGGATTAGACATACTTAAACCGAAATTAGATTCTCTTCAAAAGAAGTATTGCACCAAAAGGTTTCAAAAAGAATTAAAAAAAATATTTGAAGTACACGGCTTAGACCATGATGTTTTATTAAATGATGTTTATACCGAAGATATAGAATCTTTGAAAACAATGTCCATCACAAAGGACAAAACGAGAGATAACACTTATTTAATTATTTACGATGCAGTTGTAACAGGAATAGATTATAAAAAGAAAATCCAAAAAGTACAAATTTTTGTTGTAGTAGCCAAAGAGGATGGAGTTTTCAAAATTGATAATGTGCTTGATAATTGATGAGATTAGAATGTTGTAATGCCCCGTCTACTATTTACGGATGGGGGTGATTAATGAAAAACATTTAAAGATATTAAATATGAATACTTTATTAATTTTATGTTTAGCAATTTTTATGCTGTTTGGTTCTACTGGCTGTGTTCATTCTCAAAGCGATGAAAAACAAGTGGAAGTAATGCTTAAGGATTTTTATACAGCGTATCACAAAGCATGGGCAAAAAAAAGTACCCCAAATGTTCTTATGAATGAGTTAGATTCTTTACATCAGGTTTATTGTACCAATAGCTTGAGAGTTGAACTTAAAAAACTTTTTCAGGAGCAGGGTTTAGACCATGATATATTTACAAATGATTACGGCACAGATGATGAATCAATAAAAACACTGACAATAACTAAAGATTTAACTAAAGTTAATAGTTACATTGTTTCATACATTGTAAATACGGAAGACCCTTCAAATAAGATTATTAAAGAAAAAGTAATTGTTAATTTGTCCGTAAAGAAAGAGAATGACACTTATAAAATAAATGAGGTAAAATAACAGGATTGTTATAACAGAAAAAGCCGGAGGAATCCGGCTTTTTCTGTTTATAGAGCAGCCACATTCTTTTGAAAGAAATCTTTGAACTTTTTAATTAATGATCCATCTCATTGCTATTCGGCAGCACAAGAGCCTCAGCCCGAAAAAACGGCGAGCCGGCGTTGGCT
>CAZEIM010000096.1:0-1972 GCA_964512145.1 uncultured Flavobacteriales bacterium
AGGATTTTATTTTACCAAAATCGGCACGAGTACCGGTAAGAAATAGGATTTTTTTTATGTTATTCACTTCTATCAAAGAATATTTTTTTACTACAATGAATTTGTATATCTATATTTTCCGGTTGCTAAAATTGCAACACTTTTCTTCCCTTCATATACTGAAAAATATATTGGTATTTTTTTTTCATCAAACAGAGATACCAAATCATTTGTTGTTTCTTTTTCACCAATTCTATCATAATCATCAATAATTATAATAAACTCATCACCTAACTGGAGATTCTTAACAATATTTACGATGTCATACCTTGAATACCTTATACTACCAAAAGGTCCATCAACTATATACAAATCAAACTTCTGATTTGTATATTTTTCTATATCTGAATATGAATTAACCTTAAAACCTTTAACCTCAATTTGCCTTAATTCACAAATATCAATTAAAGTATTCTTTGAAAGATTAAATCGAGTAAGGAATGATTCTTTCCATTCTATACTTTGCTCAACAATTATATGTTTAGTATCATACAATTTATTTTCAACATATTTAGATATAAACTTACTAGATTCACCTAATCCAAATTCAATAACACTTTTGGGTTGATAATCATTTAAAATTCTATTTAGTAAATAAAAAAAAGTGTAATTACCCGCCCATCTACCAATGTTTAGATTAAGTTTTTCAATAAAATCAATCCCTCTTATACTATCATGGTAATAATGAGCCCATTCAACTTCTTTGCTTGATAAAAGTAATTCATTTTTTTTCTGAAATAACTTTTTTATTTTTTTTATAATTTTTCTCATTATTCAACTAATTAATTAATGTAATCCCAATCCAATTGCTCATCATGGGCAATATCTCTTGTGGTTTTTTTTCCTAATAACGAATCAAAATGCTCCGCTAAAATTTTTCCTGTTCCGGGACGTTTTACCCAAATATTTTCTTTGGTCAACACTTCTCCTTTTTTAATTGGGGCAATAGAACAAACCGTTGCAAAAGCGAAATCAATAGTTACTTGTTCTTCATCAGCGGGTTTTTTGGTTCCACCTCGCATTTGAGCCATTTCAGCACTATTGATGATTAGTTCTTTTGCAGCTTGCTCATCCATACTACATACAATATCTGGACCTGTTCGGTTCATGTGGTCGGTGAAGTGGCGTTCTAAAATGGAAGCCCCTAAAGCAACCGCACCCAAACAAGCGTTATTATTTAAGGTATGATCCGATAATCCAAAAACTTTATCAGGGAATGCTTGATGCATTTCCATCATAGCGCCAAATCGTACCAAATGAATTGGAGTGGGATATAAATTCGTCGTATGCAATAAAGCCACTGGAATATTGTGTTTATCAAAAATAGCTACCGCTTTTTGAATACTTGCTATGGTATTCATACCCGTACTTAAAATAACAGGTTTTCCAAAAGAAGCAATATGCTCCAACAAAGGATAATTATTACATTCTCCCGAACCAATTTTATAAGCTGGAATATCAAACTTTTTCAAACGCTCGGCTGCAGCTCGCGAGAAAGGAGTTGAAATGAAAATCATGCCTTTACTTTCCACATAATTTTTCAATTCTAATTCATCTTCTTCGTTTAAAGCACAACGTTCCATAATTTCGTAAATGGAAACATCAGCATTACCTGGAATAACTTTTTTAGCAGCACCACTCATTTCGTCAGCAACAATATGGGTTTGGTGTTTCACTACCTCAACTCCTGCTCTATGTGCAGCATCAACCATTTCTTTAGCTACTTGCAAAGAACCTTCGTGATTAATGCCGATTTCAGCGATAACTAATGGTGGAAAATCGGGTCCTATTTTTCTTCCTGCTATTTCTATGTAGGGATTCATTTTTATTTGGTTTAAAGTGTTAGATAATGGGTTAAAAGTTCTTTTTGTTAAGCAAATACTCTGCATAATCAAAGTCTTCTTGTGTATCGATATCTACATTAGCAAAAGGA
>CAZEIM010000097.1:0-905 GCA_964512145.1 uncultured Flavobacteriales bacterium
AATAACTATTCTCGCAAAAAATATCAGTATCACTTATAAAGATTATAAAATCAACCAGAAATATTCTTTAAGTAATCAAAGTCTTCCAAAATCACATGATTTAAAACTCCATAGCCACGGGTTTAAACCCGTGGCTATGGAGTAAGCAGCGCTTTTCCTTGGTTTATGTTTTTGCAATACTTTTTCTAAAAAAGTATGAAAAGAAAATACAAAATTTAAAACACAAAAATGGTTTGCATAAGTGTATAAAACTCAACAATAAAATGATTCTTTTACTCTAGGGCAGTAAGTTTTCTAATGATCAATGGTTAAACACTCACGACTTACCTTACTGTAATTCCAAACAAAAAGTAGAATACATTTTAAGGATAATTCAAGTATAACTTAAATTCCGATGTTAATTTTTACCACACTGCTCTTGGGAAGCACCCATTATTTGGGTATAATATTCTTCGGAAATGTATTGGGGAGAATAATTGGATGAGTTGGAATTTAATTGACCAACAAAACTTCGTAAATGATTGCGAGAACCACACATTAAGTTATTATATACTTTAACTAAATCTTCATTTTTTGTGCGAGCTAACAAATTTTGAATATCGAATATATCTAAGTCTTCAATAGTAGCACCAACTTTTAGCGCATGAATTAAGGATGAGTCTGACATAGTAATTAAATTCGAATATAAATTTTGCAAAGCAGGGTTTTGAAAAACACCGGCACCATTGTTAATCATCGGATCAGGTAAGTTGTATTTATTTAACATATTTAATACACTATTTATATGATTTTGCTCACTGGATGAAATATTTAAGAAAATGGAAACTTTATAGGTATCATAACAATATTTGTAAACATCAAAGGCTAAGTTTTCTTCCTCTCTTAAAAAGAGTAAATCCTGCTGT
>CAZEIM010000097.1:918-1895 GCA_964512145.1 uncultured Flavobacteriales bacterium
ATAACGTGACATTATTTGCAATGGACACATCTTTTTTACAAGCAGTAAAACTTGAAAATAAAAGAAAAAAATATAAAATCATATTACGCATATTATATACTTATTACGTAAAAATAGTTATTCAAATAATCAAATAATGTGATGAATGTTACTTTAAGGCTAAAAAATCATCTATTTATTCTACATATAATCTGTGTATATATCTCACATTAAGTGTATTTAATATGTAACATTATTACTATTTTTGCCACATAATTTAATACTATACATGATTAAAATTACTTTTCCGGACGGAAATATTCGAGAATATCCAAATGGAATTCATGCCTTGGATGTGGCTAAATCTATTAGTGAAGGTTTGGCGCGTAATGTATTGGCAGCCAAAATGAATGATAAGGTAGTTGATTTATTGTTGCCTATTCAGAGTGACTGTACGTTGGAGTTGTTAAAATGGGAAAATACCGAAGGTAAATCTACATTATGGCATTCATCGGCACATTTATTAGCAGAGGCATTAGAAGCATTATACCCAGGAGTAAAATTTGGAATTGGCCCACCCATTGAACAGGGTTTTTATTACGATGTAGATTTAGGTCATTTTAGTATATCCGAAAATGATTTTCCAAAAATTGAGGAAAAAATGTTGGAATTAGCCAATCAAAAAAACACCTATTACAGAAAGGAAATATCAAAAAAAGAAGCGCTTGAATACTTTAAAAATAAAGGGGATGAGTATAAGCTAGAGTTGTTGGAAGATTTAGCAGATGGTGAAATTACATTTTATTCTCAGGGCAATTTTACCGATTTATGCAGAGGACCACATATTCCCGATACATCTTTTATTAAGGCTGTTAAACTTACTAAAATATCTGGAGCTTACTGGCGAGGAGATGAAAAAAGAAAGCAATTAACCAGAATATATGGAATTACTTTCTTTTTTCATTTACTGGCGAGGAGATGAAAAAAGAAAGCAATTA
>CAZEIM010000098.1:0-229 GCA_964512145.1 uncultured Flavobacteriales bacterium
AATTTGAAAAAATTGAAAAAAAAAGAAACCCTTAAATAATTTATATATGAAAAACCAGATTAAAATTTTTGCAGTATTTTTCTTTACAATTTTATTTTTTAGTTGTACTAACGAAGATTTAGAAAATCTTGAACATCAAAATCATTCGCATGAACATGGTTTTAATACTAAAAGAAATGAAATTTCTTTTAAACAATTTAAAGAGGAAACAGGGATTAATAAATTTGAT
>CAZEIM010000098.1:253-1577 GCA_964512145.1 uncultured Flavobacteriales bacterium
ATATCAAGAAAGCTAATATTAGCATGACTACAAGAGGTTTCATGGCTAGAGATATCGCAACTGAATTTATTATTGATACAACAGGTATAAAGACGTATACAAATCCTGTTAATAATAAAAAAACATATACTTTTAGAATTTTCCCTATTACAGAAACCCTTGAGAGAAATGAGTATTACAATTTGGTATATGAAAAATTAGGTGAAGAATGGAATGAAATAATATTTTTTAATACTGAAAAAATTGATACAACAGATGCAAAAGTACTTGAGCGTTCTGAAATGGTCTATAATAGGATGTCACTCACAGATGGTTATGAAACTGTAATTACACTTACCAATTGGCATTGTAATGGTCGTGGAAAATGTGCAAGTGGTATTTGCGATCTTTGTTATAGGTGTGTTACAACTACAATTTCTTACATGTGGACTGGTTTTGAAGATCCAGGAAATAACATTCCCGGAATACCATCAACTCCTGGTGGAGGAAATACAGGTGGCGGAGGAAATGATATGGGTATATTTGTACCTAGTCCTTACAATGGTGATGCAGACCCTACTAATCAAAATTTTATGCTTGCAGGGGAAGTAGCATCTTTTAGAAGCGAATTAGACAAAAATTTACAAGATTTAATAAATAATAATCTTTTTATTTATAACTATCTCGTAGATTTTTGTATTGATAATGGCAATACTTTTAAAAAAAACAAGCCAAAAATGAAAATTTATGAAAAATTTCAAGCAAAACTCAAGCCAAAAATGACGGAAGCTTTAAATAACTTCTATAATTTTAAAGTGAATGATACTTATAATAATTTAACTTTTATAAATAATAATAGATTTAACTTATGGGCATTCTATTCTTTCTTATATAACAACCCATTAGACGCTAATACAGATAAAATCTTCGATATTAAAAATTTTGTTCAGAATGATGCTGAATATGAAACAGCAAATGGGATTGTGGATTACCTTTATGAAAACTTAATAACAGATTTTTTTAAGCTTGAAAACTTATATATGACACAAGTCGAGGGTAGGGACTTTAATTTTGATAGTAATTATTGGAATAACCCTAACTTAACTTTTCCTCAACAAAATTTACCATCTTGGCAAGCTTATAATAACGCTTATCCTCGTAATTCTGACGGTAGTTATATGACTGGAGCAGACAACATTTATGGTTATGTAGGAGGTGCTGTTTTACAAGCTAGGTTAGATTATCCAAGTCAAACAAATAATAGTTGTGCACTTAAAGTTTCAATCGCATTGAATGGTTGTGGAATTACTATTCCAAATATACCTGGTCAAACACTTCAGGGTGG
>CAZEIM010000098.1:1606-1865 GCA_964512145.1 uncultured Flavobacteriales bacterium
TTTTTTAAATGCAAAAGCATTAAATGCATGGATGAAAAAGACATTTGGTGTATATCCATCTAATCCAAATCATATAAAATTTGTTTCCGATTCTACTAGTACTGCTGCACAAAAATTTAATGATTATATAAAAAATAATAGCCCTACCCGTGGTATTTATACAATGCTTCCATATGATGATATAGCTTTTGGAGCTACTGGTCATTGTGATATATTTGATGGTACTAAATGTGCTGCTGGTTGTTATTTAGGCTACGCA
>CAZEIM010000099.1:0-1526 GCA_964512145.1 uncultured Flavobacteriales bacterium
TTATTCTTACAAGTTTTTGAACCCCTTCAATCCTTTTCTTATCCGCTCCCAGTGCGGATTCCAGACACATTGACCCCTTAAATTTACCCACTCGGTTTCACGATGATCCCTTAATTTTATCGTTTTTTTGAGCAACTGTCTTTTTGTTTGTAGAAAGTCTCTTGTTCTTGTCCCATTATTATTTTAAATAAGGCATTATTAGTTTAAAAACGTATTCTATCTGGAAATTAAAAGTACGTAATATTATCTTATATTGCCATAAATGGAACTTGATTTTTTAATTTCCAATCTTTTCCTGCTTTTAGGTACGATACTTGCTTTTTATATTTTTTTTAGAATCCTATTTAGGAAGACCATATTAAATTTATTTGATCCATTACATATCGAAATAATACTTATTTCCTTTTACTCCGTTATTTTTTCCATTCCATTTTATATCACTGTTGGGAAAGCATACTGGATCATTTTAGTTTTATTCATACTTTATTTTGTATCAGCAAGTTTGTCCGGGAGGATCAACAAATACAAACCGCCGTTTCTAAAAACTGACCAGAAAGCACAAATCACTTTATCTATAATGGTTTTTATTATTCTTGCCCTGAATTTAATAATTAATGTGCTTTTTGGAGCAATACCTTTGCTGATCGCAGATGGAGTAAACTCAAGATATTTAATGAACCAGAATAGTAGAATTCTTTGGTGGTTGAGCCAAGGACTGTTTATTCTACCTTTATTATTAATGGCCTTTAGTGAAAGCAGAAAAGTGAAAGTTATTAATTTAATAAGTGTAATAATAATTGTGGCAGGTGCTATTCTTTCAGCTAGCAAAGGATCATTTATTCTGATTCCTTTATTAATGATTAACTACTTGTTTTTGAAAAAAATCGAACTAAAAAAAATTTCTCCAAGGTTTTACAAAGTTATTTATGGCATAGGATTTATTTTTCTAATCACTTTTCCATTATTTCTGGTAAAGATTGGTTTTGCTGAGAGTGGCGTAGAAGGTGGCAAGAAATTTTTAATCAGATTGGCAACCGGGTTTGACCAACTTATTTTTTGGATAATTTCTGACGCTGAACCAAAAAGCTATGGATTAAGTTTGCTCCAAATTTACTTTTTACCGATTTTCAAGGTTTTCGGATTTGTTCCTGAATATAACACGACCGTTGAGTATCTAGGCATAAACTACTTAGGCTGGGACACAGTAGAACGAATGATTCCCAATGCAAACCTGATATTGGATGCTGTCTTTACCAACGGTTTATTATTGGGGGGGGCGGTTATTGTTCTAATTGCAATACTCGGGTTTAAAATTAGAAAATATTGTTTAGAAAAGAGTAGCTTAAATTTATATCACCTGTTTTTATTTCAATTTTTTGTGATGAGCCCACTCTTTTGGTTTCTAGATGGCCAAAGGTTTGTAGCCTCACTTTATTCTGCATTTTTAATTTATTTCATTTTTGCCATTGTTTATAATGTGCCTTATATCTTATTCAAAGGGAAAATTAAAACCTATTGATTAGTTG